>NZ_LGEL01000109.1 GCF_001636695.1 Pedobacter panaciterrae
AGATGTGTATAAGAGACAGGAATAAGGTTTTAATAACGAGAAAAATACCTCAAAGAGGAATTCAAATACTTGAAGAAGCCGGTTATGACTTAACTGTTTATACCGAAAAAAGACAATTACCTCAGAAAGAGCTAATTGAACTTTGTAAAAAACACGATGCCTTGTTGAGTGCTGGATCGAATAAACTAAATGCTCATTTTTTTGAAGAATGTTGTCATTTGCAAGCTATTGCATTGATGAGTGTTGGCTATGATAATGTAGATATTGAAGCTGCAAATTCTTATAAAATACCTGTTAGTAATACTCCTGATGTTCTTAGTAATGCTACATCAGACGTTGCTTTTCTCCTGATGCTTGCAGTTTCCAGAAATGCTTTTCAGATGCATAAAAAGATTGAGCGTGGTGACTGGTCGTTTTTTGAGCCTACCGCAAATCTGGGAATGGAATTAAAAGGTAAAACACTTGGTGTTTTTGGCTTAGGAAGGATTGGGGTTGAACTTGCTAAGAAGGCAAAAGCAGCCTATGAGATGAATATCATTTATCATAACAGAAATCGAAATACTGAAGCAGAGGAATTATTGAATGCGAAATATGTCTCCTTTGATCAGCTATTAATCGAAAGCGATGTTTTATCTGTTCATGCTAACCTTACTGGTGAAACTAAAAATATCTTCAATAAATCTGCATTTGAGAGAATGAAACGCAGTGCTTTGTTTATTAATACAGCAAGGGGTGGTTTGCATAACGAAGAAGACTTAATTAGTGCTATTCATAACGGAGTTATCTGGGGGGCAGGATTGGATGTTACTAATCCTGAACCAATGGACAAGGATAATCCATTACTTAATTTGCCAAATGTTTGTGTATTACCGCATATAGGTTCTGCAACTGAAGAAACCAGAGATAAGATGGCCGTAATGGCCGCTGAAAATCTGATTGCAGCATTAAGTAACAAAGTGATGCCACAGGTTATTAATCATGAAGTTTACAGGAGTAATGATTAAATTGCAGTATTAATTTAAAATTTATGAGATACTTATTTTTAAAAACGATAGTTGTTTTGTTATTCTTTGTTGGTAATTCAAATATTTCTAAAGCACAACAAATCCCTTCTGCTCAGTTGCAGAGCAATCCGTGGACTAAAGATCAACTTATGGAGCCTTCTGTTTTAGCAAAAATGATAGAAAAGGGACAGAAGATTCGTATTTATAATATTGGTGTGGTTGAGGATATAAAAGGTGCTACACACCTCGGAGCTGCCAGCGAGAAACTAAATGTAGAAAAGCTAAGTAAGGCTTTAAAAGGTCTTCCAAAAGACGAAATGATCGTGGTATATTGTGGTTGCTGTCCAATGGATAAATGCCCTAACATCAGGCCTGCTTTTAAAGCTCTAAATGATCAAAAATTTACGAAAGCATATTTATTAAATTTAACAGTTAATTTAAAAACAGAATGGATTAATAAAGGCTATCCTTTAGCCCAAACTGTTAAATAAAACTTTTTATCTTAGTTCTTAAAAAGAAAATAGTTAGGAAACCAGGTATAGCTTTTACGCTCTTTTTGTGTTTGATAACTTTGCTTGTTCAGGCTCAAGCAACAATATCACCTGTGGGCATAACTCCAACAAATGCTTTGTCACATTACTTAAATAACGGTGACAAGACATACAAATGGGAGATAAAGGATTCTTATGATCTTGATGATGCCATGGTATACAGTATTTTACTTACCTCACAAAAGTGGAGAGAATATATCTGGAGTCATCAGCTTAGCGTAATTGTTCCAAAGGAAAAGAAATACGATGGGGCTTTATTGTTTATTACAGGTGGAAGCATAAATAAAGAGGGGATGCCAAATTGGAGCGATAAAGGGGATGGTCTTGTTAAAAGCTTTAGTGCAATAGCAAAAGAAAACAAGGCCGTAGTTGCTATACTCAGACAAGCACCAAATCAACCTCTTTACAATAATTTAACGGAAGATGCTTTAATTTCATATACACTTCATAACTATAAACAGGATGGTGATTACAGCTGGCCATTACTATTTCCGATGGTTAAATCTGCAAAAAGTGCTATGGATGCCGTTCAGGAATTTTCTAAGCAGAAACTGCATCATAGCATTAACAGGTTTGTTGTTTCTGGAGCATCTAAACGTGGCTGGACAACCTGGCTTACCGGAGCTTCTGATAAACGGGTAACGGCAATAGCACCCATGGTAATCGATATGCTGAATATGCCAGTAAGTATGAATTATCAAATCAAGGTGTGGAAGGATTATAGCGTCCAGATAGAAGATTATGTGAAACTAGGACTTGTGCAGGACCTTGGTACTGGAAGTAGCAATGATTTAGCCACTATGATTGATCCTTATTCGTATCGTAAAATGCTAACGATGCCTAAGATGATTGTAATGGGAACCAATGATGAGTATTGGCCAATAGACAATATCAAGAACTATTACGACAGTATTCCAGGGCAAAACTTGATTCATTATGTGCCAAATGTAGGCCATGGACTTGGCGACGGCAAAGAAGCCATGACTACGCTAAGTTCATTCTTTGGACTCACAATGTCAAATTCACCTTATCCTATTTGTATATGGAAATCTTCTCAAAGTAGCGAAGGGGTAAAGGTTAGCATTAAAACCACAGCCGATAAGTTGATTGATGTTACATTATGGCGTGCAGATTCTCCCGATTTGGATTTTAGAAATGATAAATGGGAATCCAGGAAGCTTGATGTTAAACCCAAATCAGAGATAAACACGCTGGAGACGTATCCTGATTCAGGTTATAGAGCTTTTTATATCAATTTAAAGTATAAAGATTCCAAAGGTGGTGAGTATATTGAAAGTACCAGAGTTTTTATGACAGATGACAAAAAGCTTTTATAGGTTGTTAACTTTATAATTAGTTGTTTTCAAGAAATGTAGTCAATAAGTGTTTTAAATAGAGTTCTGGTTTTGGCATCTTAACTACTGTTCCAGGTTCCTTATCCTGATTTTGTTTAATGTAGTTTGCTTTAATTTTACCCCAGTCTTTAGAATAGAGTTTAATAAACATATCAACAAAATCTTTTTCTGTGTAATCTTTAGGAAGTTCACTTAACACTGCTTCAATTTTCTCTTCTTTTCTATGTAGTACTGCCATAATGATTTTAATTAGGGCAGCTAAGTTATGGAAAATTAAAGATGTAATAAAACATCATTCCTAGTAAGGAAGCTACAAGGGTATTCAGGAAATTTACCAGATCATTTCCTATATAGTTTTTGCGTTCAAAAGTAGCACCTAGTATTGAATCTGTTAGGTTACCAAGTATTCCAGAGCCAATTACAAAAAGACTTTTTTTATCAAATCCAGCATAAATTAAGGCTATTATACCTGCACCGCAGGCACCTATGAGTGTTCCTTCTAAACTTACAGCACCATCCAAACCTCTCACTTCTCTTCTAAAGGTCAATACGTTATAGAATCTGCGTCCGTACACCATTCCCAGTTCAGAAGAAAGGGTGTCTGCAATTGCAGATGCAAGACTGGAAGCCGCCATTAAAATATACAGACTTGAATTTTTGTGATCAGCAATTGCCAAAATACCGAATAACCCGGCCATGCCACCGTTTGCAAATACTTGCCCGGAGGTTCTTCCCTTATTATCCAGTATTTCAGGATCATATTTTGTTTTCAGTTGTTTTTTGTGTCCCGTAGCCAATACACCAAGAATAAAAAAGGTCACGAGCATTAGAATTCCAGTTTCTCCTAGCCCGGCAAATACAAAGAAACCAATTATACCAGCAGTAAGTGCTGCAGGGAAAGTTAATTTTTTTGTCCAAACACATATTACCATCATTGCAATAAGTAATATTACAATAATTAATAAATTATGGAGTGAGGGTGTAGGCATGAATATGTTAAACCAAAATTTAAAATAGTTGTAGCGTAACAGTAGGTTCTATAGATGAAGAGCCTGGTTTATTACTGGGTTTCGCCTTGTGTTTATTAATCCAGGTAATATAATCCTCAGGTTTGATTGAATCTTTTAATAATTCAGAAGCAAATTGCATTTGCGAAACTCTGGCCTCTATTATTTGCCTGTATTTTTGTAGTAAGTGCTGTATTTGTTGTTGAATTTTGTTTTTTGGTTTAATTCTGATGTTTTTGTTTACAGGATTTAGGAGTTGAATTGTCATCTCTTTACTGAAATATGCTAATGCAGACTCAATTCTCTCTTGCAGCACATGTTGATCTTTAAAGCCTGCTTGTTTATGTAACTGTTTGACCTGGGTTTGAAACTTGTCAGACAAGGTCATAAGATCTTTAACTGATTTACTTAGTTGTGTAAGTAAAGATTTAAATTCCGGGAGATGTGATTTAACGATCTCAGAATTGGAGCTGATTGTTTCCAGCCCAGTAAGTACTCTGTTTAGCGAAAAATGGTTTAGTATTAGCTGAAGAATGAACTTTTCTTGTTCTGCAATTAATACACTCTCCAGATCATTCTCATTAATAGGTTTCATGTAATTGATCACCTCTGTATTTGATCTTAAACTTTCAGTACTAATTTTAGATTTCAAAATAAGTCCGTTTAGTGTTCTAACCCGACTTAAAGCTACATATACCTGACCTGCAACGAATGATTTTCCAGCATCAATTATAGCATTGTCGAATGTTAATCCCTGACTTTTATGAATCGTAACAGCCCAGGCCAGTTTAATAGGATATTGTGAAAATTCACCAACTTGCTGTTGAACAATAGCCTCTTCAGGGTCTGCTTTATATTCAAAAGATTGCCAGGAAGTTTTTTCCAATAGTAAATCATCTTCCTGCGGAAAAGAGATATAAATCTCCGCATCTTTAATTGACTTAATCTTTCCAATCTTTCCATTATAGAATTTCCGGTTATCACCGGTGTCATTTTTTATGAACATGATTTGGGCGCCTTCTTTAAGCTTTAAAGTCTGCTCTGCCTGTAAGCCCAAATCTCTAAACTCCCCACTTACCTCTCCCTCAAAAGTATATTCCTCACCGGTTAGCTCATCTAACTTTTCTTTGTTAATTGTATTTGCCTCAGCATTATGTGAGGTAATAATAATCGGATTTAAATCGTCTGTAGAACTGAATTGAGGGTCGTATCTTTTGTTTAGCAGATTCAAACTACTTTCACTAATCTGATTGTTTCTGATATCATTCAGGATATTAATGAATTCAGGTTCAGTTTGTCGGAATACTGTGGTAAGCTCTATTTGTAAAAGTGGGTTTCTGCGTACTACAAGTGCATCAAAGAAATAAGGCGATGGGTATGCTCTGCTTAGAAATGTCCAATCTTCTCTTTTGGTAACCGGTGGTAGTTGATATAAATCTCCAATTAGCAGGAGTTGAACCCCACCAAAAGGCATGGTATTTTTTCTAACCGATCTTAGTATTGCATCAATTACATCCAGCAAGTCGCAACGTACCATCGAAACCTCATCAATAACAAGTAGTTCCAGTTCATTAAACAGATTTATCTTATCTCTGGTATAGCTTAAATCAGACACCATGGATTGAATAGAAAGTATTCCTGATTGCAGGTTTTCTAAACTAATATCACCCGGGAAAAAGGAGCCTGGGGGCAATTGGAAAAAGGAATTGATCGTGGTTCCTTTGGCATTCATTGCTGCAACTCCGGTAGGAGCAACCACGGCCATTTTTTTTGAGCTACTCTCCTTAATCCGCTTAAGCAGGGTTGTTTTTCCCGTTCCAGCCTTTCCTGTCAGAAAAATATTCTGATTGGTGTAGTCAATAAAAGATAATACTCTGTCGAAAATTGAATTAGAAGAACCGCCATTACTCATAAAGCAAATTTAATTGAAATTTTCTCCTGTTCCGAGAATTGTTGAAATGTTCTAATGAATGTCTATCTATTGTATGGATGTTCACTAATCCATCGAAATGGTCGTTCAGCAAGCTGATACTTCTTTCTCTTCAAAGTAATTGTAGCAGGTGTACCAAATAAATTGCCTTTAAGAATCAATTTATTGCTGTCTGGAAATTGGTAATTTAGTTTGTAGATAGCTTTTGGATTATCAGCAAATGATATGTCCAGAGTCTTTGATGTTTGAAGTACTTTATAAGTGCACCATGCCGTTTCAGTTCCGTTATATTTGATAACTGCGTAATCATTCCTGTCAAATGCTACTAGTTCCAATTTACGACTTAAAAAAGAGGTATCGGGAAGCGGTTCGTTCTTTTCTGATTTTATCTCCTCTATATCATAGGCGCCATAAACTACGGGCTTGTTATTCGTCTTTTTGCTAATTAGGGCTATGTTTAACGCCGTAAATAACGGAATTGCTGCATATAGCAATACTGCAACATACTTCAATACTATTTTAGAAATTCTACCCCATTTTGCTTTAAAAACAGGAGCCTTTAATAGATTTAGTCTTACCAGTTCTCCATTAAAAAAGAACTTAAACAAAGTCCTAATATTAGGAGAAAGTATAATTAAGCACATCAAAACAAGAGCTGTGCTCAGCAACTTTACTGGGACATCATAAAAGTAGTTAATGGCCATAATATTTGCTGAAGTCATCAGGCATAAAAAGGCACCTATGGTTGCTGTTTTTCTAAAAAACAATAAGACACCCATCATTTCTGCCGTAAACATAAACCATTTGTAACCATCAGAAAAGCCTAAAAATCTCCATGCCAAACCCATCGGAGAAGAATCTCCGTAAGTTGTTGCAAGCTGACTTAAGTATAATGAGGGAAATTGTCCATCATTAAGTTTTGCAATTCCATAATGGACAAGCATAAAACCAACATAAAACCTACAAACAACTATAGTCAAGTAGAATAGCTGATTATGGCTTTTTCTCTTTCTGTCTAATGCCGACCATATAAGTGTTCCAAAGAAAGAAATCAGGAAGACACAAAGAAGTAACACATAGTCGTAAGTGGTATCTCCACTACCATTGGTGAAAGTGGAGATTTGGTACGAAAGGTTCAAATATTTTTGGGCAAACCAGGGAATAAAAGATTGCAGTGCGGGTATACTGAACCTCTGGATATAATACAGGAATGGAAAGGCCCCGTTGTTAAAGCATAAAACAAAAAAGATGCAAAGTAAAAAAAGGAATCTGGTTAAAATGAGAGAGACGTATTTGGCCATAGTTTATGTTCGGTTCTAATTGCGATGAGCAGTTGTTAAAGTAAGAAAATAGTTCCTATCTTGTTCGATAAGAATAGAATTTTTTATCAAATAGCAATTCAACGCATCTCTAAATGAAACAACTTCTAATAATAGTACTAATTTCAATATCAATTAGTTCATGTAATTACGCACAGCAGCCTGCAAATGCTAACTCAGAATCGCCTGGTAAGGCAATCAGCTATGAGGATTGGAAGAAGGAAGCTAAAACTAATATCAGGCTTAACCCCAAATTTGGAAATGCTGTTAAGTCAGAATCACAAAAAAAGGCTGATCAACAGCTTATAGATGATTACCTGAAGCAACAAGGCAGCCACCATAAAGCATCAGAGGTAATCATAAAACTAGGCTTTGATTATCTTTATAAAGGGGATACCAAAACAGCAATGTACAGGTTTAATCAGGCATGGTTACTCGAACCTAAAAATGAAAATGTATTCTGGGGATTTTCTGCTGTTTATTTTACACTTGGAGATCATGAAAAGGCAATGGAACAATTGAATGAGGGACTTATTTTGAATCCTAATAGCTCAAACTTACTTACTGATAAGGCAACAATCTATTACGCCAAATTTCCTGTAAGTAACGATCCAAAGGATTTATCCGCCGCTATTGATTTATTAAACCAGTCGTATAAGATAGATCCTAAAAATCAAAATACTTTATTTAAGTTATCGATAGTCTATTTTATGAAGCAGGATTGTAAAAATGCCTTGAGATATTATAATGAATGCAAGGCACTTGGTGGAAGGCCCATCACCAAAGAATTTACTGAAGCAATTCAAAAGCAATGTCCGTAATATCTAGTCATTTTTTCTAAATTTAGACACCTAAACCAATTTAACCATGAAATTTATTTACTCCATTATGGGTGTTTTGCTTACTGCTATGTTAAGTACAACTCAGGCACAACAAAAAGAAATTCCCAATAAGAACGCCAAGAACAAGGTAATTGTCGCTTATGTTACATCGAGAGGAAACGTTATGCCTGATCCTGAATTTGTAACTCATATTAACTATGCCTTTGGCCATGTCAACAAAACATTTGATGGGGTATCTATTGAGAATGAAGATCGTTTAAGACGTATTGTGGAGTTAAAAGCTAAATATCCATTGCTCAAAGTATTGCTTTCAATAGGTGGTTGGAAAAGCGGAAGGTTTAGTGAAATGGCTGCATCTGAAGAAAACAGACATAAATTTGTGAATGACTGTGAGCGCGTGGTAAAAGATTTTAAGCTTGATGGAATAGATATCGACTGGGAATATCCAACAAGCTCTGAAGCTGAAATATCATCTTCTCCAGATGATACTAAAAACTATACGCTCCTGATGTCTGAAATTAGAAGTAAAATAGGTAAGAAAAAGTTATTAACTTTAGCGTCAGTTTCAGATGCAAAATACATAGACTTTAAGGCTATTACACCGATAGTTGATTTTGTAAATGTAATGACTTACGACATGGGAACCCCTCCAAATCATCATGCTGGATTGTACCGTTCAAAGTATACCAAGAACATCAGTGTAGATGAAGGTGTTACTGCGCATCTCAATGCAGGTATTCCTGCTAGTAAATTAGTACTTGGTATGCCCTTTTATGGCCATGGCAAAGGTGATATTGCCTGGTATATAGATTACAAAGATATTGTAAAGTTAAGTGGATATACAAAAAAATGGGATGATGATGCTAAGGCTCCTTATTTAACAAATGATGCAGGTGAATTTGTTTTAACCTACGAAGACCCAAAATCAATAGCAATTAAGTGTAGTTATTTGCTCAACAAGGGAATGCTTGGTGCTATGTATTGGGATTATGCAGCTGACACTGAAGATGGCGAATTACGTAAAGCAGTGTATTCAGGAGTTATGAAGAAATAGCAATACTTATTAATTCACCCCGGTATTAGTTGTCTAATAAAAGACAAGGGGAAATTCTTAGTGCTTTAGCAATACGTGTTATCATTGTAATAGTGGTATTAACTTGCCCTAGTTCTATTTTTGAAATTGTAGAATATTCTACCTCGCATAGACCGGCAAGTTGAACCATAGTTACTTCTTTTAATGTTCTTTGTTTTCGAACATTAATTCCAAGACCAATAATAGCCTCAATATCATTTGGATTCTTTGCCTTATCCCTTTTTATTTTTGACACTGCCAAAATTTGAGATTAAAAACGATGTTAACAATAGTACTTGTGACACATTTAATGTTTTCATTTTCAGTTGTTTATGAGGTGTATGTTACCTCTGTCATTTTGTAGTACATTGGTTATTAGAATGGTATGAA
>NZ_LGEL01000110.1 GCF_001636695.1 Pedobacter panaciterrae
GCTCGGAGATGTGTATAAGAGACAGGAATTGAGCACTATTTAAATTGCCCTCCTAATTATCCCTATAATTGTCTGGTTGGAAGGCCGACAATAGAGGCTCCTCCCCGGAGCCTTTTTTTATGCAATTCAGTTAAACAGGCAGCCTATTAAGTTCTATATCATCAGGAGTTACAAAAATTAATGGAACTTTCTCTACATCTACATAACTCGAATCGAGGCCGAAACTCCGCTCCTCAGACAAACTCAAACGCTTCAAAATAAAGTAATAGTCCATTATTGAGCGCTCATAGAAGCTCAACTTAGAGAACTTGGACAAATGCTTCTCTAACAGCACAAATCTAAAATCACCTGCAATTTTATGTTTATTCAAAGAGGTGTATTGGCTGGTAATATCCACCTCACCATTTTTAACCAACTCTTCAATTACCTTCCTATACAAAAGATTGACCCTCTGCTCTACTCTAAATCCAAGCTTAAAATCAATACGAATCAGCTTACCAGGAATCAGAAATTCAACCTTGTAATCGCGAGTAAAAGGTTCATCAACAACATCCACATGCACTAACCAATAAACGTCAGCCCGCTTAGGCTCTTTTTGTATAATTGAATAAATAATCTTTGATTCTATTTCTGTTTTAAAATTGGCACTGGTAAGATATACCAATTGAGATGAATATTTTGGAACGGAAATATCACTGCTGAGTTCACTTATTATCTCAAAATAATCCTCAATTTCAACATATTTAACAAACCTATTTTTAATCTTCCGGGCAACATACCAACTCCACATTACGGTAAACAAAGCAGATCCGATCAATACCGTTACCCAACCACCATGGAAAAACTTAGCCATATTTCCTATCAGGAAGGTAAGTTCCAGGAGAATATAAATTAATAAAAAAGTTCCGATTACATATATTGGAACCTTTTTCCGTTTCATATAAGCAGCAATTAATATGGTTGTAGACAGGAAAGTTAGGTTTATGGCCAACCCATAAGCTCCTTCCATAGCTCCTGAGCTTTTAAATATCAACACAATGCCAATGCAGCCCGCCCAAAGAATCCAATTTATAGACGGAACATAGATCTGTCCTTTTTGATTACTTGGATAATTGATTCTAACCTTTGGCCAGAGATTCAACCTCACTGCTTCAGATATTAAAGTAAAAGAACCTGTAATCATCGCCTGACTTGCTATTACAGCGGCGCAGGTTGCAAGAGCAACCATGAATAACAAATATTGAGAAGGCACTATTTCAAAGAAAGGATTTAAAGCGGCATTATAATTACCGTGCTGCAGCACCCAAACACCTTGTCCAAGGTAATTAAGAATTAATGTTGTTTTTACAAAAACCCAGCTAACCCTAATATTCTTTCTTCCACAGTGTCCCATATCGGAGTACAAAGCTTCAGCTCCTGTTGTACATAAGAACACCCCTCCTAAGATCAATAAAGCCATAGGATTATTCGCCAGCAACTCGTAAGCATAATATGGGTTTAATGCCCTTAAAATGCTAAGATCCTGCACTACAAACAACAAACCTAATAGTCCCAATGTACTAAACCACAAAAACATAACAGGTCCAAACAACTTCCCTACCAAATCAGTCCCAAATTGTTGTATTACAAACAATGCCGTAATAATAGCCAGAACAATAGGGATAACCGATACAGCAGGAAACTTCAATTGTAATCCCTCCACTGCCGAAGTAACTGTTATACTTGGAGTAATGATACCATCTGCCAGCAAGGCACAACCCCCGATTATAGCTGGAAGAACTAGCCATTTTGCATTTTTCCTAACAAGTGAGTACAAAGAAAAAATGCCCCCCTCACCCTTATTATCTGCCTTTAGTGTAATAACAACATACTTAACAGTAGTTTGCAAGGTTAAAGTCCAAATGATGCAAGATAACGCACCAAGCACCAAATTTACATCAACAGCCTGTCCACCATTAACAACAGAATTAAAAATGGCCTTTAAAGTATAGAGAGGAGAAGTTCCAATGTCACCGTATACGATTCCTAAACTTACAAGTAAACCTCCTGCGGTGAGCGCGCTTAAATTCTTTTGACTCGACACTTATCTAATTTTGATTTGATGGGTAAAATTACAGTTATTCTTATCTATATACATAGTTTTTAAGCTTTTTTAATCCCAACATGTGGTATTAATGCCACAACTTAGAGGGCTCTAAACGTTAATACTTGTTAAATATTGTTAAATATTTTTTTATTGAACAAAATGATTGATTTTTTTGTTTTATTATTTATATTTTTGGCAGTACCAAACATGAGCAAGAAACACAAAATAGCGCTTCTCTTTAATATCTCCTGCATAATTTGCATGAGTGTTTTTGGTAGTATTAATGTTTTTGCGCAAAAGTCTGATAGTACAATAAACGGCATCAGAGCAAAGAGAATTAACAAAACCCCACAGATTAAAGTCAACATACCTACCTATAAACCTAAATACAACTTAGGATTTATACAGTACAACGATGTGATCTCTAATACAAAAGTTGTTCCAACCACCCAATCTAAACAAGATAAAATCCTTACTGTTTTAAAAGTTTACCCTAATCCTGTTGATGATCAGGTAAATTTGATGTTAAGACTTGACCGTGAATCAAACCTTTCTGTTAAAATTATGGACTTGCTGGGCAATGAAGTTGTAACCCTTTCAAATGAGCGTATTTCTTCCGGAGAACAAACCAAAAGCTATACTATCCCTAATCGTTTAAACCCTGGTATCTATTTTCTAAAAATAGTTGCAGGTTCTGAAACTGTTGTAAAACGCATTTCCGTTTTATAATCTACATTTAATCATTCTTCCGAATTGTTTCATCTGCCCAGAATGCATAATTTAGCAGCAGGTTAGTGTTATTCACAAAACATCATACAGAATGAAGATAATCGCCATCGGTCGTAATTACGCCGCTCATATTAAAGAACTTAACAACCCAACACCAGAAAACCCGGTTATATTCCTAAAACCAGATACTGCTTTATTAAAAGACAACAAACCTTTTTATATACCCGATTTTTCTTCAGATATCCATTACGAGCTCGAAGTGGTTTTAAAAATCTGCAAAGAAGGAAAACATATTTCCGAAAAATTTGCATCCAACTATTATGAGGAGATTGGTCTCGGCATAGATTTTACTGCCCGGGATATACAAACTTTACATAAAGAAAAAGGTTTACCGTGGGAGTTAGCTAAAGCTTTTGACAATTCTGCTGTCATCAGCAATTTTATTCCAAAAAAACAATTCAGTGATATATATAATCTCGATTTTGAGTTAAAGATTAACAAACAGAACAAACAAACAGGGAATACTAAAAATATGCTCTTCCCGTTTGAAACAATAATTTCCTTTGTTTCTAAATACATTACCTTGAAAAAGGGAGATCTTATTTTTACAGGCACACCTGAAGGTGTTGGAAAAGTGATGCCAGGAGATAAATTGGAAGCCTGGTTAGCAGGTGAGCAGCTACTTAATTTTGATATAAAATAGAATTAATGATTAAACTGAACTTAACACTAATACTTATTGTCATCTATGTTGGATACTCAAAAGGTCAACAGGTATTCAGTGGAAATAAATACCCACTTGTAGATTTCAGAGCTCCTCTTGACATTACCCCTCCTGCTTTGGCAGGCTCATTTGGAGAGCTAAGACCTAATCACTTTCATTCTGGAATGGACTATCGGACCAATCAGCGTGAAGGCTACCCTGTATATGCTATCGCAGATGGCTATATATCCAGACTTCGTGTGCAGAACAGTGGTTTCGGCCTTGCTCTTTACATCAATCATCCCAATGGCTATACATCTGTTTACGGCCACCTTCAGCGCTTCAGCCCAAAAATAGCGCAGCAAGTAAAAGCCATTCAATATCAAAAGAAAAGTTATGAAGTAGACTCATTCCCCAACGCAATGCTTATTCCAGTACGCAAGGGAGATATTATTGCTTATTCTGGCAATACCGGTAGTTCCGGAGGCCCACACCTACACTTTGAGATCAGGGATTCCAAAACGGAAGCTACAATCAATCCGCAGCTTTTTGGATTAGAGATTCCTGATAATATTCCTCCTGTTCTTTACTCAATGTATGTTTATCGCTTAAATAAAAAACCATTTAACGAATTCACCCCTAAACAGTATTTTCAGATCACAGGTGGTCCCGGCAACTACCACCTTAATAATGTAAGTACGATTAATTTAAGTGGTGAAGTTGGTTTTGGTATTGTTGCTACTGACAAGCACAATGGTGCTTCAGGAACCAATGGTGTTTATTCCATTCAACTGGAGTTAGATGGTACCCCAATTTATACTTCAGCGCTTGAAAAATTTCAGTTCGAAAACAGTAAGGCCATCAATTCGCATATAGATTACCCAACCTTTATCAATACAAAAAGAAGCATTCAAAAAAGCTTTGTTGATCCTGGAAATCCTTTAAATATCTATAGCAATCTTGTTAATGGAGGTAGAATTGAATTTACTGACGGCAAACTACATCAGTTAAAGTACATTATATCGGATGCAACCGGGAATAAAAGTACACTGTCATTCAATGTACAGGCTGACGATAAGGCTATAATAAATACACCAGAGCCTGTTGCAGGTAATCACTACTCCTATGCTACCGTTAATGAATTTAACAATGCGGAGGTAAAAGTAATCCTTCCAAAAGGCACGCTATATAATGATCTTAATTTTACCTACAAGACCTCACCAAAACCTTTAACAAATGCTTTCTCCAACATACATCAGATCCACAATCCTTTAACCCCATTGCACCTGGGTTTTGAAATATGGATAAAAGCAGACAGCTCAATTAATAAATATAAAGAGAAGGCACTTGTTGTAAGTACTTCCAGATCATCGCAAGGTGGTTATTATGAAAATGGGTACGTAAAAGCCAAACCGCGCAACTTTGGAAGTTATTTTATAGCCATAGATACCATTCCTCCAACCATAACTCCCATAAATATATCAGATGGAAAAAACATGGCTGGAGTAAGTAAAATGTCATTCAAAATCAGAGATAACCTATCTGGGATTAAGAGCTTTAATGGCTATATTGACGGAAAATGGGTTTTAATGGAGTTCGATACCAAAACCGCATCTTTATGGCATACCTTTGACGACAGTACTGGGCCAGGCAAACATACGCTCGAGGTAATTGTTTCAGATATGAAAGACAACATCAAGAACTATTCAATTTCTTTTTATAAATAGCATTATGAGTGAATTAAAAGAAGGCCAAAAGGCCCCTGATTTTACAGCCAAAGATCAAGATGGCAACAATGTATCGTTATCACAATTTATCGGAAAAAAAGTTGTACTGTACTTCTACCCAAAAGATGACACCCCTGGCTGCACGGCAGAGGCTTGTGATTTCAGAGACAATTATCAGGGATTAACCGCAAAAGGAATTGTTGTATTGGGTGTGAGTATTGATGATGAAAAATCACATCAAAAATTTATCACTAAACACAGTCTGCCATTTCCTCTCCTTGCTGATACTGATAAAAAAATTGTTGAAGCGTATGGTGTATGGGGAGAAAAAAACATGTATGGGAAGAAATATATGGGAACTAATAGAACTACATTCCTTATTGACGAGACCGGTCTTATTTCACACATTATAAAAAAGGTGGATACTAAAAACTCAACTGCGCAGGTTTTAGAATTACTTTAATACAATACGGGAGCATATCCCGAACCATTAAACTGTTTACTGGATATGCCCTCAAAATAATTTTTCAGACTTCTCAGTTATCTGTTGATTTCCCACCACAAGAAGTTGAATCTTTACATTCAACTCATCGGGACTAAAAGGTTTGGAAACATAATCATTCATTCCAATTGCCAGGCACTTCTCAAGCTCCCCTTGTATAGTGTGTGCTGTCATCGCTACAATTGGAATAGCGGCCTTTTCAGTATCCATACGGCGTATATACTTAGTGGCTTCATATCCATCCATCTCTGGCATTTGTAAATCCATTAAGACAATATCAAAATCCTCATTTTTATATTTATCTATTGCTATTTTCCCATTTTGGGCAATTGTGGTTTGGTACCCCCGCTTTTGCAACACTTTGATAACTAAAAGCTGATTAATTGGATTATCTTCAACGATTAGCACTTTAATTCCTCTTCCGGGTTCATCTTCGCCATCAAGCCCAGTCTTAATTTCATTCTGCTTTTCATCATCACCGATTTTTACAAATGGCATTCGAAAATAAAACTCTGATCCTTTTCCTGGAGTACTTTCCAAAAATATTTTGCCATTTTGCAGCTCAATCAATCGTTTCACCATACTTAAACCTAATCCCACACCTCCAAACTTTCGTGAAGCATTACTTGTGGCTTGTTCGAACAGTTCAAATATTTTCTGCTGTTTTTCCATCGGAATTCCAATTCCGGTATCTTTTATTCTGAATTCAACAACTAAACTATCTTTAGTCTCCTCTATTGCATCTACAGAAATCATCACTTCGCCTTTTTCTGTAAACTTTATAGCATTGGAAACCAGATTTACAAAAATTTGGGAAAGCCTGATAGAATCGCCAATAAAAGTATTTGGAACTTTTGCACCTATGGAATAGCTTAAGCCAATTTTTTTAAATTTAGCATTAGATTCAACATAAAGACAAGCATCCTTAATCACATCCCTAACTTTAAATGGTTGTTTAATAAAATCAATTTCCCCATTTCCAAGCCCGGAAAAATCAAGGATATCATTTAATATTCTCATTAAATGATCAGCTGATTTTATGATCATTTCAATTGCCTCAAGATGCTCCTTATCAACTAATGAATCCTTGATATAGTTTGCAAATCCCTGAATACCATTCATGGGAGTCCTTATTTCATGACTCATATTTACAAGAAAATTATGCTTGGCTTTTTCGGAAGATTGTGCCCTCTGCCGTTCAGTTACAAGTTTTGCTTCGGTAACCTTTGACTCCGCCACTTTACATTCAAGGGTTTCTGTCATTTCATTAAATGCAATAGCCACCCTTCCAATTTCATCGTTTGCAAAAACCCTTACGCGGGTTTCCAGTTGACCTTTTTTAACTAATTCAGCCCCCTCAACTATAACATCCAGGCCTTTCTTAATGCTCTTATTTATAGATATCGCAATTACGATACTGGTTGTTCCAATTGTTATCGACAATGCCAACACCAATCTAAGCACCATATTTTCAAGCCACCTGGCACCTTCGCCAAGTGTATAAGAGAATCCATCTTCTAAAGTAGTCAGTTCAGTATTAAGCCTTTCAATTTCGCTCAGTAAAAACTCAATCTTCTTCTTATCGATATTCTGAGCTGTTATCAGCAGATGAAGTTGCTCACCAATTGTGAGAAGCTCATCCAACACAGGCTCGGCTTTTTGCCATGCAACAAAAGCTTTATTCAGATAATATACCTTACTAAATCGCCTTGTAAGCCCAATCATATTATCAATATCTTCCGGATGATTCCTACCCTGCAAAAAACCTGCTCTCACCACATCCAAATCAGGATTCACCTTTCCCATTTCCATTCTGGCAATTTTATCACCAAATGGAACCTTTAGAAATTCTTTAAAAGCCTGATAGTTTTTTTCGTCGTAAGTATAGCCATACTCTCTTAAATTCAGAATAGCATTCTTTTGGGATTTAGACCACAGGCCCTCACCACCAACGTAAGACCTAACTGCCGACAGTGTAGTAATTGAGAACCATAAAGTGCACAACTCTACCATGACCAAAAAAGTTATAATACCTATGGTAAAGTACAACTTCCTGGATATAGATATATCATTGAGCTTCTTTCGTAATGAAGAAATAAGCATAGCTAGAATCTTTATAAAATGTAGAGCCCTATTATTTACATTTTTTTTTAAAAATAATCCTTTTAGATAGAATAAAATACCCAGCAGTCTTATTCATTTTGTTCAAAAATCACCCAATTTAAATTACAGCAGCTTTAAAAACGTAAAAGGAGGTTATCTTATAGAAAAACCTCCTTTTATATTCATGCTTTATTAAGATCTGATCTTATGCCCGTATACCGCAAAGAACCATATATACAAATAACATGGTAACACACTTACAAAGAAAGCCAATTGGAAATGCATGTGTGCATAATCTTTAAGATAACCATAAATCAATGGCCAGATAGCTCCACCTGCAATACCCATAATCATAATTGCAGATCCGGTTTTAGTAAATCTTCCGAGTCCTTTAATACCCAGAGGAAAAATAGCCGGCCACATTAATGAATTTGCCAGCCCCAAAAGCCCAACAAAAATCACCGAATAGTAACCGGTGGTTACATAGGCGGCACAAATAAATATTACACCCAATATCGCACAAATCTTTAGTGCCGCTTGCTGACTGATATACTTAGGAATTGTGATAATTCCTATTACGTAACCAACCAGCATACTTGTTAAGGTAAGCGTTGTAAAGTACTTACTAATGTCAGCGCTGATACCTAAAGCTTTACCATAAACGCCAATAATATCACCAGCCATAACCTCTGCTGCCACGTAGACAAAAATACAGAAGGCTCCTAAAAATAAATGTGGAAATTGGAAAATTGAAGTCTTTGTCGATTTTACATCATCGCCTTCAACTACCTCTTCCTTATCTACATCAACTTCAGGTAAGTGAGAGTATTTAATAAACAGTGCAAAAGCAGTAAACACAATAGCTAAAACAATATAAGGGGTATAAACGCGACCTAAAACTTCTGCTAACAACGCTTCTTTCTCGGCAAAGGTGGTTGCTGCGTCATTAATTTTAGCTTCTATACCAGATGCATTTTTAAGAAACAGCGTGCCCATAATAATAGGCACAATAATACCAGCAAATTTATTACACAACCCCATTATACTAATGCGTTTTGCAGCACTTTCTATTGGCCCAATAATACTAATGTATGGGTTTGAAGCAGTTTGTAATAAAGATAATGCGGCACCTTGAATAAATATACCGGTAAGGAATAAGCCGAAGCTTCTTGAACTTGCCGCCGGTATAAAGATTAACGACCCAAAGGCCAAAATAAGCAACCCAATAATGATCCCATTTTTAAAACCTAGTTTTTTCAATATCCATGATGATGGTAATGCTAAAAAGAAATAGGCTATATAGGAAGCAAATGTCACGAGAAAGGCTTCAAAATCAGTTTTCAAACCACATGCTAGTTTCAGAAAGGGTATCAGCGTACTGTTGGCCCATGTTACAAAGCCAAAAATGAAAAACAGAGCCCCGATGGTTACAATGGGCGAAATTACAGTCGATTTTGTTTGGTTGGTCATAATTAGGTTTAGGTTTTATTACTGTTTTTTGTTTTTTCTATTAAAAAAATTGATTTTACTCTCTAAAAATATAAAAAT
>NZ_LGEL01000113.1 GCF_001636695.1 Pedobacter panaciterrae
AGATGTGTATAAGAGACAGGCTTTATATAAATCTATACTACTAGTATTTGTTGTAAATACGCTTGTTTTTATTAATATTAAAACTTTTGCCGGTATTGTTCGCTACACCAGTGCCCAGGATTCATTCAGAATTTTATTTGCGGTTGTTTTAAGTTCACTTACAATTTTCTTTTCCAATGCTATTATAATAGTATTAGGGGGCGACAGAATTCTTAGTAATGTAACCATCATTATATATTCTCTTTTTAGCTTTCTGTTCTTAATAACCTACAGAGTTATTGTAAAGTACTTTTTTATGTACATTAAGAACGCTAAACTGGACAAAATCAGGATAATTATTTATGGGGCTGGTGAAGCAGGAGTAGCAACGAAAAGGACTTTTGACCATGACGCTAAAGTAAACAAAACAATCATCGCTTATGTCGATGATGATTTACGGAAAGTTGGCAAAACCATTGATGGTATTAAGATTTTAGATGCCGCAACTTTAGAAACTTTAATTATTAAACATGAGGTTGATGAGGTCATTTTCGCATCTTATACTATCCCTGCTGATAGAAAAGAACAAATTGTAGATGTTTGTCTGGAAAATGATGTCAAGATACTTAACATCCCCCCACCGGATGTTTGGGCCCGTGGTGATGTGAGTACAGCACAGATTCAAAATCTTAACATTGAAGATTTGTTAAACAGAAAGCCAATTCATATAGATACTGAAGGAATACGAAATCAACTTAAGGATAAAAGAATTCTAATTACAGGGGCTGCCGGATCAATAGGTAGCGAAATTGTAAGACAGGTATTGAAGTTTGATTCAGGTCTGATCATCTTGTGTGATCATAGCGAAACGGCTTTACATCATCTGTATCTCGAATTGGAAGAAACGCATAAGGACATTAATTTCCATGCATTTATCGGCGATGTAAAAGACGAGAAAAGGATGAATTTCCTTTTTGATACTTTTAAGCCTCACTACGTTTATCATGCTGCTGCATATAAACATGTACCTATGATGGAAGATAATCCGGCAGAGGCCATTAAAACTAATGTGTTGGGCACAAAAACAATCGCTGATCTATCTGTGAAGCATGGTGTTCAAAAGTTTGTAATGATCTCTACAGATAAAGCGGTAAACCCAACAAATATAATGGGGGCCTCTAAGCGTATAGCAGAGATTTATGTACAATCATTAAATAACTCTCTAACCACTGAGGATTTTGTGTTCTCAAATGGATTGGGGTACATTAACGATCTAAATGTAAAACCAATTACCCGATTTATCACCACTCGTTTTGGAAATGTTTTAGGCTCCAATGGCTCGGTAATACCAAGGTTTAAACAGCAAATTGAAAAAGGTGGGCCGGTAACGGTTACCCATCCGGAAATTACCCGTTATTTCATGACCATACCTGAAGCATGCAGGTTAGTGCTGGAAGCAGGCTGCATGGGCAAGGGAGGTGAAATCTTCGTGTTCGATATGGGTAAATCTGTAAAGATCGTGGAACTTGCCAAGAAGATGATTCGTCTTGCAGGATTAGTGCCTAACGAAGATATTAAAATCACTTATTCTGGCTTAAGGCCAGGTGAGAAACTATATGAGGAATTGTTGAATGACAATGAGAACACCATGCCTACACACCATGAAAAAATCATGATTGGCAAGGTGCGTGAATATGTTTTCAATGAAATTGAAGATCAAATCTATAAGCTTTTAGGGCATGCCGTGATTAACGACAATAGAAAAGTCGTGATCCAAATGAAAACCATTGTGCCTGAGTTTAAGAGCAAGAACTCCAAATTTGAGGAGTTTGACACTATTTCTTCGTAAGATTAGCAATGCAGCTTTAAGCTGTCTTATCCTCATTCTGAATTCGTTTCTGAATTCGTCTTCATTGGTAATTCGTCGTCATTCTGAACTCATCGCCATTGGCAATTCGTCATCTCGACGATAGGAGAGATCTCTTGCTTATGAAGTAGACGAAAATTAGTATAAACAAGAGATCCCTCGATTCCTCGGGATGACGACGACATATTTACGGGATGACGACGACACCCTCATTGTTTTTCCCGCCAGTCTGAATATCGATAGACAGACCGCTTGTGTCTAAGCCTTCTGTAAACCCCATCACCTGCTCTGCTTCCTGAAACATTGGTATTCGCTTCAATAGTGCCAACCCAATCACCTTTTACACCCGTTACAAAGCCACAATGGGCAATACGCTTTAATGAAGGAAAATAGATCCCAAATACATTGCCCGGAGCAGCAGCTTTAACCAGTTTGGCAACTGGAAACAAAGAGGGCGACCAACCCGTTTTTGGGGAGCTGTAACCCGCCTGTTTAAATACCCATGAAATAAATGCGGCGCAGTAAGCATCCCCTTTCTTTAAGCCAACCGAAGCCTGGTATTCCTCAATACGCTTACCATCATTATTACCCGTTTCTTCTCTGACCCAGAGTTCAGCCTCGGCAATGGGAATCAGCTCTTTATACTTTTTTTGAACTGGCCCCGACATAATCCGTTTAATCCGTTCAGTATATAGGTGCCCAGCCCAATATTTCAGCAGATTGCCATCACACTCATTGCTGCGGCTAATAGTAACAAGGCAAATGATGCCCAGTAAAATCCTAGCTGTTGCCATAATTCTAATTTTTTAAACTGTAAAACCATAATACCTACGCCTGGTAAATTCTGAGCGGCTAAAAACCGTTTCAATATCCAACCTGATAAAACAACGATTACAACGAAAGTGATAAGCGACATCAATACTAATAAAACCATGTTACCGGGATCAATGTAGCCAGCTGTTTCATCGAAGCTGAAAACCATTTGCTGGGCAAATGGCCACAACAATACCATGATGATAAGTAAGGCTGCAATCTTTATAGACTCATAAATAATTCTTTGTGAGGATCCTAAATTCAAGACATTCATAATTCAAATTTTTAATGATTAAATAAGAATACCATCCGGCTGAGTAGCGCTGCGTCACCCTAAGTTCTGTCCGCAATTGATAGGATATACTCAGACCGAATGGTATTCCGTTAAATTCACATCGGTTTAGGCGATCACCATGACCCTGCCAAGGTAAAAGCTGTTCGAAACCAGCGATTTGGTTTTTGCAGAGTTAAAGCTGATATAGCAATACACCTGATGTGTTGCAAAAGTTGGCGGCACATTCAAGGTAAATGTGCCTGCAGATCTTAAAGCTGCATTAGTTAACTTTACAAAGCGATCCAGTACCGGATTGTAAATCAGAATCGACAATTTATCTGTTGCATCGATATACTTGTCGTCCAAACCTCCGGTATCCCAGTTAAACACAAGCTCTGAGCCCGGCTCGGAAGTTACATCCGCGTCTGCTGGAAGCTCTAACTTGCCTTTGCTAAACAAAATTTTGGGATAGTCTATCGTAAAGTTAGGAGCAACCCCAATAATTGCATTTTTAAGGTGATAGGCAACCGCATAATTCATCGGTGATGCGGAAGAGCTTGTTACAGATTTAAACCCAACATCAATTAAATCGCGGAGCCAGCTTAAAAATCCGGTAACCAGTCCGAATTTGAACTGCTGGTTTAGCTGTGCCTCGGTAGGTGGTTTAGCACTTTTACGAGGCAAGCCCCTGATCACATCAAGTTTACGCCAGTAAGCACCCACTACTGAACCTGTTTTGTTTCGAAATCCACCAAGGATTCCTTGTCTGATAATTCCCATTCTTGTAAGAAATTAAATGTTAAAAAATCTGTTAATTCTTGTCATCGTTGTATTGAGCCCTGCAGTGCCCTATATCCAAATGACTCTGCAAAGAGAAAGAAATTAAAAATGCTGTGGCAGTGGCTGGAGGTGGTACACCTCGCGAAGGAATTGCTGTGAAAACGTGGTTTAAGTATGCGACAGGGCAATAAAATTTTTCTTGAAAAACTTTATTTTAAGTGGTGGTCTATGAGAGTAGTGATCTTTAAAAGCGGTCGTCTTTAAAGTGGTCGTCATCTCGACGTTAGGAGAGATCTCTTGAATTGCATAAACAAGAGATCCCTCGGTTCCTCGGGATGACGAGGACAATGACAGGAAGAGGGACGATGATGACGGGGGTGTAAAAGGGAGTAGGATGGCAATGCTAAGACCTTGGCTTTGAACAACCTTAACCAAACTCCTTATCCAGTAGTTTTAACATCTTTACCAAAAGCGCCTTAACATTCTGTGCAGTCGTTTGCACGACCAGGCTATATTTATTATCGAGGCTATGAGGCGAGATATACCCTTCGCCAATACCAGGAGTTATAAAATTTTTGGAGATGGCGATGAACAATTGTTTAGCGGGTCCTGCATCCAAAGCTCCAGCTTTATTTAACAATTTAAAAAAGTAGGCGAGTGAATCCACAGAAAACAAGACCCTGATTCTGGGGTGTACTTCTGAGGGTACTTGCTTAGCCGGTGCGAGTTTCTGCAGATTAAAAAAGCCGGCATAACGGTTGTCGATATGAGTGAGGATCTGATCGATGCAGTCACCTGCTGCCTGGTAAAGGGCTGCAGGTGAGCAATCGTTCTGAACATATTTACATACTGCGGATGCTAAATACAGGCAGTCGTACTGAACCTGTTTAAGGTGCCGTTCAACCAGGCTGTTCTCTATGTCACCCAACATTTCATTTTGCATCGCGTTAAAGATTTGTTCTCTGATCTGTGGAATCTCATCAATCCAGTAATTGATCTGACGCTCATCTAAATTAAAATATTGGGGATCGAGTTCCTTCATGATCAGGGTTCGGAGCAGGGTTAATTGTGCATTCATCATGGGTTTATCCTCCCCAAATATTCACTGTTACTAACCCTTGCCCCATTTAAGGAGATTACACTAATGTAGACCTCTAATGATTTCCCCGTCAGCCTGGGATTAAATCTGAAAGTACATTCTTTGTCTCTCCTTTTAACGCCTCCAACAAAGCCGTCTGCGATCTTTAATTCCGGATTGTATAATACCAGCATAATCTGGTCGTCAAAAGTTCCCTGATTACTAGGTAGCCAGGTTACTTTTATCAGGTCGCCTGCAATCAGCGATGCCTGTGCAGAGATGAGTGGATGTAAAGTTCCTTTGCTTAACCTGAACATAGTATAATCTACTGACAGATTGGGGTAGGTGCCGACGACAAATTGCCTGAAGTTTTCAGAGAAAGCCACATTTATTTCGGTTTTACCGCGGGCGATATTTTTAAAGCCAACAGTTAAGAAAGGGTAAAATGGAACCAGAAGATCCTGTAAAAATCTAAACTTTTCCCTGCATGCAATTTGTGCTTCTGTAGGAGGCTTCGTTGTTTTCTGAGGTTTAGTGCGGATGTATGATATGTTTTTCCAGCTTGCGCCTACTAAACCACCAACTTTTCCTGAAATTGGTCCGAAAATACCTGATGTTAATTTTGCCATGATTTCTATTTTTTATGTGATTAAATTATTTTTCTATATCCTGTAATTTTTTGTCAATTTTTGGCACCTCCGGGTACGTCTGCACTTTTACTAATAATCTATTGCTCTTGTTCGGATCTGCCCGAACGAAGTCCGAGCAAGGTCAGTTTTAACTAGCACAAGAAAGCGACTATAATAAAGGTCTGAACAGTTAGTTTTGCCAGTGCCAGACCAAACCTAAAATCGACCTGATTTTTAGGTGTTTACAGCTTCTTTTTGCTTTCATTAATTAAATGTAGGGGAAATAAAAATAGCGCGCTGCGCTTTATGCGTTAAGGAACATTTTGCTGCTAAAAAGACATAACTTACTTATAATGTGCGCTTTTTATGATTTTAAACTGATAAACTAAAGGTTCTGCCTGGCAGTATTTGCTGTACTATCCTCGCCTCTCGTCATCTCGACGTTAGGAGAGATCTCTTGAAGCGGCATAACCAAGAGATCTCTCCTAACGTCGAGATGACGAGGATGCGCTACCATGCGTTTTTTATCATTTTAAACTGATAAATTAGCTAATAAACAATTTCTTAACCTACTGCCTTGTAGGTTCCGCGTACACAGTTGTTGTACGCGCTATGCGCCACCAAACGAGTTGCGGTTTTAAAAAACTACGACATGGGACGACTATTTATAATTCCGAACGATGTGTGCAAAATAACAGGTAAAAAAATCAGATATGCACAGCAATTATTAAAGAACCTTAGAGCATTGTTAAACAAGAAAAAATTCCAGCTTATTACCAAAAAAGAATTGGCAGATCATCTGGGAATTGATGAAAAGGATATTGAATTGGATTGATCTTTCTGCCCCTTGGCTTTAGAGGGTGTCCAAAAAGGTAAGATCGCCGTACTAATGACATCATTATTTCGCTCATTTCGTCATCTCGACGATAGGAGAGATCTCTTGTTTATGCCAATTACCTAGCAGATACTTCGCGATCAAGAGATCTCTCCTATCGTCGAGATGACGGACATTTTATTAGGGATAACCAGAAATTGGGTACAGCAAAAAACACGGAATTGGGTACAGCTTAATTCATAAACAGTTTGGAAATTGAACCTGAATAAAAATTAACTGAATATTTATTGATAATTAGAATTGAATGAAACAGCAAACAGTTTATATCGTATTGATTACAGGGACAAATGATGCGGATCCGATAGCGGAAGTTTTTTACCATCAGGAGGAGGCAATATCGTTCTCTGCAGGGTTAGATGGCAAATGCCAGATTATTGAAAGGAGCTTGCCCCTGAATCAGCTGTTTTATCCTCTTTTTACATTCATTTAAACAAGGTAAAAACAATGATGAGTCTAAATCATTTAAGAAATAACCTTTTCTGGACGGCGCTAGTTAGAACAGGCTTTACCCCAATAATCAGCGAGAAAGGAAGGGGTATGGATAGTGTGTTATTACATACCCATTTACCCGGGGTATGATTTTTTGGAGGGGTGCGTTTGTCATCTGTACTCGTCATCTCGACGATAGGAGAGATCTCTTGTTTATGCGACCTCAAGGGTTCTCTCCTATCGTCGAGATGACGAGTACGGATGACGAGTACGGATGACGAACGCAACATTGCGGGAAGGAATTGCGGGAAGAAATGGCGGGAAGGAATGAAGATGACGAATGAAGAGACGGATGACCAGATGCTGCAAAACGTGCAAACGTTTGATTTTGCCATTAAACCACGAAAAAAGGGAAAAATGATTATTAAATCCGAGTTTAAAGCTTTAAATTCGACAAATTTTATTACCATTTTTTATTTATTTACCTATTGAAAAAAATATGTGTGGAATAGTTGGTTACATCGGGCATAGAGAAGCCTGGCCTTTAGTCATTAAAGGATTAAAACGATTAGAATATCGCGGATATGATAGTGCCGGGATAGCGCTGATCAATAACGATGGCTTGAATATATATAAGAAAGCCGGAAAAGTACAGGAACTTGAAAATTTTGCTGAAGGCAAAAACCTTTCAGGAACTATTGGCATTGGACATACCAGATGGGCTACCCATGGTGCTCCGTCTGACAGAAACTCGCACCCGCATACTTCGCACAGTGGCGATTTATCTATCATCCACAACGGAATCATTGAGAATTATGCTACCCTTAAAGAAATGCTGGCCAGCAAAGGGCATGAATTTAACAGTGATACGGATACTGAAGTATTGATCCATCTGATCGAAGAAATTTATAAACAAGAAAACATTGACCTTTTAGAAGCTGTAAGGCTTGCACTTCATGAAGTGAGTGGTGCATATGCTATCGTTGTAATGGACGAAGCAAAGCCTGATCAGCTGATTGCTGCAAGAAAGGGTAGCCCTATGGTTATAGGTGTTGGTCAGGGAGAATATTTTATCGCTTCTGATGCTACACCAATTGTAGAATATACTAAAAACGTAATTTACCTGAACGACAATGAAATTGCGTTTTTAAAACGCGACGAGTTAATGATCAAAAGGTTAGATAACGTGGTACAGACTCCTTATATCCAGGAGTTGAATCTTAAATTGGAAATGCTTGAAAAAGGTGGCTACGACCACTTTATGCTTAAAGAAATTTATGAGCAGCCACGTTCAGTAAGGGATTGTTTAAGAGGTCGTATTTATCCTAACGAAGGAAGGGTGCAATTAGGCGGAATCAGCGAATTTGCACATAAACTGAAAAATGTAGACCGTATTATCATTGTGGCCTGTGGTACTTCATGGCATGCAGGATTAGTTGGTGAGTATTTAATTGAAGAGTACTCAAGAATTCCGGTTGAAGTAGAATATGCTTCGGAATTCAGATACAGGAACCCAATCATTACAGAGAAAGATGTAGTAATTGCCATCTCTCAATCAGGAGAAACGGCTGATACCATGGCTGCTATTGAAATGGCCAAAGAAAAAGGAGCAACCATTTTTGGTGTATGTAATGTAGTTGGTGCTTCTATTCCAAGACTTACCCATGCTGGTGCTTATACCCATGCAGGTCCTGAAATTGGTGTAGCTTCAACAAAAGCATTTACCGCTCAGGTTACCGTGTTAACTTTGATCGCGTTCCACCTTGCACAGCAAAAAGGAACTTTAACAAGCTCGAAATTAACGGAGCTGTTAACAGAGTTGGATAACATTCCTCAGAAAATTGAAAAAGCATTGGAATCAGAAGATCTGATTAAAGAAATCGCTGCTAAATTTAAAGATTCAAGGAACTGCTTGTTCTTAGGTAGAGGAAGTGGCTTCCCTGTAGCATTGGAAGGTGCATTAAAGCTTAAAGAGATCTCTTATATCCATGCTGAAGGTTATCCTGCTGCAGAGATGAAACATGGTCCTATCGCTTTAATCGATGAGGAAATGCCGGTTGTGGTTATTGCAACCAAAAACTCATCTTACGAAAAAGTAATCAGCAACATTCAGGAAGTTAAAGCCAGAAAAGGTATTGTTTTGGCAATCGTAACAGAAGGTGATACTGAAGTTAGAAAAATGGCAGATTACTGCATCGAGATTCCTGATGCAAGTGAAGCCTTCTTGCCGCTATTGGCTACTATACCATTGCAGTTATTATCTTATCATATTGCAGTGATGAGAGGTTGTAACGTAGATCAGCCAAGAAATCTGGCGAAATCTGTTACTGTAGAATAGTAGAATTCATTTTTTATAATAAAAAAGAGCCCCAATTGGGGCTCTTTTTGTTTTAATACAGTTTTTTCTCGCATTATTTTAGTTTTTTAATGTTAATTAATGATTGTTTTAATGTTAATTGTGCATTTTGTTGGTGTTTTTTGTTAATATTTTGCAAAAAACTAAGTATATTCGCTTAATCATTCCTTTTTTTATTACAATTATTGTGCTTTTTGGGATGATTACGGAGTAATTGCTTATGATTGCATGTGAAACTGTCTCTTATACACATCT
>NZ_LGEL01000112.1 GCF_001636695.1 Pedobacter panaciterrae
AGATGTGTATAAGAGACAGGTTAAATATTAACCCTGTAATATGAAACAAGCAGCCTTCCTATTGTCTAATATGTATTTACATATTTACAAACATCTAATAGAAAATAGTCCATCGGAATTCTTTAAACGTATAATACTTTCAAGAGGATAGCTGACAAAGTTCACTATAGTAAGCCTTTTTTGAGTAGTACTACCTGTCCCTCAGGTGAATGAATGATTTTGTATATCTAAATCTATATACTATGCGTGCACTATACTATTTTTTAAACCTTCTGGAACTTAAGTTAATCTTTGTCGATATCAAGGATTTGCCACCATGAATAAGTTGGTTTAGCTAATCTACTATTCCAGGGTTCCCTGGTCATTCTAAAAACTAAAACTAAATCTTTAAAACTACTATTATGATGAAAAGAATAATTTATTCGGTCATATTCTCCATGCTGTCCTTTCATGCGATGGCTCAGCTTAAGATAATTGGCAAAGTTAGTGATGTAAAAGATAACACTCCTTTGCCGGGTGTGAGTATACAGGTGAAAGGAACCAACATTGCTACTTCTGCCGATGCCAGTGGTAATTATGGCATTGAGGTAAAGGGAGAAAACGATATTTTAATATTTTCTTACACTGGTTACACCAGTCAGGAAGTTAAAGTTGGCAATAGGAAAACCATTAATATTCAGTTGGCAGAATCCTCGAGCGGTTTGAATGAGGTTGTGGTAATTGGTTATGGTACAGTAAAGAAATCTGACCTTACCGGTTCCGTGGCTACTGTTAAAGGAGAGCAGCTAATGGATAAGCCTGTTGCTAACATATCGCAAGCATTACAAGGTAAAGTTACAGGTGTTGAGGTGAGTATTAATAGTGCTGCTCCGGGATCTGCTGCAAAGGTAAGGATAAGAGGTATAGGTTCAATTAACTCTAATATAGATCCGCTGTATGTAATTGATGGAGTGGTTGGGGTTGACCCAAACTCGATTAACCCACTTGATGTAGCTTCGGTAGAAGTGCTAAAAGATGCTTCGTCAACAGCTATATATGGCTCAAGAGGCGCGAACGGTGTAATTATGATCACTACTAAACGTGGAAAAAAGGGTGATGCAACAATATCGTATGAAAATAATATGAATGTAAGTGAGCTGTATAGGCATTTACGTACATTAAACTCAGCAGAATTTGTAAAAGTATATAATGAGGCATTTGCAAATGGTCAAAAGTTTGATCCGAATGGTGCAGTCTGGGCTCCGCCAGTGGCATTAAATCATGCCAATTTTCCGTTGCTTTTTGATGCGAATGATAAGCCTATTTACGATACAAATTGGGAGAAAGAAACCTATAAGCCTGCTTTTTCACAAAATCACCAGTTGAATATACAAGGTGGCAATGAAAAATCTGTATACAGTTTGTCTTTAGGTTATCTGGACCAGAATGGTCTGGCACCAACATCAGGTTTTAAGCGCTATTCTGTAAAAATGACAATGGACAATGACCTGAAAGATTGGCTTAAGGTAGGTGGAAATATAAACCTGATTAGAAGCTCCCAACGTTTGGTGACTGATGGAAATGGTAGTTTAAATGTTCCGCGTGCAGTATCGGAAGAGGTGCCTATTGTTCCTGTTAAATATCCTGATGGAACCTGGGCCGGAAACTTTGATATTGCCGGATTAGAAGGTGCTCCTAATCCTGTTCATATTGCTAATGAGAGGTATACAATTAATAACAATATGCAAATGCTGGGAGATGTATATGCAGTATTACATTTGAGTAAAGAGCTTGATTTTAAAACCGATTTTGGATATAATCTGAGCGGACAGAAGAACAATTTCTATTCCTCATTAAATTTACCGCATTTATCTCAAGATCAGGGCGGGGTAGCCAATATAAATGCCTACATGAATTATTACTGGCAAACTGAAAATTATTTGACCTGGAATAAGCAGATAAATGATAAACAAAAATTGACTGCTTTACTTGGAGTATCTTTTCAAAGAACAGGTTATGAAAGAGTTCGTTCAGAAACACAATCATTTATTGATGATATATTCCAATGGCATTACCAACAGGCCGGTTCTGTTAAAAGTGCCAACGAATCTCAGGACGATCAGTCATCCCTTGCATCCTATTACGCACGTCTTACCTATAATATAGATGACAAGTATTTATTTACTGCAACAGGTCGTTATGATGGGTCTTCCAGGTTTGGAAAGAATAATAAATATGCATTTTTCCCATCTGTAGGTGCTGCATGGCGTATTTCTCAAGAAGATTTTTTGAAGGATAATAAATCGATTTCTAATTTGAAAATCAGAGGTAGTTATGGAACATCAGGTAATCAGGAAATAGGACAGGGACGTTCTCTTGCACAAATTCAACCGAATACAACTGTTTTAAATGGAGCTGCTCAGTCTACATTGCTTCCCAGCTATATAGGTAATGCAGATTTAAAATGGGAAAGATCTATACAGGCTGATGGAGGTTTGGAAATGGGTTTGTTTAATGATCGTGTTAATTTGACCTTTGACTACTATAATAGGGTAACGAAAGACCTTTTGCTTCAGGCGCCGATACCATGGTCAGCCGGTGAGGTAAATGCAAATGTTTACAAAAATGTTGGTTCAGTAAGAAATTCAGGAATTGAGGTGAGTTTGAATACTGTGAATGTAAAAAATGATGATTTTGAATGGTCAACAACCTTTCTGTTCTCGACCAATAAAAATAAGGTGTTGAAGTTGAATGACGGAAACGCAGATATCTTTCCCGGACCAAACTTCCTGGGAGAAAATTTTGTAATCAGGGTAGGCGAGCCTATTGGGTCTTTTTATGGAATGACACGTCTTGGAACTTATAGTGATTCTGAAAGCGCTGAAGCTGCGAAACACAACTTAAAACCTGGTGACAGAAAGTACATATACAATCCGGATGGCAGTAATTACTATAGCATTATTGGTCAGGCTTATCCAAAATGGACTGGGAATTTTAGTAGTAATTTCAGGTATAAAAATTGGGATTTTGCATTTGACATACGCATTGTTCAAGGTGTAAATACTGCAGCTAATTTTAAACATTCGGTTGAAGACAGACAAACTCTTTCTAATAGTCTTGCAACGGTTTTAAATGCATGGACTCCGACAAATCAAAATACTTCAATTTCTCAGGTTCGTAATTACAGATTTGCTCAGGATTCTCATTTTGATACCTGGTGGGTAGAAGATGGCTCATTTATACGTGGGCAAAACTTCATGTTAGGCTATAGTTTGCCAATGACTACAGTAAATAAATTACATCTGAGTCGCCTGCGGATTTATGCGAGTGTGCAGAACCTATTTATCATAACTAAATATACAGGATATGATCCTGAGGTAGATACATTTAATTCAGGATACGGTTCTAATACAGCATTTTCTCAAAATTTGGATTTCTTTTCTAATCCTCGTCCACGTATATGGAATCTTGGATTACAGGTATCATTCTAAAATCTACTCATATGAAAACGATAAAAAATATAATATTAGTAGCATGTATATTACTAACGTGCTCATGCAAAAAGTTTCTGGAAGAAAAACCAACCTATTTTCTAACACCAGAATCTGATCTGTCCAGTGAAAAAGTAGCCAGAGGATTTGCTAATGCGGGTTATCAAAACCTACAGGGGCTTTTGGCTGGTCAGCCGTCATCTTATGGTGGTAATACCTGGAATCTGATGGAGTTTGTAACTGGTAAAGCAAATAGTGATCTGGGACAGACTGGCTTCGTTAATTTTTCTAACCTTTCTTACAACGCAACGTCATTCTATTTTGATACATGGTGGAAACAACTTTACCTGGGAATTGGTGCATGTAATCTGGCTCTTCAAAAAATACCAGCTATTAATGCTGCAGGCCTTACAGAGGAAGAGAAAGCTAATATGCTTGCCGAAGTACGTACTTTAAGGGCATTGTATTATTTCTATCTGGTCCGTATGTATGGTGCCGTTCCGAAAGTAACAGAAACTCCTAAGGACCTTAATCTGAATTTTCCGCGAACTGCGGCAAAGGAGATATATGATAGTATTATAATTCCTGATTTACTGGAAGCAGAAAAATCGACGCTGGGATGGAAAGATGCAACAGGACAGGTATCAATGGGAGCTGTAAAATCAATATTAGCTGATGTATATTTGACCTATGCTGGTGCAGCAATAAATGGCGGAAATCAGTTTTATGCAGAATCTGCTAAAAGGTCTTTAGATGTAGCTGAAAAAGGAGGATATACTTTGTTTCCGGAATATACAGATATGAATAAGCCAGCAAATAAAAATACTGGTGAATTCATTTTTCAGATACAGTATGCTGCATCTGTTCCTTCAACAAATCCACTTACCCCATTAACTATTCCTAATTTTTCGGGTATTTCTAAATATTCTGATGAATATGGATCTGTTTACCCTACACCTCAATTCGTTCAATCGTATGCCGCAGGTGATAAAAGAGCTGCAGAAAGACAGTTTTTTTATACTAGTTATCCAAATTTAAAAACCGGAGAAAAGGTGACTTTTAGACAGGCTTACATTTACAAATGGTTCGATTCTGTTGCAGTAGTTAATACAGTAAAATCAGATCTGAATTTTACCTTGTACCGCCTGGCGGATGTAGAATTGATGTATGCTGAAGCTTCGAACAGAGCAGAGGGAGCTCCGAATGCTACTGCCATTAGATATGTAAATGATATTAGGAATAGGGCAAAATTAGGACCTATTGGCGCGCTATCTCAATCAGCATTTGAGGAGGAGGTATGGCTACAACGCTATTATGAACTTTGTTTTGAAAATAAAATGTGGTTTGATATGATCAGAACAAAAAAAGTGCATAATGATGTGACTGGAAACTGGGATAATTTTGTTGGTCACAAAACTGTTTTTGGAGCTACGTTCGCAGAAAAGCAATTGTTATTCCCTGTACCTCAGCAGGAAATTAATGTTAATCCTAACTTGTTGCCAAATAATAATGGCTTTTAATTAGGTATACTACTGAATAAGTAAATAAAGCGAATGGTATTTTTATCATTCGCTTTATTTTATTGCAGCTCTAGTTCAAAATTGCCTAGTAAAAATTATAGAGATTTGTTTAGAATTATTTTAAATAATATTGTTTAGAATTGTTTTAAATAGTAGGTTTGTGCTGATCAAACAACACAAACTATGATAAAAAGCATTACTAATTGTATTATTTTACTTTTATGCTCTGCAAGCTTGTCATTCGCGCAAACAGGGATTATTAATGGTTCTGTAAAGACATCTGACGGAAAATCAGCAGAGCTTGTAACTGTAAGCATTAAAGGAACAGGAAAAACTGCATTAACAGATAAAAAGGGGTATTATCAGCTAAAGGGTATCAAAACCGGTAAATATATTTTAGCGGCAACATTTATTGGTCTGGTAAAACAGGAGCAGGCTGTTGAAGTAAGATCAGGGGAGACGGTATCTGCTGATTTTGTACTCAATGAAAATTCAGATCAATTACAGGAGGTAATTATTTCTTCAAGAAATACAAACAAGGTAACTGCTACGGTTGCTAAAATGCCTTTAAAAAATCTGGAGAATCCGCAGGTATATAGTTCTGTTTCTTCGGAAATATTAAAACAACAGGCCATTAGTAATTATGATGATGCATTGAGGAACATTCCTGGAATCTCAAGAACATGGGAATCTACTGGAAGAGGTGGCGATGGAGCTTCTTATTTTGCGCTACGTGGTTTTGAAGCTCAGCCAAGTCTGATCAATGGGCTACCTGGCCTGACCAGTGGAAACCTTGATCCGGCAAGTGTTGAAGAGATTCAGGTGATGAAAGGGCCCTCGGGTACATTGTTTGGCGCTAGTTTTTATGGGTACGGAGGGATTATCAATACCATAACAAAAAAACCTTATGATCATTTTGGTGGTGAAATAGCTTATAACATGGGCAGTTTTGGCTTGAACAGGATTACAGCGGATGTTAATATGCCGTTAAGTAAAACTGAAAAGATCGCATTGCGCGTAAATACAGCTTATCATACAGAAAATAGTTTTCAGGATGCAGGATTTAAAAAGTCATTCTATTTTGCACCTACACTGGCGTATGAAGTAAATGACAAACTTTCGTTCCAGGTTCTGGCAGAAGTTTTACAGGAGGAGCGGGCTGTTGCACCTATATTCTTCAATTCTAACAGAGATGCTCCGTTAATTTTCAAAAATATTAAAGAACTGAATCTGAATAGGAATTTGTCTTTTATGAGCAATGACCTAACTATGAAAAACCCACGATATAACATGCAGGGACAAATGTTATATAAGCTTTCAGATCAGTGGACCTCGCAAACGGTTATTTCAAGAGGTAGTGTAAAGTCAGATGGCTACTATACATATATATGGGATGACGAGGTTAGGGACAATTATTTTGATCAGTTGTTTAATAAAGAAAACCAGACGACAAACACAACAGATATTCAGCAGAATTTTAATGGGGATTTCAAGATAGGAAATCTAAGAAACCGGGTTTTGATCGGCATTGATTATTTTAGCCGAAACGTAATCAGTAACAGATCTGGCTGGGCGGCAGTCAGAAAAGTATCGCCTCAGCAGAGCGAAACAAATGTAAATATGGATCTTGAGCATATTGACGATCCTATTTACTTGAGCCAGGCATTGGTTGATAATGCGTTAGCAGGGACAACAGGGAGCCGAAGCAATATTAAGAATAGCATTTATAGTGCGTATGCTTCAGATGTGATCAACTTTACGCCTTCGCTTAGTGCAATGGCAAGTTTACGGATGGACTATTTCGATTCAAAGGCTGGTTTGACGGCATCAGATGAAGACTACAATCAATTGGTGTTCTCTCCTAAATTTGGATTGGTTTATCAGCCCATACTGGACAAAGTATCTGTGTTTGCGAATTATATGAATGCTTTTTTTAACGTGCCTCCCTATGAAATTTTTGATAACAACAATGTTAGCCTGGGTGTAAGGGCATTTAAACCAGAACGGGCTAACCAGTGGGAGTTCGGTGTGAAGGCAAATTTGTTCTCAGACAAGCTGTTTGCTACAGTGTCTGTTTATGACATTAAAGTCGAAAACCGTGTGTACTTTACTCAGACCAGCCCTATGCAGGGAGGTAAAACGGGAAGTAAAGGGTTTGATATAGATTTAAGCGCGAATCCTTTTCCTGGTTTGAATCTGATTGCAGGATTAAGTCATAACAGAATTAAGGTGCTTGAAGGAAATACGGGGGACCCTACTGATTTTTACAATGAAGTAGGAAGGGCACCAGGTGGTCAAGGGCCTCAGAATCTGGCAAATTTATGGGCTACCTATAAATTCAGATCCGGTAATTTGAAAGATTTTGGTGTTGGATTAGGAGGAAACTATGCTGGTGTATATAAAGTAATAGATAATAGTGTAACAGGAGTTTTTGAATTGCCAAGTTATACACTTCTGAATGCGAGTGTATTTTACAATTCAAATAAATACAGGTTTACCTTTAACATGAACAATCTGACCAACGAAGATTATTATATAGGCTACTGGTCGGTTAATCCACAGAAGCCAAGGAACTTTGCAGCCAGTTTTGCCTACAAATTTTAATAGGAGATTATCATCTTGATTTATCATTGTTTCTTTAAATACACTTATGAAGGCTAAAACAATAAAAAAGTGGTTTGATGTTCATAAATGGACCAGTCTTATTTGTACGGTTTTTTTACTCATGTTATGTCTGACCGGTTTACCGCTGATTTTTTCAGAGGAAATCGATCATTTATTACATAAAGAGCTTGAAATACCGACTGCTATAGCCGGAGCTCCAGAACTATCAAAAGATGTTGTTTTGGAAGAGGCCTTAAAGAAAGTACCTGTAAAGGCGGTAAAGTATGTATCGTGGGATGCGAAAGAGCATCCCGGTCAAATGTTTGTGGTAGTGGCTGACTCGAGTGAGGCGCCTATTCAGGCAGATCATTACCTTACTATGAATGAGTATAACGGTAGGGTAATGGACACACCGCCCAATGAAATGGACTTTATGCTGGTTATGTACTACCTGCATGTAGAAATGCTTGCGGGCATACCAGGTAAGCTTTTTCTTGGTTTTATGGGCTTGCTTTTTGTTATAGCAATTGTTTCTGGCGTAGTTTTGTACGGCCCTATTATGAAGCGATTTGATTTCGGAATGATCAGGACAGAGAAATCATCAAGACTTAAATGGTTGGATTTACATAACCTGCTTGGAATTGTAACGCTGGCATGGGCTTCGGTTGTAGGACTTACTGGTGTGATTAACACCCTGGTTGATCCAGCTCTAGACAATTGGAAGGCCAGTCAGCTTGCTGAGATGATTGCCGGTTATAAAGATAAGCCGAAAGTAACAGGAACTTTGAGTTCTCTTGATGACGCGGTGAAAACAGCGAAGGCTGCGGCACCCGGGATGGACGTTTCTTTTGTGGCTTATCCGGGAACGCTTTATTCCAGTAAATATCATTACGCAGTATATATGATAGGAACTACTCCGTTAACTTCAAGGATTATTAAACCTGCGCTAATAGATGCAAAAACAGGGGAGCTAACAGATATGAGAGATCTCCCGTGGTACCTGAAAACAATCTTTATCTCCCAGCCATTTCATTTTGGCGATTATGGAGGTATTCCTATGAAGATACTCTGGGCAATTTTCGATATCGCTACTATTATAGTATTGATTTCTGGTATCTATCTTTGGCTTGCCAGACGCAAGGCAAAGTCAGCTCAACTCAAAAGGCTTATGGGAGAAGCCGAATCGTTAACCTTATCAACCGTTCAAGAGCATGAAACAAGGGAATGATGTTTTTTTTAAAGTATGGGGCATCCCTGTTTTGCTCGCAGTAGTTACTATTATAGGTTTGTTGTCTGCAATAATGGGGGTAGGAGTGTGGCATATTGTTTCATGGATAGCGTTAAGTATACCTGTTTATGTTATGATAAGGTGTGGATTAAAGTATTTCAAATAGCCCTCTTGTTTTTTTCTTATTGTGGTATAGCGAGTTAGGTATAATTTGTAAGAAATAGTGGATAAATGTTTGCGTGGTGGTTGAATTTTCCTACTTTTGCATCCCGCTTCGGAGGAAGTGAAACAGAGAAAAGCGAG
>NZ_LGEL01000116.1 GCF_001636695.1 Pedobacter panaciterrae
TAAAACCAAATATTACAAAGAAAAACGTTCTTAAAATAAATGCACTTTCAGCTGATAGCTGATGTAGTTGTGTTAAATCGTTAGATAGATTCTTGTAAATAAAAATACTTCTGAACCAGGCATATTTGATGGTGTCTGCATTGTTTAAAAACAAGCCAAAAGAAAGTATTAAAACAAGAGCCGATAAATGGTATGATTGCCCGACAGCATACACCATGATCAATATGGAAATGATAAGGAAAAACTTAATGTGATGCGATATTTTTCCCATAATATATAACAGCACAATACATGAAATAGCCGATAATATAACTATCAATATTGTATTTAGTCCCAATCCGGTAAATGAGGAAGTGGAGATATGAGGATTAGATATTGCGAAATTAAAGAGTATAATCCCTAAAATATCAGAAAAGGAAGATTCGTAAATAATAAACTCTTTCCCTTTTTTAGATAGTGCTGCGGCAGATGGAATAGCTATTGCAGAGCTAACAACACTAAAAGGAATTGCGTTACTAAAACATGTATAAAGATCGCGACCAGTAATCTCGTATATAATAAAGGTGATAACAGAAACCGAAGCAATCAGTATTACAAGAGCAGATAGAAATGCACCTTTAATGATTTTATTTTTATCCCGATCGTATTTCAGTTCAAGCGAACCTTCAAAAACGATCATGATTAAACCTACAGTACCAAGGGCAGGTAAAATCTTTAGAAAATCAAAAGTTTCAAGTTTAAGGTTATCTACAAGCACGCGAAGGCCTATTCCTAAAAGCAATAGCAATAGTACCGAAGGTAATTTAGTTTTACTGGCAACAAGATCAAATAAATAAGAGAAGATGACCAGGCCGCTTAAAATAATCAGTGTAGTGTAGGTCGTCATTTTTCCTATTTACATAATAACAGCATTCCTGCAGTTATTGTTTACTCCTTAAAAAATAGGGCTTTTAACTCAATCGCGTCATTAGGCAACATCTTTCCACTCAATATTAAACGCAATTGTCTTCTTCTTAAAGCCCCGGCAAATAATTCTATTTCTTCTTCCGTTTCAGGTTTTAATTCCGGAACAGGAATAGTTCTTCCACTTTGGTCAACAGCAACAAAAGTATAGTAAGCCTCATTTGATTTTACCCTGCTTCCTGACGGAATATTTTCGGCCCATACATCTAATCTAACTTCTACCGAAGTATTAAATGCACGCGTAACCTTAGCTTCAATCGTAATTACATCACCAAGTTTTATTGGTTGTTTAAATGATACATTATCTACAGAAGCCGTAACCACAATTCTATTGCAATGTTTTTGAGCTGATATTGCAGCGGCAATATCCATCCAATGCAATAACCTGCCACCCATTAAATTATTAAGAGTGTTGGTGTCGTTGGGTAATACCAACTCATTCATGATGGTGAAGGAATCCTTCGGGTTTTTGACTTTTGTACTCATCTGATGGCAAAAGTAAACAAAATTCAACACACATCACTTTTACCAGAGAAATGCAGTGACTCCAAGCCCAAAAGTAAGGTGATTAAATTTGGTCTTCGATTTGCTGACAGGCAATTCACGATAAACCGGATTGTCTTCGTTATCAAAGCCTTGCAGTACATTAAATTTAAACTTATGGGCAGAGTTAAAGTACGTGGTATATGCTTTAATCGCGGTGTTATGTCCAACTCTTTTTTGTATGCCTAAGCCTGTCGTCCAGCTCAGAGCGCTTCTGGGTTTGTACTTCAAAACGGGAACTTCCGTTCTGTCATATTCCGCTTCATACTCCTCTTTAAGCTGTAATATTATGTTTCCTCTACTTCCCGACGAGATACCTGCATTTATTTTTGCGGTAATAAACCAATTGTTGGGTAAAGGATAACTAAAATACGGGCCTGCATTCAGGTATTTAACACCAAGAGCCTGCGTAAATATATCATCACTTATTGCTAACAAATGATCATCCAGAATTAAATTCTCCGGATGAACCGGAAAACTGGTAAAGGCTAATTCACCACCCAGGCCAACATATTTATTCATAAACCAGGCACCTTCAAAGCCAAGGTTAAACCCCCTTTTGGCATGGAAGTTTCTGGTAGTTGAACCAAGGTCTTTACTTATTGCCGAGGCATAACCCAGATGCAATTCAACAAAGCTTGGTTTATTGCTAATAGGGATGGGGTTGTTTTTTAACGGTTCATTCATACCCCGATTCTTAAAGATCTGATCTGCTAAATAATAGCCAACTTCAGTAGAAAGTATTCCAATTCCCGCTCCGGCAAGCATATCGCCCACCCAATGCCTGTTGTTTAAACCTCTGCCTAATCCGGTAGCTGTAGCCATAGCATAACCACCTACACCAAGTAAAGGATAACCATATTGTCCGTATTCTTTATCCAGAACAGCAGCATTCATAAAAGCCATTGCCGTGTGCCCCGATGGAAAAGAGTTTCTGGAACTTGCGTCTGGTCTTTCCACTCTTGCAGTGTATTTTACTCCATTAACAACAGCACCCATAATGCCCATAGAAAAGGCATAGGAAACAAAAGCCCGCTTCGGACTGCTTCTTCCTTTTACATTGAAAGCTTTAAGGGCAACCATAGTAGCCGCTGGTGCATATTGAAGATAATCGTCGTAATAATAGCGGAAGGTTGGAATAAAACGATTTCTAACCTCTCTTATTTCTTCACGGTATGGCCAGCTAAGGGCAGTAGCCCCAAACATGATAGCAGGAATAGTTGTTTTTTTTACCAGGCTATTTTGCCAGAAACTATGGTCTGGCCCATGCCTTAAAGTAGTATCTGCATACTGGGCTTTAGCCTTGGTTATGGTCAAAATAAAACAGGATGTTAATAAAGTAAGTTGAACTATGGCACCGAGTTTCTTGATGATTTTGTATCTTAGTTTTATGTTGGTTATTAGTATTCCCGCTTTCATTAATCCCTCAGTAAATAGTTGTCGCACGCGAATAAATATAGCATTGCTAATGGATATTGACAATTATTTAGTGGGTAACACACAAAATCTCTCCACATTATTGTAGCAGCATGAAAAATCAAACGCTAATACAATATTTTCATTGGTATTATCAAGAAGATGTTAAGCTATGGATTAGGGTAGCAGAAGAAGTACCAACATTTGTTGATCTTGGAATTACCGGACTTTGGTTGCCACCAGCTTATAAAGCAACTTCAGGAGATACTTCTGTAGGTTACGATTCCTATGATCTTTTTGATCTTGGAGAATTTGATCAGAAAGATTGCGTAGCAACCAAATATGGAACCAAAGAAGAATACCTAAACGCAATTAGTGTGTTAAAAGCCAGTGGTATAGCAACTATTGCCGACGTAGTATTTAACCATAAGGCAGGTGGAGATGAATTGGAAAAGATAAAAGTTCGTAAAGTAAATGACCAGGACCGTAAGGAATTTATTTCGCCCGTTATGGATATTGAAGCATGGACTAAATTCACCTTTCCTGGCCGACAAGGCAAATACTCTAACTTTGTATGGGATTACCATTGTTTCAGCGGGCTCGACTTTGCAGCTAACTTGAATGAGGAAGGGATCTTCTCCATTCAAAATGAATTTGGAGAGGGTTGGGAAGATGTTCCTTCAAAAGAACATGGAAATTACGATTATCTGATGTTTAATGATATAGAATCCCGAAATCCGGCAGTTAGGCAAGAGTTAAAAGAATGGGGCGAATGGTATTACAATACCTGCGGAATGGATGGCTTCAGGATGGATGCCGTTAAGCACATTTCCCACAAATTCTTAAATGAATGGATAGATCACATGAAGAACGCTTTTAACAGGGATTTCTTTATAGTGGGTGAGAACTGGGTGGTAGACAACGTTGAGTATCTTAAAACATATATAGAGCTTACTGAAGGCCGTATGAAGCTATTTGATTCCATATTGCATCAAAATCTGTATGTGGCCAGTCAGCAGAAAGAAGCATACGACCTTAGTAAAATTTTTGAAGGAACACTTACCCAGGAGAACCCATATTTATCAATCACATTTGTTGATAATCACGATTCACAACCCTTGCAGGCACTGGAATCATTTGTAGAATCCTGGTTTCGCCCATTAGCGTATTCACTAATTCTCCTACGGGAACAAGGCATGCCATGCTTATTCTATCCTGATCTTTATGGCAGCGCCTATAAAGATGCAGACCACAACGGAAACCAAGTAGAAGTAGAGCTTTCTGCAGTTTTCGAATTGCCTAAGCTATGTGCCGTCCGTAAAGATCTTTCTTATGGTGTTCAGCGAGATTATCTGGATCATCCCAATTGCATAGGGTGGACAAGAGCGGGAGAAGACGAAAATCCAGGTTCTGGTATTGCTGTACTTATGAGTAACAGTGGTGCAGGTATTAAAAACATGGAAATGGGACTTCAACACGCCAACAAAACTTTTGTAGATGAGTTGGGCAATATTAGTGAGCCGGTGTTAGTAAATGAAGATGGATGGGCAGCGTTTTTATGTGCTGAAAAAAGTGTTTCAGTTTGGAGATTAAAAAACAATTAGCGTCTTACATTCTCGATATTAGCATAGCCAATCAGCTCTTCCCAACGCATGCCCGGTTTTTTATAGTAGGCAAAAACCTGATAAGCATTTAAAGTTTCAAAGAAGGAACCTTCAAAAATAGTCTGGTCAATTTTACCTGTATCCTTATTTAACCAAACGTATTTATAATCATAAAGCCCTTGCTTTAGCTGTATGTTCCTATAAAAACGTTTACGTGTGGGTTCAAAGCTAAGCTTACTTGCCTCATTTAGAACGTAATTGTTAAAACGGCCTACAACATACACATCCCCGTTAGGGGTAGGAGGTATGGCATTTAAGGTAAACATCACATTTGCGTAATCACCTTCTGTTGGGTCATCGCTTCCTTCTTTATTTCTGATAAAGAAACTGCCATTTTCATCAATCAGATTGCTGTATTTTGCTTTATTTGTATTGATGTCCTGAAAAAGTATAACGCTTATGGCAGTGTCTTTTATGATATCCTGCACATTATCACCTTTGTAACGTAGGCTACGGATATCAAACTTTCTAAATTCATTGCCCGCCGGAAAATCATTGCTGTTCATCTCGTTGTAAACCAATGAGCCAGGCTTAATAAAGTTTGGTTTTGTATTTACTACTGCCGTTTGTGGATTGCCATTCTGCATCACTATCGCTTTCAGATCTGTATAAGGATTCTGAATGGGCATTTGGTGTAAAATAGTAAAGTTGACCTTTTGATTGCTAAAACGCAGAGGTACCTGTGAACTGGCCACCACATCTACACCAATATTTACCACATTATCTACTACATAAAATTGCTGTGAGATAACCGGTTTTTGCTGGTTGCCTTCTTCATAGACCTTTAAAAGGTAGTTGCCCGAAATTTTAGGCCTGATCTGAGTATTCGGTAAAGTTAGCTGGTAATGCGTGTACTTTTGGATGGTACCAAACGAGTATTTGTAATCGTTTATCCTATCCTCGCTTAAGCTTTCAAGGTAATCTATAGTGGATAAACGGGATGATTTCCAGTCAGAAGTGCAATGTTCAACTGTATACCAGTAATTTTTACTTCCGGCATTAAGGTCGTCAAATGAAAACACCAACCGTTCATTCGATTTTAAGGCAATTACCGGTAGAGATTGTTCTTTTTGCGAGTTATAGCACTGTACCGTCTTTATTTGAGGTTGGTACACCTTGTTTTCATATACAAATTGCTGATTTTGTGCAACAGCAATTTGTATAGTTAACAACAGCAAAAAAAATAATCCTGCGGGTTTTATCATTTACTTTCCAGTTCCATTATTTCAGAAGCAAGGTCTTCCCATGTATTTTGGGCCGTGTCTAGCTTATGTTTGGCGGCTAAATATTTCTTATTTGTTTCAGCAAGTTTGCTTGCGTCCGAATAAATCGCTTCATCAGCAATCTCAGCTTCTACAACCTTAACATCCGATTCAAAAGTTGCAATCTCAACTTCAATTTTTTTCAATTGATCGTTTAGCTTTTTAAGCTGCTGCAAAGTGTTTGGAGTAACAGGCTGTTTTTCTTCAATTGCTTTTTTAACTTCTTTTACCTCTTTATCAGGTCTAACAGGAACACTTGAAGGTTTTGCAGGAGGTCTCTTGCTATTCCATTCTTCGTATTCAGCATAAGTGCCCGGGTATTCTTTTATATCCTTGTCCTCGATGAACCAAATTTTATTGGCAACATTATCTAAGAAATACCTATCGTGAGATACTGCAATAAAAGTACCTTCATACTGCTGCAATGCCTGAATAAGGATGTTTACAGATTGTATGTCAAGGTGGTTGGTAGGCTCATCCAGAATCAGGAAGTTCGAGTCAGTAGTTAGTGATTTCGCTAAAGCAACCCTCGATTTTTCACCTCCGGATAATACACGGATCTTTTTGAACACATCGTCACCTGTGAAAAGGAAACACCCTAATATACCACGTAATTCTGTGTCAGTATGTTTAGGCGCAAAGGCCTGTAATTCTTCAAGAATGGTATTTCCAAGGTGTAACGACTCCAATTGATGCTGCGCAAAAAATGTAGTCGTAACGTTATGACCAGTCTCACATCTACCTGTAAAACCTTCAGCTCCGGCAATAATTCTTAATAAGGTCGATTTACCTTTTCCGTTCGCACCGATCAGGGCAATTTTATCACCTTTCTCAATGATACCTTCGGCATTTTCAAGAATATCGACATTTGGGTAGCTCTTAGTAGCGCCTTCAACTGTAACTACGTGACGGCCTGATGCCTTAGAGAATTTGAACTGGAAGTTTACAGTAGGATTATCATCATCAACATCTTCCACACGCTCCATTTTATCCAAAGCCTTCATCCTCGACTGAGCCATTTTAGCTTTGGAAGCTTTCGCCCTGAAGCGCTCAATTAAGCGTTCTTCCTGCTTAATTTTAGCTTGCTGATTTTTGAATTCTCCTTTTTGAATTTCACCACGCAGTGCTTTTTCTTCAAGGTAGAAACTGTAATTGCCGGCATAAGAAGTTAGTTTTCCTTTGCGGGATTCAACAGTTTTGTTCACCACCTTATCTAAAAAGTACCTATCGTGCGAAACGATTACAATAGCACCCTCAAAAGTTAAAAGATAAGTTTCCAGCCATTTAATAGAGGGTAAATCCATGTGGTTGGTAGGCTCATCCAGTAATAAGATATCAGGTGTTTGCAATAGAATTTTGGCAAGCATAACACGCATACGCCATCCTCCTGAAAAGGTATTCAGCGGTCTCAACTGATCCTGAGTACTAAAACCCAGACCTGCTAAAATCTCATTAGCTCTATATTCTATATTGTAGCCATCTAAAGCTTCAAATTCCTGTTGCTTATCGCTTAATTTATTTAAAACTTCTTCAGAATAATCAGTTTCTATTTTTTTAAGTAATACCTCTATCTCATCGTGCAATTGGTTCTGGCGTTCAAAAGCCTCCATTGCAACGTGTAATATACTATGGTGAGAATCGTAAGAAAGTAAATCCTGGTTTAAGTAACCTATTTTTAAGTCTTTAGACATAGAAATAGTACCCGACGAAGGAGCATACTCACCTACTATTATTTTTAAAAGTGTAGATTTTCCTGTTCCATTGGCACCAATTAGCCCAACCCGGTCGCCCGGTTTAATGTGCCAGTTTGCCTCGTCATATAAGGCTCTGGAGCCTATCAGGAATGTTAAGTCGTTTATCGAAATCATGTGGCTGCAAAAATACAAACAAATTCCTATCTTCGTCCCATGTACCGTTTAATTAAGCCTATATTTTTTCAATTTGACCCCGAAAAAGTGCATTATTTTGTCGTTAAGCGACTGAAATGGTTTCATGAACACTTCCCGCTTGGGCAAACTATCCTTAGAGGAAGCTTTGATGTTAATATTAAAGGGCTTGAGCGCGAAGTTTTTGGCATTAAATTTAAGAATCCGGTTGGCTTAGCCGCAGGCTTCGACAAAAACGGAGAGTACATAGAAGCATTAAGCGATCTTGGTTTTGGATTTATTGAAGTTGGTACTGTAACACCTTTGCCACAGCCTGGTAACGACAAGCCAAGGATGTTCCGTTTGGAAGAGGATAGCGCAATCATAAACCGTATGGGTTTTAACAACAAAGGCGTAGATACCCTTGCTGAAAGGCTTAGATTGTTAAAAAGTAAGAATAGTGACATTGTTGTTGGCGGTAACATTGGCAAAAACAAAAATACCCCTAATGAGGATGCGTTAAGTGACTACATAAAATGCTTTGACAGGTTATTTGATGTAGTGGACTATTTTGTAGTAAACGTAAGTTCTCCAAATACTCCCGGATTAAGGGCTTTACAAGAAAAAGAACCATTAATGGAGCTGTTGAATACTTTACAGCAACGCAATAGTAAAAATAACATAAGCAGACCAATTCTGCTTAAAATAGCTCCCGATCTTACCGATGAACAATTAGATGATATTGTAGAGATTGTAATGACTACAGGTATTGCTGGGGTTATTGCCACTAACACTACAGTAGATAGAAGTAGTTTGCAAAGCCCGGAGCCACTTAAAAGTGAAACAGGAGGCTTAAGCGGTAAGCCGTTAACACTTCGTTCTGTCGAGGTGGTCAGGTATCTTTCTACCAGGTCAAACAAAGCATTTCCAATAATTGGAGTGGGGGGGATTCATTCTCCTAAAGATGCACAGGATATGCTTGATGCAGGAGCTTCATTAGTGCAGCTGTACACAGGTTTCATCTATGAAGGTCCGGGGTTAATCAAAAGAATCTGCAAAGAGCTGGTAAAAAAAGGGTAAAATATTTATTGATATAACATACGTCTGGTTTCAATTGATGTCAGGTTTGAATGCCTGCGCGTTACTTGAACAGTAGGGCCATGGTATGTCCATATATTTACCGGAAAAACATGGACTAGACATGGACTTACCATGGACTCAACATGGACTTTGACAAATTTTTAGCCTAGCAAGGTAGCACTGAAAAAGCGCAAAGTAACGGGCATAAAAAAAGCATCTCTGTTTTTAGAGATGCTTTAATTTCTTTTAAAGAGAAACTTATGCTTTAGTAGTAAGTTTTAATAAGACCGCGTTGTTTTTAGCTAACTGATCTGTTGTAGATCTGTATCTT
>NZ_LGEL01000111.1 GCF_001636695.1 Pedobacter panaciterrae
ACATAACAGTAATTTAATATATAGTTGACTTTGAGTTTAATCTAATTTAATTCCTTTACAAAAAATAAAAATACGAAAACATGAAAAAATATTTTGTTCTTCTTGGTTTAGCCTTCAGTTTATTGGCTGTATCTTGTTCTAAAAATAATAATGATGATGATCCTGAGATAGTTAATCCAGAAGGTTCGGTTCAGGTATCCGGTGATATTAAAGTTAATACTACATGGACAGCAGACAAAATCTATAACCTAAAAGGATACGTATATGTAACTGATGGTGCAACATTAACTATCGAACCAGGTACAATCATTAAAGGAGATAAAGCTTCAAAAGCAACTTTAGTTATTACAAGAGGTTCCAAAATCAGTGCTATAGGTACTGTAGATAAACCAATTGTATTTACTTCAGGTGTTGCAGCAGGTGCCCGTCGCGAAGGTGACTGGGGTGGGTTGATCCTTCTTGGGAAAGCAAAGCATAATAAAGGTGTTAATAATAAAATCGAAGGTGGTTTAACTCCAACTGCCGGAGGAGACGAGAACAAATATATCCGATTTGGTGGTACTGATGATGCAGATAATTCTGGTACACTTAAATATGTACGTGTTGAATATGCAGGTATTCCTTTTTCAGTAGATAATGAGATAAATGGTATCACATTTGGCGCTGTTGGTTCTGGAACTACAATTGATTATGTACAGGTTTACCGTTCAGGTGATGATGCATTTGAATGGTTTGGCGGTTCAGTAAATGCAAAACACCTTATTGCAACAGGTACATGGGATGATGATTTTGATACCGATAACGGATTTAGCGGAAAAATTCAATTTGCATTAGCGCAACGTTTTCCTCTAGTAGCTGACCAGTCAGGTTCTAATGGTTTCGAATCAGATAATGACCCTGATGGAACAAATGATGTTCCTCAAACTTCTGCTATATTTTCTAATGTTACTGTAATTGGTCCATTGGCGTCAGCAAGTACTAAAATCAATGGCTTCTTCCAACACGCTGCACAGATCAGAAGAAATTCATCTATCAGTACTTTTAACTCTATCTTTACTGGATTCCCTGATGGTGTTTATATTGATGATACTAAAGTGGCTACTGCTGGAGCAACTACTACCAACTATACTTCAGGTCGTTTATCATTTGAAAACAACTTAATATATGGTATAACTGGCCAAGAGATCAAAGGAAATAAAGCAGCTATTGAAGCTACTTTAAGAGCAACTAATTCTTTTGTAGCAGGTAGCTGGGCAAGTGTGTTGTTAACATCTCCGTACAAATATTCATCTGATATTGCTGCAGGTGAAGGTGTTGGAAGACCTAACTTTACCTTAGCTACAGGATCTGTTGCTGCAACAGGTGCGGTATTTACTAATGCAAAGGTAGCTGATTCTTTCTTTGAGAAAGTAGCTTATAAAGGTGCATTTGGTACTACCGACTGGACTGCTGGTTGGGCTCATTTTGATCCTCAAGTATTACCTTATACAACTCCTGGAGCTGTAAAATAAGTCACAAATAATAAAATCTTTGAAAGGTCTTTTTGCATAGCAAAAAGACCTTTTTATTTAACATAAACTTAACCTCATTTTAGTAGCGGTAATAAGTGACTCATCGTATAGTTGTAAACAATAAGATTATGAGAAAAATAACTATTCAGCTGCTAATGGTAACAATGACCATTTTGATCAGTGCTTCCTGTTCTAAGGACAATGAAAAAATTGCTAATGATGAAATAGATGAAAAAAATCTAACGCCTTGTCCAGAAAATGCAAATTGCCAATATCTATTTACTGAAGATGCAGATTTAAATGAAGCTGGTTCAGGATTAATAACTGGCCCTTATCGACTATTTTGGGCAGATATACAGACCGCAGGTGTTAGAACAACGCTCTACATAAAAGCGCCAATGGATGGAAAATCTTTTTCATTTAACAAGCAAGCTATTTTAGATGGAAAAGTAAAATTAACCTGGAGTTGTGCAGCTTGCTTGATGACACCATTTAGACTAATAGAAGATGGGTATGTTAAAGGCATTAATTTAAGACCTGGTAAGCAAGCAGACCAAACAAGGTGGTTATTAGAGGCAGAGGTTATTTTGGAAGCAATCGGACAGCCGGCAAAGAGGGATACCTTGCATGTAAAACAGTATTTTGACCCAAATTTTGTTTTTAATTAAGCTTAGTGTTTCGGCTCATAAGCATATACAACCTGATAAGGTACTTTCTTTAAATTGGCAGACATTTGCCCGATGCCTAGATCTTCTTTTTGGGGGGTTGGTTCGCAAATGGAATAGGTTTTACCTTTATATACTATTGGGTCGCCACCTACAGGTGTATCAAACTGAACTGCCATAGTTATGTGAGTAGGGTATAGCAGTGCAATCATTGGTACATTATAAATCTCCTTTACAAGATAAAAAAACAAGGCTGCCCTGTCATCGCAGTCGCTGTATTTAGAGAAGAGCGTCTCTTCAGGAGAGAGCCGCTTTTCTTTTCCAAAATTTTCTTCATCATTTTCATATAAAAATGCATATCTGGTAAAGCGCATCAGGTAATCAATTCCTTTTTTTTGTTTCATTCCGCTTACATTCTTTTTTAGGAGAGGAATTAGGGAACCGTATGTTTCTTTGCTCAAAGGAATATTAAAATACGATTCAAAGTCAACTACCGGGTAGTTGGCAAAAATAGTTTCAACATCAGGATTCAGCTTAACATTGAAATGGTAGGTTTTATGTTTATAGCTGAATTGAAGTTGTTTTTCATAATAGTCTTCAGGTTTAAAATCAGGCATTCTGGTAACCTTATAAGAAAAAGCTTCTTTAGCACCAGGAATGCTAATCATATCATACGGAGGTACTTTATTCAAGTCAGCATAAGCATAATCATGATGGTTCAGGCACATATATTTTTTGTTTTTAAACATGATAAAAGGTATGTCAGAAATATCCTCATCATTAAAAACGTAGAATATGATCCGGTTGTCGGCAATAGTTAGCCTGGTATCATAGCCAGATTTACCTAAAAGAAACCATTTGTAAAAAGTATAGCGTTCGTAATTGTCTTTTTTAGGACTAATTTGCTGGGCTGTTTTTCTGATCAGTTGATAATAAAGCCAATCGTTTAGCTGGTGCTTCTCTTTATAGTCAGTAAGTGTTTTTACTATTGATGAGTATTTACCTGCATTTACTTTATCGTAACTTGATTTAATATATTGTTCTGAGAGTTCTGTTGGGGCATTTACAATTATAGAAGAATCAACTTCAAGGTTGAAGATGTCGTTGTAAAACTCAAAGCTAATATTGTAACTACTATTCTGACTGTACACAAGGTGCGTTGTCAAAAGCAAAATTAGCGTACCGTATATTTTTAGCAAACGGCCCATGACTCTGTATATTAATTAATATTATGGTAACATTAAATATACGCAGAATTAACAGTGATTGCATATTAAGTTTTCGTGGTTAAAAAATTATATAGTAATCAATAATTAACAAGTACTTAACATCATGCCACTACTTTTGTGGCATAAATATTTGGTTAGTATTTATATACGTTTAGGTTTAGTTGATACAAAAAAGCCCCGATGGATGTCAGGGCTTTTTTATTTAAAAATTCTTACCAATCTTCTCCAGCATTTCAGGAGGGATATTTTGCATATCCACTACTAAAAAGCCATCAAGGCAATCAGAAAATTTAGGGTCAATATTGAAACAAATGATTTTGGCATTAAGATTCATATACTGTCTAAGTAATACTGGTATCTTAATGTGAGAGTTTTCGATATCAGATATTAAACTGTCCAGATCTTTTAAAGAATCACTGCTTTCAATTAAAAGATCTTTATCAATTGCAGAAAGATCTGCTTTAAATTTATTTTTAGGTTTTACATAGTGTGCCAGCTCATAGTCAAAGTGGTTCTTGGTAATATAGTCTACAATTAAAGACTTAGAAAACTTTGAGAAATTATTGCTGATACTTACAGGGCCAAACATGTAACGATAGTGAGGGTTATCTAGCAGGTACTTTAAAATCCCTTTCCACAATAAGAACAGAGGGAGTGGTTTTTGCTGATATTCTTTTCGTATCCATGATCTGCCAAGTTCAATCCCTCTTCTTAAAAGTGGATAAAAAGGTTCTTTAATCTTGAACAGTTCAGATAGGTAAAACCCGCGCCTTCCCATCGTATTTAAGATCTCATCTCCTTTACCGATGCGGTAAGCACCTACTATGTTTTGCAGGTCTTTGTCCCAGATGAAAAGGTGATTATAATAGATGTCGTAGTTGTCAAGGTCAATCTTTTTATTTGTTCCTTCGCCAACTTCTCTAAAAGTAATTTCTCTTAGACGGCCAATTTCTCTTAAAATATTTGGGATTGCTACTGTAGGGGCTATATATACTTCATAGTTTTTTTCCTGCCATACCCTAAAGTTTTCAAGCTGATCAACTTCTTCTACAATTTTATTTCGATCTGTTTCCTGAATAACTTCTTCTGGTTTTTTCTTTATTTTAAAGAGATTGATTGGATTGAATAATTTTTTCTCCTGTTCCAAGCCTGTCCCTAGTGCATAGGTACGTGCTCTAAGAAAGTCAAGTAATTTATTGGTGTTATTCCTATAAGAAACATCCTCTATGTTAATAGGCTTACCAATTCTTACTTTTATTTTCAGACCCTGTTTGTTTAAAAACTCTGAAGGTAATTTAGCTGTTCTTAAGGTAGGGTGTATAAAGCTAAGGATGTTGAATAAAACACCATTATTGCCGTGGAAATAGATTGGTACTACAGGTAGTTTAGCTCTGGCAATTAATTTACCCACTACCGGATGCCATATTCTGTCTGTAATTTCCTGTTTGTCTAAACTAAATGTTGAAACCTCACCTGCCGGAAATATTCCTATTGGTGTGCCACTTTGAAGCAGATCGAATGTAGCTTTTAAACCACTGATACTTGATGAATGCTGAACGTTTTCAAATGGGTTTACTGCTACAAAGAATTCACTTAAGTTGGGGATCTTTTTTAGTATAAAATTAACCATCACCTTCGCCTCAGGCCTTACGGTACAAAGTAGCTTTACAAGTGCAAGACCTTCTACGCCTCCATAAGGATGGTTTGCAATAGCAATAAAACCGCCGGTTTTGGGTATATTTTTAAGGTCGTCCTCATCAAAATCGATACTAACGCCTATTGTTTCTAAAATCTTATCGACAAATTCTAAACCGCTAAAGTGTTCATTCTGTGAAAAAACTTTGTTGATGTCGTTAAGTTTCATCATCTCCATGAGTAAAGCAGCAAGTCCGGGTACTCCCAGTTTATCTATTTTAGTAGCTTTTGCAAACTCTTGGGTAGTTATGATCTTCATTTAAATTCCTGTTTGTGAAACATTATCCAACCTCAAAAGTAAGATTTATATTTCTAATCGTTGGCGACATGCTAAAATATAATACTAAAGCCCTCAGGTTGATATTTATAATAATACGCTATAGATTAGGCAATGAGAAAATGGTTGAATGCTTATTTTGATTTTAGTAAACGTGAATTTAACGGTCTTATAGTCCTAATAGTGCTTATAATGTTAATCAGTGCTACTCCTTATCTATACAGATTTTTAAAGCCTGAATCGGAGAATGCTCAGGTTGAACAAATGGCAATTAAAAGATTGATGCTGCCTATGAAAAAGACTACGGTTTTTAATAATAGAAAACTAAAGTATAATAGTAAAAAGGATCATCATTATTCATTATTCCTGTTTGATCCCAATACTATAAGTATTAATGATTGGCAAAAACTCGGCTTATCCTTTAAACAATCTGAGGCCGTTTTAAAGTATTTGGCAAAAGGAGGGAGGTTTAGAAAAGCTGAGGACTTGCAGAAGATGTATACGATTAATCAGAAATTATATGAAAAGCTATATCCCTATGTGCAAATTGATGATAATTACAACGGAAAGATAAAAATGGCAGGGAAAGGCTTTGACGATAAAGCCAAAAATTTAATTTCCCGGGAGATAAAAATAATTGAAATAAATGGGGCAGATAGTGCAGCGCTTGTTGAGGTAAAAGGTATTGGGCCTAGTTTTGCCAAAAGGATAGTAAAATACAGGGAGCGGGTTGGAGGCTTTTATAAAAAGGAACAGTTGCTTGAAGTATTTGGGCTGGATTCTATTAAATATGATGAGATAAGGAATCAGGTTTCTGTGGATAATCAGAGATTAAAAACGATTAACATCAATACTGCAAGATTTGAGGATTTTAAGGGACATCCATATATAAGGTATAAACAGGTAAATGCTATTATTGAATATAGAAAACAACACGGAAATTATAGTAATATTGCTGACTTAAATAAGGTTGCTAACTTAGAGCCTGAAACTGTTGAACGCTTGGCCCCTTACCTTACTTTTTAGTGATGATAGAATCCAGAATAAAACAAACTGTACGTGATGTAAATGATTTCCCAAAACCAGGGATCATTTTTAAAGATATCACTCCAATATTAAAGGATCCGGGTTTGTGTATCGATATTACAGCCGCCCTGGCCGAGCAACTTTCAAATGTGGCTATTGATGTGGTAGCTGGTATAGAGAGTAGGGGATTTTTGTTTGGACCATCGTTGGCTCAGCTTCTAAATGTGCCTTTTGTGCCAATTAGAAAGGCCGGGAAACTACCTTACAAAACCATTCAACAAACATATGATCTGGAATATGGTAGTGCTACGATAGAATGTCATCAGGATGCTTTGCTCAAAGGGCAAAGGGTATTGATTCATGATGATTTATTGGCCACCGGGGGGACGGTTGTTGCAGCATCTAAACTGATTCTGCAGATGAACGCACGGGTAGCAGCTTATTCTTTTATAATAGCTTTGGATTTCCTAAATGGCAGGGAGCGATTAAAGCCTTATGGAAATGAATTGTTTTCTTTAGCTTCTTACTAGTAAATTAAATTACGAGCCTGATATAAGCAAAGGATTAGTAACGAAAGAGCAATCAGTTTTAAAATAAAGATAGAGAGGCGAGGGCTAAGGCTGGACATAATTTTACTGCTTATTTTTTTTGTGATGCTGAAATGAGCGGTATTTTTTTTAAACTTGTTGCAAAATTAGCAGTCATTTTAATTAAAATCAACTGAGTAAATACGCAGGTTTTATTAAAAAGATTTCTCTAAATAGGTATAAAATGAAATCGAAAGGGAATTTTGGAGACTATTCAAGGAACTTTATTACAGATGTTCCTGCCGACTTAAAGGATGAACAAGCATTATTCTTTGAACAAACTATTCCCCGATTTGCGGAAGAAGCCATCTATATCTATTCATTTAAAGAGAACAGAATGATTTTTGCCAGTGGCTGGGAAGAAGTTGTTGGGTATAAAGATGATGAAATAAATATGCTGGCAATAGTAAACATGTCGGCACCTGAATTTGCTCCTTTCTCACATGATCTTAATGATAAAGCCCTTAAGTTTATTCATAATAAAAGTAAGGATCTGGAGAAATACAGTTTTACTATTGAGTTGAAAAAGATCCATAAAAATGGCACTGAAGTTCCTATCTCAGCAAGGGTGGGTGTTTTTAGCTCGGAGAATGGTAAAATTGAATCTATTATCGGTCGTTTTCAAATCAATAGAAGTCTGATTTTTGGGAAAATAATGAGATATGCGGCCTATGGTCCGGATAAAGAAAAATTTGAAGAAGAATTAAATAAAATATTATTTTACCATCTGGCAATATCTAATAAAGAGAAGGAAGCCCTTTCGCTTGTAGCAAAAGGATACTCCTTCAAAGAAATTGCTCATGAACTGGGGGTTTCTCATTCGGCTATAGAAAAAAGAATAATCCCTCTTTATAAAAGATTTGATGTTAAAAGCTTAACCCATCTGGTTAGCTTTGCATATGATAATAATATACTTCCTTAATTAAATCGCATCCAGGTTTACTATTGTAATATTTGATTTTTCTACACCTATATTTTCTAATAATGTTTCCCAGCGTTCTTCAGAATGCTTGTCTGGGTCTTCGTTACCCATAACCCAAATAATACTTTTTTCTTTAATAGTTTTTCTGTTTAATTCTCCGCAGGTCAGATTATTAAGTATGGTATAGAATTGTTTTGCACTTAGAATATCACCCTGTACCTGTCCGCCGGGGTTAATATCGTCTATTACTAATAAAGAAGAGTTTCTCCATGACCAGGCTCCTGGTTTTGTAATTGGTGGGTTGTCTTCATTCTCAAAGAACAAACAAAGTAGTTTTACTGCAGTAACATAACTGCAACTGTTATTTTTAATAGATGATTCTGTCGCAATCCCAACTGATAATGTTGTTTTGCCGCTGCCTCTGGAACCAAATAGTAACATATGTTTTCCGGGTTCGCTGTGTTTCAGGAAATCTAATATCAATTCCTTATTGTCTTCTTTTATTTGTTGATTCCACTGACTTAACCGTAACTGAAAAGGATAGTCTGCATTTTGAATGAACATTTTTGTACTATACCAATAATAGAATGGATAGGTAACTAATAATATTAATACAATAAGGCCAATTAACATACCCGGATGAAACTCACAGATCAGACTTGCGGCGAGTGCGCCTATTCCAAAATAAACCAAATCTGTTATCGTATCAAACGTAACATTTAACCATGCAGGTTGAAATATGTATTTTCCTGTTCCAAGAGCTTTACGTTTTGATTCTGTTTTAAATAATAAAGGCCATAGGAAATTAAAGAGTTCAAATAAGATCCATGCACCCCAAACGCCAAAGGCTGCCCACAGTTCTGGCTGAGAAACAGTGGTTTTTGCTTTTAGTATGTTATAAATGATGATAGTAGGGATGAACCCCAAAGAAAAATGTCCAAACTGGTTTGCGAGCCAGGAATAAGTTAGTGTTACTCCTCTATAAGAATCTTTACCAATAAGGTCATTCTTAAGTTGAGCCACAAGGTCTTTTACGGTAATAAACCTGTCTCTTATACACATCT
>NZ_LGEL01000114.1 GCF_001636695.1 Pedobacter panaciterrae
AGGTTTACTATACATTTAAGTAAATGACCATTATTATAAAAATTGTATGTTCCTGCACAATCATTTATTTCTCCACTATTTATTTTGCTCTTTAATTCTTCAAGCTCTGGGTTTATTTCTGAGAATACATCAAAGAAATTTAATCCGGTAGGGTCTTTTTTAGCAAAATCAAACTCCGTCATCCAATGCTCTGATGCTACTAAATAATTCAGACTCAAATCAAACATTGCAACTGGTAAAGGAAACTGAGATATCAAAATCTTGTTTCTCTCATCAATATTTGTAACAAAAGTGTGTTTAACATCACTCTCCTCTTTACTCCTTTTATATCGATTATAACATAGCGTATAATTTGCAGGGTTCGAAAAACCAAGCATAAAAGCCATCTGTTTTTTACTACAGCCAGTTCTGCTTATGTATTGCTCAGCAAATTCCATTTGCAGCCTTCTGTAATAGAGATAAGGACTTGTTTGATAGGTGGTTTTAAAATCACGCATCAATTTGGAGACAGAAATATTATGCAAAATTGATAGGTGTTCAACGGTTGGAAAACCAGAAAGGATAACTGTACCAAGATAATCAGCAATCTGATGGCTCTTATTGCCTGCAGTATCATGACCTAAACCTGTTTTCTGATTAAGTTCGAATTTATCAATTGAAAACTTCTCTTGTTGAGTTCCTGACAAGTTTTTATTATAAATGTTTGCAAAAAACCCAACTACGGTTCCGTTCTCAACATCAGGGTAATAGATTATGGTTACAGGACATTTCTGCCCTGTAATCATTTTTATTTCGGAGTTATATTTTTGCAAATGGCCATCCAGAACCTTAGCCACATAAGGCAGGTGATGTTCATGATAACTACCATTAAACAAAACTCTCAGACTTATAATACCTAACAATTCCTCTGGAGTCTTGCCGCACCATTTAAAAAACTCCTTATTCGCAAAACGACAAATTAAGTCAATATCCCAATAAGACCATAAACTTATTTCAGCACAAGCTTGCATAATGGAAATTTCATTAAAAATTGATCCCATATAAATTTGCTTTTATTTATTCACATGTTTTTTAGGTAGACATACAGACATTAAAAGCAGCAATCTTAACTCACACCTGGTTCAATACTAATATCCATTAGATCACCAGTTTCCATATTTACTACATCCATACTCTGATAAGTAGAATTTGCACTAACATATTCAGGAACTATCTCCTTCATTTTCCGAACAACTTGGTTATCATCATTTAACCGGTTCAATGCCAGTAACTCGTCTATTTTTCGTTGTACATAATCGTAGGGGTAATAAATTACATTTGATATTTTAATTTTTTCATGATAAGTCGGAACAACCTTCTCTGTATTATTTAATAGCTCTTCATACAATTTCTCTCCAGGTCTTAATCCGGTGAAGCAAATTTTTATATCGGTGTAAGGTATAAACCCAGCTAACTTGATCATATTTATAGCCAAGTTCAAAATTTTGATTGGCTCCCCCATATCAAATATGAATATCTCACCACCCTTACCCATTACTGAAGCTTCCAGCACCAATTGTACAGCTTCAGGAATCGTCATAAAATATCTTGTAATGTTTGGATCGGTTACAGTAACGGGCCCTCCCATTTCAATTTGCGCCCTAAATCGTGGAACAACTGACCCATTTGACCCCAGTACATTCCCAAACCGGGTGGTAATAAACCTTGTTGTATGAGCAACACTAGTTTGGCAATTTTGAAGTGACTGAATATAGATCTCTGCAATTCTCTTTGAGGCCCCCATTACATTTGTTGGTTTAACCGCTTTATCTGTAGATATCATTATGAATTTTTCTACATCATAATCAATTGCTAAATCCGCAAGATTTTTGGTTCCCATTACATTCGTCAAAATGGCCTCCGATGGATTATGCTCCATCATCGGTACATGTTTTAAAGCCGCCGCATGAAATATTATTTCTGGTCTATAGGTTTCGAATAAATTCTTAAGTCTTCCATAATTTTGAATATTTACTATGAACAACTCACAAATACTATCAGTAAAATTATCCTCAATTTCTAACTGCATTTCATGCAGTGGTGTTTCTGCCTGATCGCATAGAATCAATAACTGTGGTTTACATTTCAAAACCTGACGAACGATCTCTGATCCTATTGAACCCGCTGCACCTGTGATCAAAATCCTCTTGCCTTTAAGTTCTGATTTGATATTTTCACCCTCCATATTAATAGCCTCCCTCTGAAGCAAATCCTCAATTTTTAAATCAGGAAGTTGACTTAATTTTAGTTTACCTTTCAGCCAATGATTTGAAGCCGGAACAGAAATAACTCTTATCCCACATTCCATACACCTTTCTATCGCAAGCTTTCTTCCTTCGATGTCAGGACAGTCTTCCATTACTATCATTTTCTCTACTCCATACTTATTTTTCAAATATTGAATAGAATGAGAACCATAAACTCTTTTTTGCTCTATATGCTTATTCCGGCGGTCAGGATTATCATCTATAAAACCTAGTATTTCAAAATTCTTTTCTGAAGAAGAATCTAAGCCCTGTTTAATTAATAATGAGGACCTATCGGCTCCATATATCAGCAGTACTTCTTTAGAAACAACTTCCAGATCCTTAAGGTAGTGAAACAACTGCTTTACAACTATCCTGATGGCAATAAGCATACAAGCTGAGATAAAGAAATTGATAATAAGCATAGAAACAAACCATTGATTATTAAATCCAAAATATGGTGTTAAAAAGAGATAAGTTACCGCCTCAAATAACAAACTAGCTAAGAGTACTGCTTTAAATACTCTGAAAATATCATTAACACTAGAATACCTTATAATTCCAGTATGTATCTTCATGCTCACAAAAACCATCATGGTAATCAGATTGTAAATGATCAGGCAAACAATAAATTTATCAGTAAATACTTCGTTTAAATCCTTCTTTTGTATGATCATTAATGACGCTGTAAGGGCAGCCACTACAATAAACTGATCAATTAGCAGAATCAGCCACCTTGAGTATACTTTCTCGCAAAATAAAATTCTTTTCATAGCATTAAACATTAAAAAGATAAAGTGGTTAAGCTTTGTTAACCTGAAACCGGTAAAGTGGAAAGAAATCAATTTCAGAACTGAGGTCAATTTCCTGTTGAGACAATAAGGACGTGTAGACTTCCGGATTAACTACAAAACGCCAACTTTGGTAACCGAAAGTTAGACTGGAAAAGTTGGCTTTCCACCTAAACAAAGAATCTTCTTTAAAACCCAAACCACCACCCAGATTGTAGTATTTTACTCCCAGCTTGCGCCCAATTATCGTAATTTCTTCAGTTAACAGTTTGGCTGGCGAATCTTTTAGGTAATCTTCCCTGGTTCCTAATAGATGTGCCTGCATAATACCATTAGTTACCACAACAATCCCACCACACACAGGATAATCATTATGATCGTACACAAATACTAATCTTGCATCATATTCTTCTGAATCAAGCAATCTTCTGAAATACGCTTCATCAAAATAATAGCTATCCGAGGCAGCTAAACGATGCATATTGGATGTATATATAGATTTAAAAATTCTTATGTCCTCTACACTATTAGCCTCTTTAACATAGTATCCCTTTCTTCTTAATTGTTTGATTTTTCTGAATAGCCTTTCCTGATATCCTTTTCTCTGATCTTCAATTGATTTACTAAGATCTAACACAACCACTTTGCCATTATCTACAACCCCTCCAAAACCCTCCATTAACGATAACTGACTAAGAAAAGGGTTTAATCTTGAAAATACAGTAACGACCTTTTCTTCCTTTAAAAAATCCAGAAAATCAGCTCTGAAACTAGCTACAAATTCTGTTGGCAGTTCAGCAAAGTCTTTGTTTGAAATAGGACCACTATATCCATAAACAGAACTCATGTCAAAATACTCAGAATCCTCAATCTCTCTTTTTACTAATGGAATAGCGATAAAATCACTACCTTTTTCATAAACAAATAGCATAGGTATTCCTGAGCTATTATCTAGTAAATTATAAGTCCAGGAATGGTAAAAATCATACCTTATAGCTCTCTTTACTAATCCCCTCCACCTATCCTCTTGTTCAAGTTTAACTATATGTCTAGTCCCTGATGATTCATATTTTCCTTTATAATCCTCAGCACTCAATTCCATTTCCATAAAGCTTTTATTGCTTGAAACATAAAAAAAGCCATGTCTTTCATATATTTTAATAGCTGATTTATTTTCCTTATGAACATCAAGTCTTACTTTATTTAGCTTTAAAGTAAAAAATGCATAATCCAGAATATGTTTTGCTGCTTTTTCTCCTATTCCTTTGCCCCAGTATTCAGGGTTGCCAATAAAAAGATGAAATTCAGCCGTTTGATCTAAAATATTAATCAGTTGAACATTCCCAATATATTTTTCGTTTTTTGTTAAACAGATGGCAAATCTCTTTTGGTCTTTTTTATCTAACACCTTTTCAAGCCACTCTACTTCTGCATTCAATGTGATTGGTGCTTTTGGATTAAAAAAGGTAAACTTCCATACATCAGGATTATTCCGCCATTTATACGATGTTTTAGCGTCCTCTAATACAAGTGGTCTTAAAAAAATACTTTCGCTCATAATATTGTCTTTAATACATTAAGTATGCGTTTCATTTCAGAATGCGTATAGCGATGATCTATCGGAATAGCTATCAGGTGAGTCGTTAAGTAATATTCGTACATTCTTTTTGTAGTCCATTCCAAAACATTTGGCCAGTACGTCGCAACGTATATTCGTTTTTCGATAAGCTTTGTTTTAATTTCTGTAGATGAAGTCAGTAACGGATAAACCATAGGACCATTTACAGATGACGCATCAAAAGTGTAATCATTATAACCTTCCAGAAAGTCATGAAGGTACATGAAGTTAGAATTCCTTCTGTATTTACAAGCTTTATAATCTATCCCTGATAAAATTTTTTGAGATAACGAAGACATCTTACGGATTGGGTTATTTGAAAGCGCAAGGTCATTTATAGTAAAATCTTCATAACCATTCTCTATACCTAAATCTATACTCTTTATCAAATGGGAAAACCTATCCACAGATACATCTTTCTCTAATTTTAACCTCACATCACTAGTACATTGAAGATATGCACCGTCTGATACGCCAAAAAATTTCCGACAGGAATAGAAAGTATCCACACCTTCCAGCGGTTCAGAAAAAAAAGCTTGAGAATTATCTATTATTAAATTCTCAAACTGTTTATTTAACCTGATTACAGTATCCTGTTTCAATCCAAAATAGTTGGTGTACAGCAAACATTCCTCTGGCCCAACCTCAAAATCAAGAACAGGATCCATTTGTTCATCAATAGTGTAATATTGAAATTGAACACCTAATTTTTTAAGCGGCTCCAGCATCACCTTACAGGTATAATAAGGTATATGAACTAATTTGTACTTTTTAACTTTTAAAATATATTCAAACGCATTTCTAGCAGTATTCAACTTCAATAAAGAAGGATAAAACTCATCTCCTCTAGATAGTTGTAACTCTAAATAACCTCCAATAGATTTCATTTTGCTTGAATATTGATTTTGCATCTTTAAAAATGGGTTAGCGTTTGATTTAATAAAATTTGGATAAAGCTTAAAAAAGCTTAACTACTCCTGGCCTCTTTGATACATTCTTTTGTGAACCGGTTGATAATATTCATACAGATTTGCCGGAATTCTTGCATTATAGCCAATAACTTGTTTTAGATGATCGCCCAAGGCCTCTCCAAAATCATAACCTAATACCCTTGGATAATCAAGTTGTTGTTTCATAAAAGGTTTTGTAAAAGCCATGGTCAGGGCTCTTCTTGGTGTATCGGTATAATTTTTACCTGCTGCATGCCATAAATTAGCATCAAATAAAATAATGCTTCCTTTTTTTGCTATTGCTCTATCTGCATAGTCATAAAAATGTTGTTCATCTGGTTTTCTATCGTATTTATGTGATCCAGTCAGAAAATATGTCGCTCCATTATCCACAGTAAAATCGTCCAGAACAACGATTACCATAATCATTAATTTAAATGCCCCTGTAAAGGTTCGTATATCTCTATGAATATTTTGAACATAAGGTTGGGCATTTTTCACGTTAATTACCGCTCCTAAAGAATTCAGAATATAATTACCTTTTAAGTAATGTAAAATTTGTTGATGCGCATACTTTTGTTCTAAAAATTTCAACGTAAACAACTCTCTCTCAACAAGGTGATGCAAAGTACCATCCATGTTTAGAGAAATACCATTAGCTTCCTGTATTTTATGTCTCACTTCATATGCGGGCAATAGTGAGTCATTGATTTCATTAACCATCTCATTGCTTAAAGCATTTTCATAAATGATCCAACCATATTCACTGATAACTTTATCAAATATTGTAATATCAGCTTCCGAATAATCAAAATTATTTTTCATTTGAGTAAGTTTTAGTTGTTTGCTTTAGCTTGGCGATAAGCAGGAAAAAAATTGTATTCTCGATTTAATTCTAAACCTTTTCTGTGTAAAAGTTCATTGTAAGATTGTTGATCGCTAACATAACACCAGATGCTATCATTAATTCTTAAATCCGAAAAATGACTTTTAAACTTAAATAAAGAGTCTTCCTTTCCACCAACACCACCGCCCAAATGAAATATTTTTTTTCCCAGTCTTCTGCCAATCATACTTATTTCATCCGTTAATAATTTACTTGGCGATTCTTTTAGGTATCTCTCAGATGTAGCCGATAAGTGATTCCGTACTACGGCTTCTGAAATCAAAATAAGTGCTCCGCAAATCATTTCAGTACCATCATATATAAGTACAAGTTCGTTTTCAAATTCACTTGCGTTCAGCAATCCAGAAAAGTAGTTTTCATCAAAATAATAGCTCTTACTGGCCCCCAAACGATCCATATTTTTATGATACATTTTAGTAAAAGCTGTTATTTCACTTGGATCAACTGCATTTTTAATGGTATATCCCATTTCTCGGAGTTTCTTAATCTGCCTTTTTAATCTTTTATCATAACGCGATCTTTGCTCCTCAATAGTTAATGACAAATCCATATAAATAGTGCTTCCATTAGGGAAAACTCCTCCAATACTTTCTAGTAAATACTGCTGATTAAGAAATGGATATAACCTTGTAAAGGCACAAACACATTGTTCAGATTTTAGAAAATTGTTAAATTCATGTTTAAAAGATTCAATCGTTGATTGTGAGATATCCTTGAAATCAATATTGGATATTGGTCCCGCATACCCATAAACAGAAGTCATATCGTAATGAGATGATTCTTCGATATTCCTCTTTATTAATGGAAATCCTATAAACAAATTTTCTTCTTCATAAATAAAAAGGACAGGTTCTCCTTCTACATTTAATGAGTGATAATACCAGGTATGGTATACTTCATAGTTATAAGTGCGCTTTACATAAGCATCCCATTCCACTTTTGTGCGGATAATTAAGCATTGATAAGACATAAAATTAATCTTTTAAGGTGCAGTTGGTATGATTTCCTAGGTAGTAGGATTTAAGCTCCTTCCAGAATATTAACCATAGTCTGGTTCACTTTATTTACATCAAATTTTTCGCTTGCATATTTTCTGCCATTCAGGCCAAACCTTGTAACATCTTCCGTATGCCTTATATAGTACTCCATCTTAGAAGCTAACTGTTTAATATCTTTCACCGGTACTAAGAAACCGTTAGCCTTTCTTAGAAGGGGGTTGATTGTTTCGCGGCATCCAACAGAATTACATGTAATAACTGCCCGTCCCATTGCCATCCCTTCTAAAAGGCATCGTGGCACTCCCTCGCCATAGTAGGATGGAAGTACAATAACTGATGATTGATTGATATATGGTCTTACATCATCTACCAATCCAAAATATTGGATGGTTCCATCAAATTTTATTTTTGAATACAGATCCGGACTAATCGCATCAATATTATCATCATATGGCCCGATTAGTTTAAAAGCAACTTCAGGAAATTTTTCTTTAATCTGTTTTGCGGCATAATAGTACTCCTTAATTCCTTTTGCATTAATTAATCGTGAAATCATTAAAAAGCTTATATTATTTAAATCCGGAGGAGAATATTCATAATAAGACAAATCAACTCCTGAACCATTTACCACATGAGCTATGTTCTTGTCTGTAATAATATTTGCTCTAATTAATGTATTGTAATCATCCTGGTTTTGAAAAATGATTTGCAGTCTTTTACTGGCCCTTAAACTTAACTTTAAAAGAACCCTTGTAATCTTTTGAACCAACGTTCTTTTTGAACCTACGCTCAGAAAATTGTACCCAAGACCGGTTAACATTGGTGTAATATGATTTACTCTACAAAACCTGGCAACAAAAGCCCCGTAAATAACTGGTTTAAAAGTATACGGAAAGAACACGTCTGGTTTAGTCGCCTTGATTAATCTACATAGTTCATAAAGATATTTAAGATCAGAAGCTATTGATACATTACTCGGGTTTAGCCCGTTTTCATATACCCTTACCCCCATTTCATGCAGTTTATCTTTAATCCCATCATGTTCAATTTTTGGGGTAAAAATTATCACTTCATGTTTTACAATTAATGCCTCTATCAATTTACCTCGAAAATCGAGCAATGAACGTGGAGAATCGCATGAGATCAAGATTATCTTTCTTTATTTTACCACTGTCTCTTATACACATCT
>NZ_LGEL01000115.1 GCF_001636695.1 Pedobacter panaciterrae
AGATGTGTATAAGAGACAGGCCTATGTCTGATATATTTAGTAGCTTTTTTAGGAGTCCATCTTCTTGGGTTAGGAAAACAAGCTGCAATTAGTGCTGCTTGAGCTTTACTAAGCTGACTGGAGGATTTACCAAAGTAAGATTGAGCCGCAGCCTCAGCTCCGTATATTCCATCTCCCATTTCAATTACATTTAAATATACCTCCAATATTCTTTCCTTGCTCCAAAGCATTTCAATCAATAGCGTGAAATAAGCTTCAAACCCTTTGCGAATCCATGAACGACCTGGCCATAAGAATACATTTTTAGCGGTCTGCTGAGAAATTGTACTTCCACCTTTTATCTTCTTACTATTTTTATTTGCGGCAAAAGCTTTTTCAATAGCTTTTAAATCGAATCCAATATGCTTAAGAAATAGCTGATCTTCGGCAGATACCGCTGCACGTTTCATATTATCAGAAATATTTTCAAAATCCACCCATTTCTTCTCCATTTTAAATGGCTTATCATCGGAGCTGCGCTCTATATTTCTTTGGATCATCAGCAGCGTAATGGGTGGATTAACAAATCTGTAAACCAACACCCAAAGTACTGTAACCATTAAAAACCAAAGAAATACCTTGGTAACAATATTTGTGATTTTTTTAAGTAGAGGAGATTTTGAGTTCGTTTTACCGGTTGCCCTTTTACGCTTTGCCATCGGCCAAAGGTAAGGCAAAGGCCGATAATTTTAAAGCCTGCAGGAAAATTGTATACAAAAAAAAGCGTCCCCTAAACGGAGACGCTTTTTAATATCCAGAAGATAGATGGTTACTCAGCTACAACTGCGAAAGGAACTTTAACTTTCACTTCTTTGTGTAAGTTTAAGTTGGCAACATAATCACCAACAAATTTAGGCTCAGTTTCGAAAGTGATACGGCGACGATCAACATCAAAACCTTGTTGTTTTAATGCATCAGCAATCATAATGGTGTTTACTGCACCAAAAATCTTACCTGTTTCACCAGCTTTAGCACCGATAGATAACTTAACGTCAGTTAAACGCTCAGCAATACCTTCAGCATCTTTCTTAATTTTATCTTGTTTAAAAGCAGCTTGCTTTAAGTTTTCTGCTAATACTTTTTTAGCTGAAGGAGTAGCCAACTGTCCAAATCCTTGAGGGATTAGGTAGTTACGGCCATATCCTGGCTTTACAGAAACGATATCATCTTTTTCCCCTAGGGATTTGATATCTTGTTTTAAAATAATTTCCATCTCTCAGCTCCTATTTTAATTGGTCAGCAACGAAAGGCAACAAACCAATGTGGCGAGCGCGTTTTACCGCTTGAGCCACTTTACGTTGAAATTTCAATGAAGTACCGGTTAAACGGCGAGGTAAAATTTTACCTTGGTCATTGATAAACTTCAATAAAAAGTTTGCGTCTTTATAATCGATATATTTAATACCGTTTTTTCTGAAACGGCAATATTTTTTTCTGTTATCGTCCACTTTTGGAGCGGTAACATATTGTATTTGATCCTTTGCCATTATACTGCAGCCTCCTGTTTAGGTTTTTTGTTAAAAGCACCACTGCGTTTCTTTTCATTATATGCAACCGCATGACGGTCTAATCTAATGGTTAAGAAACGTAGAACACGCTCATCGCGTTTTAGTTCTAATTCCAATTTACTAATTACTTCACCTGAAGATTTGTACTCTGTAAGGTGGAAGAATCCGCTTGCTTTTTTCTCAATCGGATACGCTAATTTTCTCAAACCCCAATTGTCCTCTTGAACAATTTCGGCTCCGCTATCAGCTAAGATTTTGCTGTATTTGGCAATAGCCTCTTTCGCAATTTCTTCTGATAACAACGGGGTTAGAACGATAACAGTTTCGTACTGATTCATTGTTATTATTTGTTTTTTTAATTTTAATCCACGTCTTTAAATACGGGGTTGCAAATCTAGCAATAAAATTCTAGAAATCAAAACACTTAGTGCTTACCGAACAAGTAATTAACACCTACCTTATACCTTTGCATAACAACATTATAATAAGCATAGTCACTTATTGCTGAAGGAAGGACGTATCCTAAAGATATTTCTACCTTTTTATTTAGCACTACGCCGGCCGTCCCCTGAAATGAATAGTTAAAACTCTGGAGGTCTACAGCATTCTCTCTAACATCCATTCTTTTCTTAAAACGATTGTAAAGCCCAGATTCATTATTGCTGTAACCCGATGCATTTAACGAAAACCCTAATCCGCCAAAAACTTTAATCCTATTAGAATTATAAAAATTATAAATCATCTGCGGTGTCAACGCAACAGACAATTGATCAAAAGAATGCCTTTCCGATGGGCTGGTTATTTCATTTTTACTGGTCATCAATGACAATTCAATCCTATAGATTAGTTTTCCGATCAATGGATTTGCAAAAAAATCTATCCCGGCAGCAATCAAAGGAGTATAAGAAGTTTTACTTTTTGCGTCGTCTTTTGCAAGCGCATTTGCTCCGGTATACGTTGCCTTACTAATGGTTAACCCGGAGCCAACAAAGAATCTGCTAACGGAAGATTTTGATTTAATGGGCTTCTGATCATTTAAAGTATATGCTACTTTTAAAAGATCTTTATCCATATACTTTATTAACCTAAGTTTTTTCCCGTCTGTTTCATTTAAAACATCAAATTTTCTCATTTTTGATAGTATTTGATTAACATACTTATCCTCTGTAACCATACGATCCGTATGCTCTGGTCTGAGATATAAATTCCGGATAAGTTCCACGGGCTTATTTTCGTCCTTATCCATCATATAAAATCTCTTCTTTATGTTGTCCTTATAAGAGAACAGGGTAACATTCTTACCATGATTCAACACCTTAAGAAATACTGTATCCGTTTTAAAAGTAGAATCTCTTCCTATAGAAAGATTAGAAACCTCTTCTCTGCTCATGCTAGCATCAATAACATATCGCTCATATTTATCCAAACTATCAATCGAATATGATTCACACTCACTAATAGTAAAAATACGGGGTTTACTTTCGGGATCAGCTTTAAACCTAACAGATACCGGATTAAAATCTGATTCTTTATAGTCAACATATCCTTTTAAGGTATCCTTAGAATTTGTAACAACATATCCTTTTTTAAAATTTGATTGGGCAACTGACAAAAAAGGGAGTACCCAAAGCAGGGCAAGTAGTGAGCGTTTCATGTAATTATTTTGATTTTCGGCAAACTTAGAAATAAAATTCAGAAAAGTAAGTTTGCATGGTTTTTACTTAATTAAATAATTAACTCCTATTGACAAACGACTAACATCAACTTTAAACGCTTGATAATCCGTAATCCTACCCTTTAAATAATAACCTCCTGAAAATTCAATCTTTTTATTAATAACAAACCCGGCAGTAATCTTTGGCGAGAAACTAAATGCACTAAAATCCACATCATTTTTTTTAGGATTTCCTTCTTCATTCAAAGCAGACATTAAGTTATTGCTATAACTTGAAAAATTAGCTGCTACTCCAGCACCTGCATAAAACTTAATGCTATTACTATTATAAATGTTATAAATTACCTGAGGGGTTATAGCTACGGTCAATTCATCAAAAGAATGTTTTAAATCAGCAAGTTTCTGGGTAATCTCATTCTTACTCAAAAATAAAGTTGCGTCAACTCTGTAAACCATTTTACCAATCAATGGCTTAGGAATATAATCAACGCCAATCGTTATCATCGGTTTATAAGATTTTTTTGATTCAGCAATCGCATTTGCTAATGGGTGACTTCCTTTATATGCAAAAGAACTGGTGCTCAATCCTCCACCGATAAAAAACCTTATATCTTTCACACGGGATTCTACAACAGACTGATTATTCATTTTAGACACAACCTTAATTAAATCGTTTGCATTATATCCTACCCACTCCAGGTTTATATCCTTAGGCGTCAGATTTTTTTTATATTTCTGCATCAGCAGATACAATTGGACTTGAAATTTATTTTCAGTGCTTACAACCCCTCGTTCCTTATAAAAAACGTTTCTAATCAGTTCTACTGGAGTGGGATCTTCTTTTGATTGAATGTAAAACCGACTCTTAATGTCATCTGTATACATAAATAGGCTTACATTTTCTCCTGATTGCAATATCCTTAAAAACACCTCCTCCTTTTTTGAGGATGAATCAAGGCCTAATAATGTAGATAGCTTGTTGATGTCATCATTACTCCTACTTATACTGACTGTTTCTCTCCTATAGGAATAAAAATTTTCAACAACATAGGCCTTACAGTCCTTTAAGGGGAATACCTGGGTCTTGGCATTTAATTCTGGCCGATAATATACCGCGGTTGGATTTTCAGATTCTTCCTTAAAGCTAATAAAGCCGCGCAAAGTATCTTGCGAGTTAGTGATCAAATAGCCACTGCGATAACTGGTCTGGGCAATAGACAGGAATGGAATAACCCAAAATAGGATTGAAAGAGAGCGTTTCATACATTTATATTTTTACTTGCGGCAAACATAAATATAAATTCGGACATTTTATTTCCCCACATTCCTATACAGCTCCGTAAAAAAATTCTAATTTCGTTGGCTAATGGAAAATTTTATAGTATAATGTTTCATCCGGTATTAAAGCATAAAAAAAGGCTGCCCTAAACAACCTTTGTAAAATGTCCCATTACATTTACTTAGTACATTTGAACTGTTTTTGTAATAACCTGATTTGCCGACCTAATGATAAAAGTTAGTTCTTTTAAATCACGCGCAACATCAAATTTCTTAACAAACTTTGCGTCCCCCTCAAATACACGCTCATATACAGCATCATTATATCGATCTAAAATTTGAATTTCAACCGGTCCCTCAGGAGCATTTTCAAAATTTAAAGTAACAATCCCATTTTCTTTTGTTAAAACTGGCCGAACCACATCAACAATTAAGGGATCCGAAACAGAAGCCTTACCGTCCTTAAGCTGCACCTTATACTCAACATTATTAGATTCTGTCTTCAGTTCAAATCTATAGCTCCCATCTGGAAGCGAATTCAGATCATATGTTTTTGTAGAGCCTTTTAGTGCATTTATTTTTTTTCTGTATACGACTTCATCATTAGCCTCATAGATAGACACCTCAACAACCTGCGTCTCATTAATAAAAAAAGTAACCGATTTTTCATTTACATTTTTAAGCTTAATCGAGAAGCCACCTTCACTCGCATACAAACCGACAGAATTAATTAATAAAACTGCGATCAAACTGATTTTTATAAAATTTTTCATAGCAAAATTGTTTAAATTGAACAATTAATTTATAAACCAAAATTACCGCTGTTTTCAATCAAAAATTTATTGCACATTTCCACATATCTATGCTATATTAACCTCTAATTTAACTTAACCTTCAGAAATCATATTTTATTCACTAAAAAAAGAATAAAAAGAAAATGAGGAACACAAAACCAGGCTTTGAAATCATTGAATCTTCTTTCGGAAGCTCCTTTTATTATTCAAAATATGCAGAGAACTTAAACAATAAGGCACATGTATGGCATTACCACCCTGAAATAGAAATGGTCTTTGTAAATGGGGGATCTGGTAAGCGGCAAATTGGAAGTCACCTTTCATATTATACAGATGGAGATCTAATATTAATCGGCAGTAACCTGCCGCATTGTGGTTTCACGGATACAACTACAGCCAACAAGAATGAAACGGTTATTCAAATGAAACCAGCCTTCCTGGGAACTGAATTTTTAAATCTACAAGAAACAAAGTACATCTCAGACCTCTTCAATAAGGCAAAGGGAGGTATCGCTTTCGGAACTGAAACAAAAAAAAAAGTTGGCAAAAGAATCGAAAGTATGGACAACCAACAACCTTTTGATAGACTTCTGACATTATTAAGTGTCTTGAAAGAACTGGAAAATGCTAAGGACTACAAAATTTTAAATGCATCAGGTTTCTCTATGGAAATGCAAGTTCAGGACAACGACAGGATCAATATGATTTTCAACTATGTTAAAGATCATTTTCAGGAAGAAATTAACCTCTCGGCTATATCGGAAATGGCCAGTATGACTACACCGTCCTTCTGCAGGTACTTTAAGAAAATCACAAAAAAAACTTTTACCAGATTCGTAAATGAATATCGGGTGGTACATGCTGCCAAACTTTTAGCAGAGAAACAGGTCAGCATCGCAAATATCAGTTACGAAAGCGGTTTCAATAACTTCAGTCATTTCAATAAGCTATTTAAAGAGTTTACAGGTAAAAGCGCCTCGCAATACAGAAAAGAGCTGAAATTCGTTTTCAAGTAAGCCAATCCATACTTTTACAGTCAATTTTTCAACATTTCCAACTTACCACATTCCAACCTCAACAAAAATTCATATTTTCGTTGGCGAATGGAAAATTTTATAGTATCAGCCCGTAAGTACCGTCCGGCAACGTTTGAAACCGTTGTTGGCCAGCATCATATTACAGGTACGCTAAAAAATGCCATTAAAAACAATCAGCTTGCTCAGGCATTTTTATTTTGCGGGCCAAGGGGTGTAGGTAAAACTACCTGTGCACGTATTCTGGCTAAAACTATTAACTGTACTAATTTAACTGAGGATCAGGAAGCTTGTGGAAAATGCGACTCATGCGTTTCATTTCAAACAGGTCACTCATTTAATTTTCATGAGCTTGATGCTGCATCAAACAACTCAGTTGATGATATCCGCAGCTTAATTGAACAAGTGCGTATCCCGCCACAGGCCGGAAAATATAAAATCTATATTATAGATGAGGTTCACATGCTATCTGCAAATGCATTCAATGCATTTTTAAAAACACTTGAAGAACCACCATCTTATGCTATTTTTATACTAGCTACAACAGAAAAGCACAAAATACTACCTACTATTCTATCAAGATGTCAGATTTTTGATTTTAACAGAATACAGGTTGATGATATATCTGGCCACCTGAATAAAATTGCGCAGCGTGAGAATATTTCAGTGGAAGCCGATGGATTACATATTATAGCCCAAAAAGCTGATGGTGGCTTAAGAGATGCACTCTCCATGTTCGACCAGATCGTAAGTTATACCAACAAAAATTTAACCTACAAATCTGTAATCGATAACCTGAACATCCTGGATTACGATTATTATTTTAAGCTTACTCAACACCTGACCAGTGCAGACGTTAGTAATGCATTAATCTTATTTGATGAGATTTTAAATAATGGTTTTGATGGTAACAACTTCATAAATGGATTAGCTGGCCATCTTCGTAACTTACTAGTAGCTAAGGATCCTCAAACCACAAAGCTTTTAGAAGTAAGTGAAAATATTAAACAGAAATACATTTCGCAAAGTCAGCAAACACCAGTTTCATTTATACTTACTGCGTTAAACCTCGCCAATCAATGTGATCTTAATTATAAGAACAGCAAAAATCAGCGATTACAGGTAGAGCTGTCTTTAATAAAGATGTGTCACATCCCATCGGTACTTCAATTAGCCCAGCAGCCTAACAACAACTCCACCACTGACACAGATCAGATTAAAAAAAAAACTAATTTAAGTTCGCCGGAACCTACAATTACTGCCTCAGCAGAGGTTCCCAATAAGGTGTCTGAACCAATTAAACTTCCTGAAGTTGCAAAACAACTGCAGCAGGATTCAGCATCTACACTTCCATCAATTCCAGTAGCAAAAACAACCAGTCCGGCACCCGCCACAAAGATTGCTCTGAAACCTCTTACCGACATTAAAAAAGTAGCAACACTAATACCATCACTAAACGACATTGGCCGTGTAGCAGAGGGAGAGGAAGGTGATGAGCCAAAATACATAAGCGGAGATGCAAGAGAGGCTTTCACCTATGAACAGCTGTTAGCATTATGGACTCAGTACGCGAATAAAGCAAAAGATGATGGTAAAATAAACATATACACTCTCCTTAGCAGTTCAGATCCAATACTTGATTCTCCTGAAGAAATCACAGTACATGTAGAACACAAACTACAGGAAGGTTTACTACAGGAAGAAATGATAGATTTCCTTAACTTCTTAAGGCCAAATCTGAGAAACTTTAACGTAAGCATTAAGGCTAAACAAGTAGCAAGAACTGTGGTAAACAGACTTTACACCAATACCGAAAAATACCAGTACCTGATAGAAAAGAACCCTAAACTGGAAGAAATGCGTAAACGCTTTAATCTGGATGTCAATTCTTAATGAGGCTTCCCAGGTGGCGTATCGTTAACAGGATATCCCTCTTCATCTAAATCATCCCGTTCATCCTCAGGAGTTTTTGCCAGCAACTGATCCTCAGGTTCAAGCTCGAGACCTTCTATAGTATCAATGTGCATCGCTGCGCTTTCAAGATTTTCTCCAATTTGCTGATCTTCATCATAAGCTGAACCATTATAAGGATTTGCTTCATCATATGTAGAAATACTATCCTCACCATTCGGAGCAGAAGTGTCATAAGGAAGTGGATGATCATACTCACTATCTGCCCCCCTTACGTCAAATTCAAAACTGTTTCGACTTTTATCGTAGGATAAATTGTTGAAATCTTTCGTTTCTCCTAATTCAGTAGGATGAAGTTTGTCGAGTGCTTTTTTGGGCCCTGGAACATTGTTTTGGTCTGCGCTCATGATGGTAATTTTTATATAAACTTAGATAAAATTGTTATTATACACCTGTCTCTTATACACATCT
>NZ_LGEL01000118.1 GCF_001636695.1 Pedobacter panaciterrae
AGATGTGTATAAGAGACAGCAAATATAAAGTATGAGGCCTTTTTTGCAGAACAAAGTTGTTAACACGTTGTTGGATTTCGCTGTTTAAAAGATCAGATTTCAGTCATAATCAACCAGCAAAAAAGCTAATTATTTCTTTTTTAGGGGATAGTAAAAACTTTTGAATGTTAATAATTTAAAAAAGCTGACTTTACACCCCCTAAAGTTTAAAAATTACTCGGTCTCTGGCAGATAGCTAATTTCTAATTTAGCGACCCCTTTTCCGTAGAACCCCAGCTCTTTTGCAGCAGCTGCAGAAAGATCTATTTTGAATTTCCTGGAGTGTGGACCTCTATCGTTTATTTCTACATCTACGGATTTCCCATTTGCCGGGTTAGTTACCGTTACAATTGTCCCAAATGGTAAGGCCATGTGAGCGGCAGTCATTTTTTTACTCCGATACCTTACACCGCTTGTAGTTCTTCGTCCTTCAAACTTTTTTGCGTAATATGTACCGTAAACGGTTTTCGAGATTAATTTAGAAGATAGATTGGATGACGATTCTGCTGTTGTTTCATGATTTGATTCTGATGTCGTTCCATCTGAAAAATCCTGGGAAAACCCCATAAAAGAAATTAGCATACCGCATAACAATAAACAATACTTCATATTTACTATAGTTGGTGAACGTGCAAACATAAGTAAACTAAATACTTATAAACAAGTAATGCCCGACAAGTTATCATCGGGCATTATACTTATGTCATTCCAAAAGATTTTATTTCTTATCGGGCACAAAACTCATAGAAATTGAGTTCACACAATTGCGTGTATTCTTAGATGTGAAGCCTTCGCCCAGAAACACGTGACCTAAATGTGCTTTACAATTTGCACATACAATTTCCGTACGTTGTCCGTCAGCATCAGCTATCCTTAACACTGCTCCCTTAATTTCATCATCAAAACTTGGCCATCCACAGTGTGATTCAAATTTTGATTCTGAACGGTATAATTGGGCGTTACATCGTCTGCAGATATAGGTTCCCTTTTCTTTGTTATTTAACAATGCTCCAGTGCCAGGATATTCAGTACCCTTACGAACAATTACATCCTCTTCTTCTTTAGTTAATTTATTCCACTCCATATTATTGGTTGTTTTTTTGACTACTTCTTTTTCTTGCTTTTGAGCACAGGCAACTAAACTAGTTATCACTAACAAGCCTGCTAACATAAATGTTTTATTGATTAAAGCTTTCACGTTCATTACAAATTATTTTAATACAAGATACGCACTAAAGTTACCCTCAGTTTCATAACTGAAGTAATAATAATGTCAGTTAAAAAAAAGCTCCGATGATTGATATCACCAGAGCCTTTGCATTATACAAGAAGATTTTTATTATTTCTTTAACAAGGCAGCCATGGCTTCGCCAATTTCAGCAGGGCTTGCCACAACGTGAATACCGCATTCTGCCATAATTTTCATTTTAGCAGCAGCAGTATCATCAGCACCACCAACAATAGCACCAGCATGTCCCATTCTACGTCCGGCAGGAGCAGTTTGACCAGCTATAAAACCTACAACAGGCTTTGTACCATTTTCTTTAATCCAGCGTGCAGCTTCAGCTTCCATACCACCACCAATTTCACCAATCATGATGATACCTTCAGTTTCCGGATCGTTCATCAACAATTCAACTGCTTCTTTGGTAGTAGTACCAATGATAGGGTCACCACCAATACCGATAGCAGTAGTAATACCTAAACCTGCTTTTACTACCTGATCAACAGCCTCATAAGTTAAAGTACCTGATTTAGAAACTACACCAACAGTACCTTTTTTGAAGATGAAACCTGGCATAATACCAATCTTAGCCTCATCAGCAGTAATCACACCTGGACAGTTAGGACCGATTAAACGGCAGTCTCTGTCAGAAATATATTCTTTAACCTGAATCATATCCTTAGTAGGGATACCTTCAGTAATACAAACAATAACTTTAATACCTGCTTCTGCAGCTTCCATAATAGCATCTGCAGCAAACGCAGGAGGAACAAATATAATAGATACGTTAGCACCGGCCTTATCAACCGCATCCTTTACAGTATTAAATACTGGTTTATCTAAATGAGTCTGGCCACCTTTACCTGGTGTAACACCGCCAACAACGTTCGTTCCGTACTCAATCATTTGAGAAGCATGATAAGTACCCTCATTTCCTGTAAAGCCTTGAACAATAACTTTTGAATCCTTATTTACTAAAACACTCATGTATCTTTATTTTTTTGTGCAAACTTAGATAAAATAGTTTTCAATTACAATTTTATCCGCCTCTCCATTAAGCGATCTTTTTTTCAACTCTTCTTTCTGGTATGAACCAGATTATTGCAACAAAAATATAACATGCTATACCTATCCAGGAACTTATAAAACTACCTCCAATTGCAATAATATATGCCAAACACGAAATAGTGTCTTTTAAAGTTGGCCCAAATGTATTCGAAAACTCAGAATCCGGGCCATGTAACTTTTTCAACGTACTTTCTAAAATAAAATATGCCATGGCTGCCATAAGCATAATAAAACCATAAATTACCACTGGCCAGCTTTCATAATGGTTCTCCCCCATCCATGCTGTGGCAAAAGGAAAAAGCGAGAGCCAGAAAAGCAGGTGCAAATTGGCCCACAAAACTTTTCCATTAACCTTTTTAACCAACTGCATCATGTGATGATGATTATTCCAGTAGATACCAACATATATAAAACTGAGCACATAGCTCATAAATACAGGAATGAGAGGTTTTAATGCCGACAAAGAACTTCCATGAGGAACCTTTAGTTCTAAAACCATAATTGTAATGATGATAGCCAAAACCCCATCACTAAATGCTTCTAATCTGTTCTTGTTCATAAATTAAAGATATATTAATTCAATATTTTTTCAAACTACGCCCAAATACTCATTTATTTGTAAGGTTAAGATTAACCCTATCGTAAAAGCATAAAATGCAGGCAGTTAAAATTTATTTTAAAATACTGCAAACAGGAAATGGAAAATACCTGAAAACTAAAAATGAAGTAAACAACCTTATTGTTGATGTAATTGACAGAAACCCTAATAAATCTTCATCAGCAATAAGGGAAATAGCCATTGAGGATTTTAAAAATAATGATAAAGCTCAAAAGGTATTATGTACAAGTGATCGTTTCTTTATTGAAGGGGTTTCTGATATTGAAATTGTGATTACCTTCTTACCGAACGAGAAATTAGCGCAGGAACAATTCTATACCCAATGGAGATATATTCAAAAATCTAACCCCTACAGGCTTGTGCAGTATTTAGATGAAAATAAGCTTGTGGTATACAGCGAAAAAACAAAAGTGCTGCATACCGTAAAGCTAGATAAGGATGTTTCTGTAATAGTTGACGAAGAATAAATTATCTTACTTACCGCCAGTTCTTTTTAAACGAGACAAATCTTTTATTTCAACGTTTTTAAAATCAACCGGCTGGCCCTCGCTTTGTAAGGCGATAAAGCCACTGCTTAATAGCTTGCCATCTATTTTAATTTTAGGATCGTAACCGTTTGCTACGCCGCCGCCAATCTGAGGTTTAGAATACTGCAGTACTGTATCTCCATTAATAATATGGGTGATTAAAGAGTCGCCAAGAACAATCAGCTCTCCGCGAACCCATTGATCGCCGTCATATGTTTTCGATGTAGAGTTCAAACAATGTGAGTCTGCTATTTTGCCTTTATAAACCACATTGGTTCCGGGTGAGCACATATTACCGGTAGGTCTCGGATTTCCATCGCCCAAGCCACCAAGCAGCTGCATCTCTACAGAAATTGGCCAATCCTGCTCTTTTAACATTGTTCTTGGATCTTGTGAGTGAAACATTACCCCGCTATTTAACAAAGTATAATCCGGGGCACCTTTTTGCAGTTTTCCTACAAAACGATATTCAAACTTTAAATGATAATAAGAAAATGGCGTCTTATAATATAGATGTGCAAACTGATCATTAAAATCGCCATACTGATCATATCTCACCTTAATAATTCCGTCTTCAACCCTAAAGGTATTTCCAAAATTCACGCCAACCTCATGATGATGTACCTTTACAAACCAATCTTTAATATCTTTACCATTAAACAAAGAAACCCAACCTTTTTTGTCATCAGATTGGCTCGAGCTTTGTTTAATTCCTCCGCAGCCTGCAAAGATAAAACAAGAAATTAGGACGATAAATACGGTTCTTTTCATAATTGTGTGTGGTTTATTTAGTTACAGGCAAAATACAATAAAAAATTAAATATCTGATTGTTCCATACTTTCAACTGCAGCAGGTTGAATGGCAAGCTTATATTTCTCTTCATCAAATTCATTTTCACTTTTAGCAATTACAATTGTTGCAATTCCATTTCCAATCATATTTGTTATGGCTCTGGCTTCGGACATAAACCTATCTACTCCCAGCAAAATGGCAATATGCTCAACCGGCATTAATTTCAAAGCAGTTAATGTTGAAACCAACACAATAAATCCACTTCCGGTAACTCCTGCGGCACCTTTTGATGTAACCATCAACACGGCTAACACACTAAGCTGCTGCCCTATAGAAAGATTTACATTAAAAACCTGACATAAGAATATTACTGCCATTGAAAGATAAATTGCTGTTCCATCCAGATTAAAGGAATAACCAGTGGGAATAACCAAACCAACAACAGATTTATTACAGCCAATAGCCTCCATTTTCTGCATCATACTAGGCAATACAGATTCAGATGATGAAGTGCCCAGAACAATCAGGATCTCCTGACGGATATATTTCAGATATTGCCACAAACTGAACTTATAAAGCTTGCATATGGCATGTAAGACTACGAAAATAAACAAGAAACAAGTTAAATAAACAGCCCCCATTAGTTTCGCCATTGGCAACAATGTATCTAATCCATAGGTGCCTACACTAAACGCCATACCACCAAAGGCCCCCACAGGGGCCAAACGCATTACAACTTTCATGATGTTAAAAAACACCTTTGCCATTTTATCAAAGAAGCTAAGCAGCGATTGCCCGCTTTCGCCCATCTTATTTAGCCCATAACCAAACAAAATGGCAAAAAACAATATCTGTAAAATATCACCTTTAGTAAAAGCCTCAAAAACATTATGAGGTATAATATGTGCAAAGAATTCTGACCAGTTAATTTCTCCGGCCTGTTCAGTATATGTCTTTATTTTATTTACATCTCCCGTTGCAGGATGAACCCCAACTCCGGGTTTTAATAAATTGGCAACCACCATTCCAATTAGAATAGCCAGGGTAGTAACCACCTCAAAATATAAAAGAGCTTTCCCGCCAACCCGTCCAACTTTCTTCATATCACCCATATGGGCAATCCCCAGAACTATCGTTAGAAATATGATTGGCGCAATGAGCATACTAATCATATTAATGAAACTCTGACTTATAAGTTTAGCATGTGGCGCAAATCCCGGGACAAAAGTACCGACAATAATACCCATAGTAATAGCCACTAAAACCTGAAAAGTAAGATTCGAAAGGATAGATTTCATTACACTATAATAGTGAAATTTTGTTTAATGTATTAGCTTTATGGCATGGAAAGCGAAAACAAAAATCCTTATGTGCAGTTTAACGGTAAAATTCTAAAGGATTGGAAAGATAATGGAGTAAAATATATCAAACTTGTAGAACTGGAAACAGATTTACCGGTTAAATTTTTTGAGCTTATTCCGGATTCTGAGATCCCTGATTCTGGCGAAACAATATACCACATAGAGTCAGATGATATTACTGAGCTATTAGAGCCGGTAGCAAAAGTAAAGTTTTTAGTACACGAAATCTATCTTGAAGAAGAGGAGTAAATAACCTTCATTAGTAACAAAAGATCTAATGAAGGTTATAATAGTATAAATGCATGGAATAACTATGCCCCTTCCATGCCGTATTGCTTTAATACATCTGCCGGTACACCTTCCCAACGGTTAGGAACATTACCAACATAGCCGAGATCCTTAACACCGATCTCGGTTGTAAAAAAGCCTGAGGCAGTGAGGTCTCGCATTAAACTAAAGAATGCCACTCCCTGCTGCATTCCCGGTTTTACTTTCTTAGGATAAGCAATATCATCAACCATCTCAATTTGTTGAGTTGATGAAGCATCTTTAAAAGTTTTCTGGTAGCGGGTTAAGCATTGAAGATCAAGCCACTTTAGCCCCCCACGCATCGGAGTTTGATGCCCTGGCATATCTTTAACAATAAATTCAATAAAATCTGGCACCTTCGCATCCGAAGCACTTCCTGACTTATCATCTTTAGGGATAATAATATCTGCCAGGAGGGTTATCGTTGCCATTTCATGCGCTGTAAAGAATTTCCAGGAATTTAATTTTTTATCACGTTCTACTTCAAATTCCTGTCTGCCTGGCTGGGCTTCCCCTTCAGCACCTTTAGCAGCAACTTCCGGTTCTTTGCCCGGCTTACAGGCTTCAAGCACCACACCCGCACTAATTGCAGTAAGGCCCAAAGCTTTTAACGAATCACGTCTGTTCATATATATTAGTTTGAGATCAGCTAATGTTTAAATTTTTCTTTTGCTCTAGAATGTACTCAGCCGTACGCATAGAAAGTGCAAGAATCGTCCAGGTTGCATTTTTATCACCTTGCTGTACAAAAGGAGCTGCATCTACCACAAAAAGATTCTTACAATCATGGGCCTGGCACCATCTGTTTAGTGCAGATTTTTTGGGATCATCACCCATTCTTACTGTACCAACTTCATGAATAATCTTTCCAGGGGCTTCCAATCCATAATTTGTTTCAGCACCAGGAGGCTCTGAAGCAACAGCGCCCATTGCATGCATAATTTCTTTAAAGGTTTCCTGCATGTGTTTAGCCTGCTTTACCTCTTCAGGGGCCCATTTATAGTTGAATCTAAGTACTGGTATTCCATATTTATCTACCACGCTTGGATCTATTTCGCAATAGTTGCTCTCTCTGGCTATAGCGGTTCCTCTACCAGCCATCCAAACTCCAGTTCCATAAAAACGTCTGTAATCATCTTTCAAACCAGCACCGTATCCTCCTGCTTCTTTCATCTTACCGTCTTTACCCGGTATAGATCCATTCATTCCTTCAATACCCCAGCCAAAACCATAACCAGGCATATCAAGTCCACCGCCATATTCTATATGGTAGCCTCTAGGGAAATCAAGTTTTTTATTATCCAGCCACCATGGAGAGTATATATGTATACTTCCTGCGCCATCTTCATTATATCTTTTACGATCTACCAGTTGAGGCAGGTATCCACCCATACTTGCTCCCGTAGAATCATGCAGGTATTTACCAACTATACCACTGCTATTTGCCAATCCATCAGGATGAGCAGCAGATTTAGAATTAAGTAATAATCTTGCAGATTCACACGCACTGGCACCTAGGATAACAGTTTTACCATTTACCTGATATTCTTGCATATCCTTTGTGTTTACATAAGATACCCCAGTCGCTTTTCCGGTTTTATCGGTTAGAACTTCTCTTACCATCGCATTGGTAATAACAGTAAGATTCCCCGTTTTTACTGCAGGAATAACCAAACATGACGAAGATGAAAAATCACCATATACTTTACAGGATCTACCACACTGACCGCAAAAAAAACAGGCTCCCCTCTCGTTATTATTCTTTAATGATTCTGTAAGTACAGCACCTCTACCTGGAATCACAGTTACTCCAACTTTTTGTGCAGCTTTCTTTATAAATAGCTCATTAAGCCTTGGTTTGGGCGGCGGCATAAATATACCATCAGGTTCATTCTCTATACCCTCTACTGTGCCGTATAGACCTATCATTCTATCTACTTTATCATAAAAAGGTTTTAGCTCCTGATAAGTAATTGGCCAGGGATCAGTAAGTCCATCTTTAGGTTTAAAGTCATCAGGCCCCATTCTTAAAGAGATACGGCCCCAGTGATTTGTCCTTCCACCAAGCATTCTGGAACGAAACCATGCAAATTCTGAATTGTTTTTCTGAGTATATGGCTCTCCGTCCAACTCCCATCCACCGTAAGCGGCATCAAAATCACCGAAGTGTCGGGTAGTACCAGCACCTCTTCTTGGCGATTCCCATGGCCATTTCAGTTGCTGAGAGTCTATTCGCGGATCAAAATAAGAACCAGCTTCCAGCATTAACACTTTCAAACCTGCATTAGCAAGTACATACCCGGTCATACCACCCCCGGCACCTGATCCTACAATGACAGCATCATATTCGACGCCTGATTTCTTAATTTCAAATTCGCTCATTTATAATCTGATTTTTTTTAAAGTAACGATTTACGATGCATTTTATTCCTAAAACCACTGTCTGTAACAATAAAATGGCTTAAACTAATGTTAAGCACATAATAATAAGTAATATACAAATTTTAGTAATCCACAGAAAAATTTGAACTTATTTATAACCACTC
>NZ_LGEL01000117.1 GCF_001636695.1 Pedobacter panaciterrae
AGATGTGTATAAGAGACAGATGCCATAGATTAACTCAGCTATTTTTTTTATGTTAGTAATATCGAAAGATCTTACTAACCCATTATCTTCTAGGAAAGTTATTTCCGCATTATTTATAACACCGGCAATTGCCGCCTCGATAGTACCCATGTCCGTTAAGAATATTTTGAAAAAGTTTTTGATAAAGGTTTCCTTTTCTCCTGCCTTCATTCTTTCGGAACTGCCGATAAATTCTCTAACAAAAAATTTATTTCTTCCCACGCGGTCAACAAGATCAACCAAATAGACCCGATACATAAAATATTCCAGCACATGATATAATTTCAAAAATCTTGTTAAGAGCTCGGGAGCTTGATTGAGCTCATTTAATACATCATAGATGTCAAAGTATTGCTCATATTGTATTAATGAAACGAAAGTTAATGAAGAGTTTAAAGTCGTACTGGAATAATTGAGTACGCTTGGTAGTTTCACTGAGTTTGAATTATTTAGGAAGCTCAGATATATGTAAGAATAGTGGCGCTCAGCTTCAAATATCTCCCCAATATATTTCACAACAAATCCCTTGTCAACATCATTACCTGATAGACAATCGAAAAATGTCCTTATGAAATTTTGTTTGGGATTAAAATCTCTCTCGAAAAAAGATTGCATTTGTTTCCAGAGATTAGCCTGTTGCAAGTTTGAAAAGTCAACAAGGTTTCCTGAATCTATTAAGGATTTTACCGAAAAGAATGAAAAATGTGTATCTGAATACGAGAATGCTCTATTTTTTTTATGCAGCTTTGGTAATGTAAAATCAATAATATGAATAGTTCCAGTATTAGGGTACGGATCAGAAAGAAAATGATCGCGATCTTCAACTATTAAAAATGAAAGATATTTGACGAAGTCGTCAAAAATTGGAGTAAGAGCGTGTGTTCTAAGTTGAGTGATGGCCGCATTTAAATCTTCATCAATAATAACTTTTTCCTCAAAGTCGTCATCCACAATTGCTAAATAATCTTGAAGAGATAATAGTACCTGTGTTAGCATTTCTTTTCCTGTCATGATTTCTCTCCTTGTGTTTTAATAAAAAGTTCATGCCAGTTTGGCTTATTATTACTTAAAAGATCACTAGTGTATTGCATAATTGTCTTTCGAGTAAATGTGCCAAAATTAATAGCCCTGCTCGATATATTCGCAAATTCTAGACGATATATTTCAATCTTAAAGCCATTTGTTTCAACAGCATGTTCAAGTACTTTAAATGCTTTGGCAGATTTTTCAATTAGTTCATCTAAAGTAGTTATAGATTTAAAGTCGATAGATTTTCCAAGAGCTGCTAGAACTCCTGAAAGGGTTGTTTCTTTTACAAACCACTCTAATCCAAAAATCCCTTCTTTATTGTATATGACCTTATCTAGAGATACTAGTAGCTTCACATATTCATTTAAATAATCGAGGTTGAATACCAAATCATAAAGCATTTGAAACTCTTCTTCTTCAGTTTCAATTCCTATCGGATCTTCAGTTATCACCTTTAATGGCTTTTGTTCAACGAAAGACTGTAAGCCAACAATGAAAGAAGAAAACATAAACTGACCCGGTTGTCTTCTTCCATTTTTAATTTCTGGCGCTTCTTGATCTTTTTCTCTGAAAAGTTCAATTTCATTTCCACTTGATCTGATACTATCAAAAAAATGAAGGAATAAGAGTTCAAATTGATGAGTTGGAGAAACAGCTTTTTGACCAGCATTTAATACGAGCATTTTTCTCACCACTTCTTTGTCAGTCAAACCTGCCCACACTATAAAATAAATATCAAATGATCTGAAGATATTATAGACATGGAGGATTTCACCTTTGTTGATCATGTCCTTGATAAGCGATGTGGTAATTACCCCTGACTCAAAAAGTAGAGGATTTAATTTCTTCAAATCTTTGGCGAAGTCGATTACTTCCTTATCTACCTGCCCCTTATAGTTGTCCGCAAGAATTTTATAAGCCCATAGTCGAAATGTTCTTTGTAATCCATCTAGAATTTCAATGTCGTTCATTTCTAACTCAGAACCTCCGACTGTATTATTAAGCGATTCTTGCGTATAAGTTAACGTTAACACCGGTATCGGATCTCCAGACTTTATTGTTTGATATAATGAGTCCAAGTATTGGTTTTTTACAATTCTGCGCTGGATAGCAAATTCGTAAAAATCTTCTTTTAGCTTTGAGAGGTAGTCTAAAAGATTACCCTTACATAAGTACCAGTTTTTTTTATCGATTGCCTTATGTGCTAAAATCTCTATAGATATTTTAGTACTCATAATTTAGATAATTTAGATCGTTAATTATTGCAATATATATATATGTAGCCAGTTTACAAACCGGAACTGTCAATAAATTTGAGTGTGATATAATATATTGATCCAGAATCTTTGCAGACAATATCATTAAATATACGAATTCAACTATAATCACCCTATATTCAATGTCGATATTGACTCTTCATGTTCGTCAATGCACTTGTAGAGTATAATTAAAGACTATCAAATCAGATGTCAGGATGATCATTGGCAATCTGGAATGTTTGACGAAAGAATTGGAAAGGTTTTAGATACCCTCTATCTCGACATCAGGGATTACTCACTGAATTACTTGTATGATCCTGATGACTTTGTTAATGTTAATTTTTAATTAATTTTAACGAACGGCAGCTAAAGAGCAGGGCAGTAGAGGCTTTGAAAAAGTTAAAGGTTTTATTAGAATTATATGACAACAGATAAAGCGATCAGGATTTTTTCTGATTTTTTGAATAGTAGTTGGGCGATTGGCAACCAGCTACTTATTGATAGGAATTATACATCTAATGAAGATTCCCTAAACGATTGGTTACAATCAAATTGGGAGTTTCTTGTAGAGCGAAAAATTTTAAAAATCAACGATCACCTAGAGGTATATGGTGACGGAGCAGATTTCAATGGAGCTAGTAGCAGAATTACTGATCCGAATGCTGTTGCCAATTTTAAAATAAAGGTTATCTCTAAAAATAATAAACCTGTACATGATGTTTTAAATGAAGAAGAAGTAACACTAGTTAATGCCGACTTTAATAAGTTGATAGGATTTAAGAATGGCTTTTACATTATGGAATCAGAGTTCAATTTTATGCTGCTTGATGATAAAAATATAAGTACAGAAAGGGTAGTAAGATTAAATGATATAGAATTCGAATTAGAGAGATTATAACTTTTTGATAAAATAATTTATGGAAATCTTTCAAACAATACTAACACTTCGAGCAAGAAAAAGAGGGTTTCACCTGATTACTGATGAAGTAGAAGCGGCCTTGCCAGAAATTAGATTATTAAAAACCGGGATTTGTCAGGTATTTATTCAACATACTTCTGCTTCCCTTACCATTAATGAAAATGCGGATCCGACTGTTCGTAAAGATTTTGAAACTTTCTTTAATAAGACGGTTCAGGAAGATGATCCGGATTACGAGCACGACTATGAAGGTTCTGACGATATGCCTGCTCATTTAAAATCGTCAATTTTGGGTAGCTCAGTAATTATACCAATTCGTAACGCAAGGTTTGCATTGGGTATTTGGCAGGGGATATATCTTTGCGAGCATCGTAATTATGGCGGCGAAAGAACCTTGGTTATAACTGCCTGGGGTGAAAAGCTTATTTGAAATTAAGATTCCGTTATAAGTGCAAGAATTAGCTTTTTATCCGGCGCCTCATAGATTTCTATTTGTGTCAATATAAGGTCTTCAATATCGTGACCCCATATTCCGTACTTACCGTTGGTTTCATTACGGTTGTATAAGGTTTTTCTTTTTTCCCTTGGGATAGTTTTAATAGTAGCACTGGCTTCTTCCTCTTCGTATATTTTACGATAAGCTTTACTGATTTCATTGAGCAAATGAATTCTTGTGAAGCCGGTATCTGAACTGAGATCGAATTTATACTCGTTGGTTAAAGGATAGTCAATAATTATAGTTACTGCATGCTGGCTTATTACAATTTCTTCGGGATTTTGCATTTGGGGAAGGTCTTTCTCCGGATTTGCAATGCTCACCCTGCAAGTAACACCATCTTCAGAATTAGGGGTATAAACATTGAAGTCTATTGTATCGATATATTTCCCCAAATTGTCATTGTTTCTCTCAGCTGATGCCTGTTCTCTTTGCCTGCCCATCTCCGCAGGATCCACTGATTTTTTCTTTACTAAATTTAAATTGCATCCCAACAATGCGGGAATGAACAGTACCGAGAGCAGTTTTTTAATCATGATTCTAATATAATAATAAATGGCATTTTCTGAATCCTAGTGAAACTATGATCACTAAAACATAAGAAAAATGTTATTTTAGAATCAAATTTAAAAACCATGAAATTAACGTTTACAATGCTTCTCGCAATGTTCTTCATCAATACTTACGCTCAAGAAATCCAAAAACTTGAATTTTGTAATTGTATTGATAAAATAGAACAGATTTCTCCACAACTTAATGGTAAATACGAACGTATCTGCGACAACCAAATCAATGAAACCGGAGCTTTTAAAAATGGTAAAAAAGATGGTGAATGGATAACCTACAGCAAAAAGGGTACAATAATAAGAAAACTCAGTTATGATGAAGGCAAACTAAATGGTAATGTTGAGCTTCTCTTTTTTAATGGTAAAACAAAACTTAAAGGTGCATTTACCAAGGGAAAACAAAATGGAGAATGGATTTACTATAATAGTAATGGTAAAGCTTTAATGCAGGGTGAATATGATAATGGAAAACCAATAAAAATCTGGACGATAAATAAAGGAAGCAAAGCAATAATTCAATACGATTTCAATTCATCTAATTACCTCTCAAATGGTAAACCAGATCTCAGGAAATCAGGTTTTTTTATGCGTAATGATAATACTGGAGAGTATTTCTTTTACTACTTTTCTCCGAAACAGTTTATTGCTGAAACAGCACCTCTAGGAGGACATCGTTTTACGCAGAATTTATTATTGGATCTGTTTGAAATTCCTTTAGATTACTGGGACACTTATATATCTTATGAATATAAGGCAAAGGTTACACTAACACCTGATCATCAAAGCAATTTTGTTATTGCGCTTTCTAATGAGGAATATGATTTTGAAAAAGAACCAACATATCCGTTTATAATAAAGACCAATCCAGATTCTAAAATAAAAAAGATAGACCATACTGAGCTCTCTAAGCAATTACTTGCTTTTAAAATTGATGAGGCTTTTAGTTTACTTCCTCCCTGGGTTTATGCTGGTAAAGCTGAAATTGATATACATATTCCATATGTAGTGAACAGACTTGTTGATTTTAGCAAGCCAGCAGAAAGAAAATATAATTGATCTTATTTTTAAATATTGCCATTTGATTTGCTCAAGATATGTGCTTTAATAGCATTTACTATTGCGCCTTAGGCGCCAAAAACAAAAATGGCATGGCTAAAATCTGAAGCAAACAAGCTACAACACTTAGTATAGCATATACTGGATAGGTATCAAAATTCTTTAAAATAGGTTGTAATGCAAACGCGCTAATTACGGTAATAAAAGTAAGAACCCACTTCAACCAATCCTTGCCGAGAGTTGCAAAATACCCCAGAACAGCAATCAAGAGTGTTGTTTCGAGTGCAAGAGTACCTGTGGTAATATTATCAGAATAATGAAGAAAATGATTTACTAATGTAACTGCTGATGCTGCAAAAATTAAGTAGGCAGCGATCTTGTAATTCTTATGAATAGAGTTCATGATAAAAATTCCTTCTTTTAAAACAGTGGATTACAAATATAAGGCAGATAAATCAGAGACTATTTGTTTCGTCAAAATAAACAATCATATCAAAGTTGTTGGCAATAGACAATTTTTTATTTACCGGAATACTGAAAGCGCCAATTAATCTCATTTCCTTTTGTTGGGTTAAAAAAGAACTTAACTGGTTGTCGAGAATAGCTGCATGGACATCTAAAATGAAGTTTTTATACTTGCATTGTTTAAAATAGTACTCGTAGCCTTTATTGGAATCCACCTCTGAGTAGTATAAAGATTGCGAATCAGAAACAGGTTTGTTTTTAGCAATAAACTTTCTTACACTAACATTTCCTTTATTTATATCGGTAGCAATAACGTAGTGTTTATCACTGTAGGCTTTATCAAGATATTCTCCCATTGCAGGTTTATTGTAAAGAGAGGTTTTAGCAACATGCCCATTGTGCGCCCAGATAATTAGTCTTTTATCATTTGTACTTTCTTTAATTGCTATTGCATTTTCAGCCATGTATTTATCTCTGAAACCTATTTTAGGACTGGTACCAATGAAATTGTGGTAATTGTCAATTAATTGAATCAGCATTTTGCTATTCAAGGTTTTCGGTAGACGAGTACAAACCATTCTGAAATCATTAAGACTCTTGTTATCTATTTTATCAAATTGAGTATTTCTGATTTTTAATAGAACCTCTTTATCAGATTGATTAATATCCTTATTTGAACTTAATTCTTTATCAATGGCACCATTAAATTCCCTGATTTCTAAACCGTATACATGTACTTTGTTTTGCTCGCTCTTTGTTTTGTTGTATTCTCTAAGCCAGGTAAAAAGTGGTTTGTAATTGGGGCTCATAGTAGTACTTTCTATCTTCCAATTTATATAGTTGTCTATTTGTTCTAATCCGCTGTAGTCGGCCTCAAAAGCAATAGCTTTATGATTAAGATTAGAAACCAAATAGCGAATTAGCCGGTCTTTATAGGCATATATTTCTTTGGTTCCATGGGTAGCTTCACCCAGCGATATTATTTCCTTTTCCTGAAGTATTTTGGATAAGAAATCAATATCATTAAAACTGCTATCGGGGTTTAAGGTGTTAATTGGCTTAATAACATCATTTAGTTTATTAACTATTTCTGTTTCCTGACTAAACAATTTAGAAGAAAGGAAAATGGAGAAAAGAAAGAGAAATAATATTTTAAACTTCGGCTGTTTCATGGTTAAATATAATAATCTAGTGGCAGATGCTAATAATTTAGACCTTTTATAATATCCTCCAAAACACTTCTGGCTTTAATCTCATTGCCGGGGTTATATTGAATAAAGCCAATCACTACAAAATCCTCAGAGCTGTTAACAGTAGTGAAACGACAAATTTTTAATCCTTCCGATATCTCATTTATGACAAAAACATTTTTACCACTAACCGTTTCAATTTTTGATGAATAATTTGAAAGTTTTAGTCCAACGTCGTCAAACATTAGTTTTCTACCCTTCAAAAATCCCTGCGTTCTGGGCATGGATGCTGAATTTACAATTACAACCATATCGTCAACCATATATACTCTATCAGCATTATCAAGTATCGATTTGGCCAGAAATTTAGTCTTGCCAAATCGTTTAGATACCAGTGATGATATCTCACTTTTTTGAACTTTATATAGCTTCTTTTGTGGATCTATAGAAGCGGATCCTGACAGCGCTATACGCTGTGCCATACCGGTAAAACTAAAAAAGATAAGTGCAAATACGAATGTTGTTTTTTTCAAATCCTGTTATTTATTTTTATCATTAAAGCCTGGGGTTGCCTAAGAAATAAACAACCTCATTGCTAATTCTTAATATAATGCATTTATTCGAATTTTAAACCTTTTATAAGATCCTCCAAAATAGTTCTGGCTTTTGCCTCGTCACCAGGATTATATTGAATAAAACCATTGACCACAACATTCTTATAGCTATTAATAGTAGTGAAACGATATAGTTTTAATCCTTCTGATACCTGATCTATAACAAAAACATCTTTTGCGCCAATCTTTTCGATTTTTGATGAATAGTCCTTCACCCCTTGAAAAGTATCATCGAAAGCTACTTTTAATTCTTTTAAAGCATCTGTTTTTGCTGTTACATCTGTTGAATTTATATATAATATTACATCATCTACGATGTATACTTTTTCAGGATCTTGTATTGATTTGGCCAGAAATTTAGTCTTGCCAAATCGTTTAGTAACAAGTGATGATCTCTCACTTTGTTGTGCTTTACGAAACTTTTTAGGTGGATCTATAGAAGCTGATCCGGACAGCGCTATGCGTTGCGCCATACCGGTAAAACTAAAAAAGATAAGTGTCAATAATATAAATGTTATTTTTTTCAAAGATTGTTATTTATTCTTAACTCAATATAGCCAGAGTTGCCCAAGAAAAAGACAACCTCATAGAATATTCTGTATCATAATACTTTTATTCGAATTTTAGACCTTTTATAAGATCCTCTAAAACAGTTCTTGCTTTGTTCTCTTCGCCGAGGTTATATTGAACAAAGCCCGTCACCACAAAATCCTCGGAACTATTAGTAGTAGTGAAATTGAACATTTTTAATCCTTCTAATATCATATCCCTGTCTCTTATACACATCT
>NZ_LGEL01000013.1 GCF_001636695.1 Pedobacter panaciterrae
AGATGTGTATAAGAGACAGATTTAATTCCGGATCTCAAATCACAATATAGCATGAAATTTAAAATGGATTCCCAATCTTATGGTGATTTGAATATTTTCCCAAGTCACCATACATCCTTCTCGGTTTTTGCCTTATTTAAAAAAACTAAGACGTTAGGCGGCAGAGACAGATTAGAAGAGATGATGAGGAATCCTGGCAATGATGTCGATTACCTTACACAAAGGAGAGATTCGATCGAATTCTTTAAAATCTCAAATTTAGAGGTAAAGGTACATCACGATCAATTTGACTTAATCTTACACTACCTAAACTATGATAAAGGTTATTTAAGGAACAATTTGATCGATTCAACACTTGCATTTATTAGCAACAAAATCAATTCAAATCAGGACTACTATATTGTACAAATTGGGCTTGACCAATTGCTTTCTCTCCTACGACATAGCGTTGAACTTGTTTCTGTTTTAACAGACACTAAATCACCTGAATTTTTAAAAAGAATTGGGCGTAAAATGAGTGCTATTCTTGATAACGAGGATATAAAATATGCAATCCCACTCACTGCAAAAAAGAATCTTCGCTATTACGAGTTGAGTAAGCTGGATGCGCTAATTAGAAGGAAAAATACATTTAGAATAATTGAATTACTGCGTATTTTTTATGAATTGGATGTGTTTGAAACGCTTGCAAAAATTTCGAAAGATAAAAACTTCTGCCTTCCGACATACACTCATGATAAGAATGTGAACATTGCAATAAAAGGTTTATTTCATCCTGGCATAAATGAACCTGTTTGTAATGATATCGTTATTGATAACAAAAACAATCTTATATTTTTAACGGGTTCGAATATGGCCGGAAAGTCGTCATTTTTAAAGTCAATTGGAATAGCGGTTTACTTGTCGCATATTGGTTTTCCTGTACCGGCCCGGGAACTGCACACCGTAGTTTTCAATGGATTAATTACTACAATAAATTTAGCCGACAATATCCAAAATGGACTCAGTCATTATTTTAGCGAAGTATTAAGGGTTAAACAAATTGCCTCTACACTTATTGAAACGACCAGGTTATTCATTATACTCGATGAGTTGTTTAAAGGAACGAATTCTAAAGATGCTCATGATGGCTCTCTAATGGTATTAAATGGGCTTTCTGAAATTCAGAATTCTATCTTTATAATTTCAAGCCATATTACAGAACTTACTAAACAATTAAAAAAAGAGAATATAGAGCTCAGATATCTTGAAAATCTAATAGTTGATAAAATACCGAAATTCACCTATCTATTAAAAGAGGGAGTTTCTGAAGATGGTATTGGCATGTATTTTTTGCATAAAGAAAACATATCGGAACTTCTAACTCAAGCCAGGACTAATGATTTAACGTAAAAATTGTTTTATTTGTTCATGGAAAATGCTTTGAATCTTTTAAAGCGCTGTACAGACAGTATTTATCCACTTAATGAAAGTGACTGGGATGCTTTTGCCGGAATCTGGAAAACCTCGACTGCGACCCGGATGGCAATCTTAACCTCGAAAGGTGAGATTGAAAACCATTTGTATTTTATTACCGAAGGGGTTCAGCGTGTATACTACAGTGATGAATCAGGAAAAGAAGCAACGTTGGTGTTTAGTTATGCAGGTTCATTTGGTGGGGTACTGGATTCCTTTATGTGTAACAGGCCATCTTCCTACTATTATCAGGCATTAACACGTTCCTGTTATCTGTATGCTTCCCGGGCAAAATTAAAGGAAGTGATGAACAGCAGACCGGAAGTAAACCAGATGATTATTATAGGGATATCAAATGCCATGTCAGGCTTACTTGAAAGGCTTGTAGAAACACAATGTTTCTCTTCACAGGAAAAATTTCATTCCTTACTTTCCAGAAGTCCGCATATTCTGAATCTTATTCCTCATAAATATCTGGCAAATTATATTGGCATAGATCCTACAAATTTCAGTAAGTTTTTAAACTCTGTGCAAATTTAAAACCTTGGTAAATACCAAAGTTTATTACTTTGAAGGCAGGTACTTTTGTTAAAAATTAAGTAATGGAAACTTTAGATAACAGCAGCTTCCTTGAATCATTAAAATCATCAGCAAAAAGCCAGCTGGTTTTGGTAAATTCTACATTGATTCATCTTCCTGAAAAAACACTTAAAAGTCAGAGAGCTGATGGTGGGTGGAGTATTTTACAATGTCTGGATCACTTAAATACTTATAGCAATCATTACCTTCCACAAATAGAAACAGCTTTAGCAAAGGCTAAACCAAATCCTGAACCTAAGCAATTCAAAAGCGGTTGGCTGGGCAAGTATTTTATAGGAATGATGGACCCTGAAAAGCAATCGAAGTACAAAGCGGCAAAAAAACACCTGCCTGCCAAATTGTTGAATGCGGAGCAAACGCTTGCAAGCTTTACTGCTAACCAAAAGAAATTTATTGAACTTTTAGACAAGATTTCTCTTTCTAACCTTACTGACATCAGGATAAAAACTTCTATCAGCAAACTCATTACGCTTAAATTGGGAGATACATTAAAATTCCTGCTTGTTCACAACGACAGACATATTTGCCAGGCTATAAAAAACATTAGAATAATGACTGACGAAAACTTGACCATTCATAAAGAATTTGTGTAAATTAATGATCACAATGTTTTTTTATGATTTCAAATGTTTTAAATACAACTGGATTCTATGATAAAAAGGATATTTCCCTTTTTGAAAGAGAGATAAACTTTCGCAACCTTCAGAAAGATGAAATATTACTTCATAAAGGGCAAGTAGCCAAATCAATATTTTTTAACCTAAAGGGTGCAATATATCAGTATAACTTCAAAACTGAAACAGACCATAATGTAATTGATTTACATATAGAAAATGAATGGTTTTTAAATCACAAGAGTTTCGTCCTTCAAGTACCTTCAGAAAACTACATCGCAGCATTTACCCAAGCTAATGTCCTGGAAATTAGCATTGAATCGATACATTATCTAATAGGTCAATCCCCGGCATTTCTTCAACTAAATAAAATATTGGGGTATGCTAACTCAAGGGTTCATTTTTTCGATAATGTACTTACACCTTTACAGAAATATCAATTCATAATGGAAAACAAACCCCAGTTGATACAAAAATTTCCTTTAAAAATTATTGCTTCTTATTTAAAGGTTTCTCCTGAAACGCTAAGCAGATCCCGCGAAAAATTTGCAAAGAATAAATTCACTTCTTGATTTGAATCAAGCGCATCAACGTATACTATTCCATATTTTAGTGTTTTATTGAAAAAACACATTACTTATGGAACATAGAGCAATTTCAATCCGGCCATTTATTGGAGCTAAGGATTTTGAACTATCAAGCAGCTTTTATCGGGATTTAGGCTTCGAGGAACATATTTTGAGCCCTGGTTTTTCTTTATTTACAATAGAAAAGTTGGGATTTTATCTGCAATCGGCCTATGTGAAAGACTGGATAGATAATACTATGATCTTTTTAGAGGTCGAGGATGTTAGCAGATATTGGAATGACTTGATGGCTTTAGGTCTGCAAAGCAAATACGAAGGCGTAAAACTTACCCCAATCCAGGTTAATGACTGGGGTAGAGAATGCTTTGTTCATGATCCTTCGGGAATTCTTTGGCATTTTGGTGAGTTTTTTACTCACGATAAATAAAAGATCTTAAAAAGATTTTTGAAGACGCTTGATTTGTCTGTTTATTTTCCGTAAGGTTATTTCCTGTTCCTTGTTACGATCAGTTAAATCTGCTATTCTGTCTTTAAGTTGTTTGATGCTGTCCAGATTCAGTGAACTTTCCAATTCATCAACATCCAGATTTTGAAAAAAATTCTTTTTGAGCACCTTCGAAATCTGAATAAGCAAGTACACATCTATCTTATCATTTTTAAATACCTGGCTAAGCTGAAGGCCTGGTGCATCAAGTTTCTCTGCCAGCTGTATTTGGGTATACCCCTGTACTTTCATTTCCTTCCAGATGATATTACCAATTTTCGAATACATTTTTTCCTTACAGCTATTAAATTCAACTATTTACCACACAATGAAGGTGGCCTAATTGAGCTAAGCTAAAGTTGAAATTTGTAGGAATTCTGTACAACTCTAATTACATCACAATTTTAAACTCAGTCCACTCACCAATAGTCTGTAAAGAGAACTGAAAACTATGGTTATAGAGTATTTCTCTGGTTAGCATTAATCCAATCCCCTGCCCATTTTTAGTTGTACTGAAAAAGGGGGTGAAGAGCTGACGACTAACTTCATTTGAAATTCCAGGGCCTGTATTGGCTATGGATATGGTGTTAACAGACGGGGAAATTTGGATTCGTATGGTTCCTGATAAATTTACTGCCTCTATTGCATTTTTGAGAATATTAATAAACACCTGTTCCAGTTGCTGGTAATCGGCAAAGGCTTCAAATGTTAAAGTATTGGTATCCCACTGCCAGTTTACCTGTTTCTTTCTGGCTTCGGGCTCCATTAACAGAATCACGGAACGGATAAGGGAGTTTAGTTCTACATTATGTCGGATTGGCTCAGGAACTCTGATAACCCTTGCAAAATTCGACATTAAATTGCTTAAACTACTATTACGTTTTATGGAAACAGCTAAAGCAGTCTCATAATCTTCCTGATCCTCTTGGTTGAGCTGTTTTTTATAGTTCAAACAGCTGTTTAAAATTGAATTAATGGCGCCAATTGAATTATTTACTTCGTGTGACATCATCTTAATCACCTTTTCATAAGCGTTCTTTTCTTTAATGTAGATTTCGCGGGTAAGCTCCTCTATAGTAATAAATGTTCGGGTGTATCCAAGGTCGGTAAATGTGGCTTTATGGCACTTATAGGATTTTAGTCCGTTTAGGTTAATTACTTTAGGTTCATTAATTTGCAGTGCCATTAATTCTTCGGCCAGTCTGCCAGAAATTTCGTTTAATGGTTTCCCTAAATGTTCATTTTTAGATAGATCAACCATTTCCAATGCTGCTGAGTTTGCAGTAGCAATATTTCCGTTAAAATCAAAAATGATGATTCCTGAAGGAGAAGCCTCAATGAGTTTTTCAAGAAAGGAGCTCTTTTCAACCTGTAATAGCCGCTCATGCCTTAACTGTTCGATCATCAGGTTATAGACATAGATCAACTCATCCATTTCCGGATGGCCGATGCTGTTTAGTTTAGCACTGAAATCCTTGTCTTTTAAGGTTTCGATTCCGGAAGAGATCGTATCAAAAGTTTGACTTATTGATTTATAAATCCAGTATGAAAAAATCATAGAAACAAAAAGTAAAGCTTCGCCTATCAGAAATGCATTTCTGTTTACTGTATAGAGCTCAGTAAGCAGATAGATAAATATCCCATGAATGACAATTACTGACAGCAAAATTTTAGTTTTGAGTTTCATAGGGAATATTATATTTTTCAAGTTTACGATATAATGTACTCCTGCTTAACCCCAATGCTTTGGCTACCCTACTGATGTTATTTTGATGAAAATTCATCGCATTTCTGATCATAGAAAGCTCCATTTCATCAATTGAAAGTGCGCCCACAGCAGGAAGTGTAAGTGAGTTACTTGCCAATCTCTGTTCCTCAAGATGTCGTTCAAAATCCTTGATTTCCAGGCTGTCTGATGCGCTGAGCAAAACGGCACGTTCAATCAGGTTTTTAAGTTCGCGGATATTCCCTGGAAGCGGCAGTGATTTTAACCAGTTGTAAGTTTTTTTGTCAATCTGTAACTTAGGTCGGTTATAACTCTCCTTCAGATTCTTTAGAAAGTAATTTGCCAAAATTGGAATATCATCCGACCGCTCACGAAGTGGTGGAAGGCGGATAATGATCAGGTTAATGCGGTAAAACAAGTCCTCTCTAAATTTATTATCGGCTATCATTTCCCGTAAATCACGGTTGGTTGCACAAACCACCCGAAGGTCTACCGCTCTTGTTCTACTATCGCCTAATATTTCGTACTTACGGTCTTGTAATACCCGCAGCAATTTCACCTGGCTATTTAAGTCTAAATCGCCTATTTCATCTAAGAAAATTGTGCCTTTATCTGCCAGCTCAAACCTCCCAACCCTGTCGCTGCGTGCATCTGTAAAGGCTCCGCGCTTATGTCCAAACATCTCACTTTCAAATAAACTGGAGGAAATCCCTCCAAGGTTCACCTTAACAAAAGCTTTATGTTTACGCTGGCTGTTTTCATGAATAGCTTCGGCTACAAGCTCCTTTCCTGTTCCACTTTCGCCAATAATAAGTACAGAGGCATCAGTACGGCTAACCCTTGCTATGGTTTGGAGCACTTCTATAAGTTGAGGATCTTCGCCTACAATGTTCTCAAATCCATATTTCTCGTTTAACTTTTTCCGGGTCATAGCTCCCGGCGTATCCTGCTCATCAGATAAGTCAAGGGCAGTCCTTAAGGAGCGCATCAAATGCTCATTGTCCCATGGTTTATTGATGAAATCTGTTGCTCCCAACTTCATCCCATCAACTGCTAATTTGATTGAACCCCAACCCGTCATTAAAATGACGGGTAGCATAGGGTTTGATTTTTTTATTTGCTGAAGCATAGCCAGACCATCTTCTCCTGTAGTTTCCATGGAAAAGTTCATATCGAGCAGTACTGCTTCTATAGGTTTTTCTTTCAGATATTTTAATGCTTCTTCCTGACCATTGGCCTTTATGGATTTGAACCCTTCTTGTTTTAACAGGAGGCTCAGTGAAGCACATACGGCTATGTCGTCATCAATAATAAGAATCATATTCACTAATTAATTTATTTATTCTTCATGCAAAGCATCAGCAGGGTTAAGTCTGGCTGCCTTTAGACTTGGATAAAAGGCACAGCTTAACATCAAAAGATATAAAAACAAGGCTGATAATACAATACTTAAGGTTCCGTAATATGCATTTAAGTCTAAATATTGCATAATTAACAATTGAGCGGCGATCAGTACACCCGGTAAAATACCTAAGGTAGTAAGAACTATGGATTCTCCAAGTAGTTGCTTCAATATATCAAATGGGCTGGCTCCCATAATTACCCGCAAACCGACTTCGGCCTTACGTTTGGATAGTTTGTAGCTAAATACACCAGAAATTCCGAGGAATACATTTATAAGCAAAAATGCAAATACTACCAGGGCTATACTTAATTGAATGTAATCCATTTTATGGGCAAACTTTTTGATCAGGGTTATGGATATATTTTGCTTAATCTGGATTTCAGAAGCACCAACTGACGTAATGGCTTTTCGAATTTTATCTTCTAATAATAGCAGATTGTCTGTATTTTTTGATTTAAGAAGATAGGTATTCGCCGCACTTCTCAATGGAATGAAAAATCCAGGATTAAGGTCAGCTGATGTATTTTCTCTTAATGTTTCTGAAATACCGATGACAAGAGCAGGCTTATCGGCTATTAAAATGGTTTTTCCAACTGGATCTGCATTTTTAAAATCCCGATCGGCCAGATCCTTAGTGATTACTACCGGAATGGCATTCAAAACATAATCTTTCTGGGTAAACCAACGCCCTTCAACCATTTTAATACCGAGCACATCCTGATAGTGATCATCTACTTCAAAAGCCAGGGCTTTGCTAACTTGTTTGTTGTAAGTTATCTTCTCCTCCCTGCCCCATTGAAGAAAAGGAACCACCTGTGTGGTACTCACCAACTCTATTTCTTTAATGGATTGTAATTTTTGTTTAATTAACGTGCTATATTCCAATTTGCTTTCCTCAGGCATCTTTTGAAAATCAAGTTGTACCAACCAGGCATCATCATAAGAATAGCCTAAAGGTTTGAAGTAATTACTGAACTTTTTCAAATTCAATCCAATAAAAAGGAACAGGGCAATAAAGCTGATAAACAGCTGAAACAGTAAGAAAAAGTTCTCTTTCTTGCGGTTCATGATCATTTTAAACAGGTGCAAAATCATATGTTATTTCCTCCTTTCAAAGCATAAATTACATTCATACGTGACATTTTCCATGCGGGATAAACCCCTGAGATCAGACCGAGTAACAGACAGCTAAAAAGACAAAACAAAAACACCTGCCAGCTGATGATAAAACTGTTTGTCGGCATTTTGAACAAGGGGTCGAACGTATTGATCAACTGAACCAGTAATTGGGAGGCATACACAGCCAGCCCCAGGCCAATTAAGCCACCAATTAAGGTGATGATGATGTTTTCAATAACAAGTTGTGCTACCAGCGTTCCTGAAGTTGCCCCAAATGATTTTCGCACACCGATTTCTTCTGCCCGCTCTCCAATGCGGGTAATGTTTATGTTAACTAAACTAATTGCCGGAATGAGCATAAACAGTGTTAATACAACAAGGATTATAACAACAGTTTTCCCATACTCTGGCTCATCGTCATTCTTAGAACTGCTTTTTGAAAACTGTTCCAGCGCTGTAAAAGCCTGTACTTTTATTGAGTCAGCACCGGAAATCATATTTTTTCCTTTAAAGTGAGTTCTTAACTCGGCACGCACTTTTTTAAGATCATTCGTCTTTGCCAAAAGCAAAGCACTATAGGTTCCTTCAATCTCCTTGTCAGTATGTTGAATATTTACATCAGTAGTCAATGGGACATAAACATCTGCGTAAACTTTGCTAAAAGGTGTAGCAGATTTTACCACTCCAATTACTTTAAAAGACAATCCATAAATATTGATTGTTTTACCCAGGGCCTCGTTTTCATTGAAGAAATAGGCTTTAGTTTTTTCGTTGATCACTGCAACCCGATCGCCTTTTTTCACCTCATTTGCATGGAAAGGTTTTCCTTCCAGAAATTTAAAATCTGTTATTTTCCAGAAATTTCCGTCGGTAAATTTCAGGGCATGTCCTGCCGCTTTTCCGTTAAGAAATGAAACAAATTCCTTGGTAGAATAATACGAGATTGTTTCAGTACTCTCCAGGTTATTTATATTTTTTTGCAGAAAGGTGAGACTGGGCATTGCGTCTGTCTGTTTACCATCTTTATAAACTGATACTTTATCCAGTATCAAGGTTCTGTCGCGGTTAACTTCCGGCGGGTTCGCACTAACAATCTGATCGATAAAAGAAGCGAATATTGTGACGATCATAATGGTGAGACTTATACCTACTAAGGTGAGCGCAGTATAATACTTCTTACGAAGCATCACTTTAAAAGTGAGTTTAATATAATTTTTCAGCATGATTTTTAGAGTCTAAACTTGTTAACTTACTTGTTGCCCATCAAAAAAGTGAATAATGCGCTGCGTTTTTTTAGCCATCTGCTCATCGTGAGTAACCATAACTATGGTAGTTCCATCAGCTTTGTTTAGATGGAGCATTAAATTCATAACCTCTTCACCCATTGCACTATCAAGGTTTCCGGTAGGCTCATCAGCAAGCAGTATTTCCGGATTTCCGATAACAGCCCGGGCAATAGCCACACGCTGACGCTGGCCGCCGGAAAGCTGATTGGGGTAGTGCTTGGTACGAGCGCTTAAACCTACTTTCTCTAAGGCATCCAATGCCTTCTTGCGTCTTTCAGCACCGGAAATACCACTGCGATACAATAATGGTAATTCGACATTATCTATTACTGAGAGGTCATTAATCAGGTGATAGCTTTGAAAAATAAACCCAAGTTTAAGGTTCCTGAATGCAGCCAGTTTCTTACGACTGAATGAAGTGACAGATTGATTGTCCATGGTAATAGAACCTCCTGTAGGTGCATCAAGTAGTCCCATTATATTAAGCAAGGTACTTTTGCCACAGCCCGAGGGGCCCATGATAGACACAAACTCTCCCTTATTAATGTTGATATTGATATTATTAAGAGCAGTTGTTTCGATGGTATTGGTACGATAAATTTTTTCTATGTTCAATAATTGTATCATCTATATTTTGTTTAAGGGTGTCTAAAAGTTAGTATTAAAAGAATTAAGTTTTTCATTATATTAATTTAATGATGATGGATTAGATATTTTTATTAGCGGCAAAATCGTAAAGTGTTAATACACGCAGGCTGAAGTAGGCATTCCAAAAGCTTTTTAGAGATAAAATATAATCCCTGCGCGCCTGGTCCTTTTCCTGCAAAGCGATATTCAGATCGGTGATACTCAAATCATTAAGAAAATACCTTTTTTTTGCTATTTCAAATCTTTCATTTGCAGTTACATCTGCCTCTGCATTAGTTTGCATTTGCTCTTTTATCATAGCAAGCTGTCTGAGAGTAGTATAAATTTCCTGTTCAAAATTTATTTGGGCCTGTTTAACCGTTGCTTCTACCAGTTTTCTGTTTGACTGTGCAGTTTTAATTCTTGAAGCAGACCGCCCCCAATCCAGAATTGGGATTTGAAAACCCAAACTTACTTCCTGCTGGTCCTTTGCATTCCTATAAATTCCCGGAAGTTGGTTCGCTACATTTGTCAATCCAAAAGTTCCATAAAGATTAACCTTTAAACCATTTTCACCCTTTGCTTTTGCAACATCTTTATCTGCTTCGAGCAATGCCCGTTTAAACTCGATTGCTTTTTGTCTGTTATTTTTTGCCTGCTGTATTGCAACTTCCTTATCAACATTAAAATTGAGTAAATTCTCTGGAAGAATTAGTTGAATTTGGTTTTTGGCTGAAAAACCTATAAAAGATTTCAATTGGAGATCTGACGTTTCGGCATCCACATTGGCTTGTACCACAGCTTTTCGTGCATTTAAGACGCCCAATTTCAATCGTAATAACTCATCTTTCGATAGCCTTCCTAAAGCGGCTTTACCCTCGCCAATTTTATAAATTGTTTCATTATTTAAAAGATTTTTGGCTGCGATATCTTTATTGATTTGAGCAATAAGTAAACTAAAGAACAATTCTGATGCATCACGACCCACAACTTCCATATCTTCCCTATATTTTTTTTGTGATTCTTCGTAACGCAGCGGTTCAATTTTTTTATCCCACGATAGTGCATTAAAGGCAAACAATGGCTGGTTTAGCCCAATAATTAAAGGATTTCCATTGTAGCGGGTTTGCTTACGATCGAAATCTGAGAACCGCAATACGTTTGAGCCTAAAAAAAGTTGTCCGCCTGTTAAACCAATATTTTGTGTTAAACCCAAATTTATTTGTGAATTATCATTGATAACCGGTTTAAATTCAACTGTTCCATCCGGTTGAACTACCGGTATATTGGTTTTACTGAACTGTGGTAATGTTCCATCCAGGCTTAATTGCGGACTATAATTTGATTTAAAGGTTTTATACTGCCAGTACTGGTTTTCGCGAATGGTTGCGGCTTGTACCGCTGCAGTTGAATGTGCTTTAGCGATGTCTATGACGTCCTGTAGATTTAGTTTTACAGTATCACTTTGGCTTTTTACAAGTACAGGCATCAGTATTCCGGCAAGTAATATTAACTTGAACATGGCTGTTTTTTTATTTTAATCTGGATTATTTGATCTTAACTTTATTGAGGTGTATAAAGTCTTGCATATCTGAAGTGATAATGCTTTCTCCTGCTTTTACACCTGATAGTATTTCTACGTAATCTGAATTGCTTTCACCGATTTTCACTTTACGGGACACGGCATTTTCACGTTCCAGTACAAACACTTTTTGTTCTTCAGAACCATTAAAGGCAGCACCGTTTTTTACCCTTATCGTATTTTCTTTATAGGAAGTAATTACAAAAACATCAACTTTTAAATTAGATCGAAGCAGCTTTGAATTCTTGTTGCTTAAACTGATAGAAAACTTTATAGTACCATTTTCAACTGCGGGCTGTACGTTACTGATATTTCCCCGCAGATCGGTTTTATTGATTCTTATCAAAGCAGCTCTACCAGCTTTTACTTCATCGGCATAGGTATCCGAAATGCTTGCTTCCACTTTAAAACTGCTTAAATCTGCAATACGGACCAACTCTTCACCTTCGTTAATTTCTGAACCGATTTTATTGTTAACCCAGGTGATGACACCGTTGCGAGGTGAAGAAATGGCTGCATTTTTCAGTTTATCACTAACTCCTTTGATGTCCTTTTCGCGGATATTGATCTCATAACCCAAACTTTTCAGATCGGCCTGCATTGTGGCTTTCTGGTTGTCAATCTGATTTTTGATTTGGGTAAGCTCCAGTTGGGCTACATTTAAAGTTAGATGGGCTTGTTTTACATTTTCATCTGTACTTCCACCAATAGCTAAAAGTGATTGTTCATGATCCAAAGCAGTTTCCAGACTACTGATTTTCATCTGTTTAATGGAGTACTGGGTTTTTAATTCATCAAGGCTTTTCTGAAGACCCAAAGAAAGTTGGTTTATTTTGTTACGATTTACATGCTGCTCTTCATTCAGCTTTTCAAAAGCCAGCAATGAAGCCTCTTTGTTCAAGCGCAAAATAGATTGTCCGGCAAGCACTCTTTCGCCAGCATTAAACAGTACCTGCTCAATTTTGGCATTTACCGGAGAGCTTATTGTAACTTCATACTCTGGTGTTACTATGCCTGATGCCGGCACTGTTGCTTCAATCGCACCAGTTTCTGCAATCGACTGGGTAAATGTACTTCGCTTAACAGATGGTTCAACCATGCCTTTAAATTGAATAAATCCAAAAGCAGTGATGACTATAGCGGCAAGTACAAGCAGGTATATCTTGTTTCTTCGGCTGGCTTGCTGTTTGAGTGAAATTTCACGGTCCATAATTACATTAATTTGAACCTTATATTCCAATACAAATGCCAATCGCAAGCATCTAATTATAAGACACTTACAATTTCAACCTAAAATACAATTGTATCATAATGAACAGTTTGTATTAAACTGAACATGAAATATCTACCTCAACGACATCCGAATTTTTCAAGTATGAACCTACCCCCCAAAGAGATTACCTGAATGTATGATAAAAAAATAGTGCTATCTTTATAATTAAAGGTAAAACTATAAAAACAAGCCATTCAATTTATGAAAATATACTTCACCTGGCTCTATGGGATTTTAATGATTGCAGCGGGAATAAATCACTTTGTGAGACCTTATTTTTATAAAACATTCATTCCAGACTGGTTGCCTTTACTACCTGTAAACTATATTTCGGGTGCTGTTGAAATAGCATTAGGTGTATGCCTGCTTATTCCGGGATACAGACACGATGCAGCTCTTGGATTACTTATACTCATGGTCCTTTTCCTGCCTCTTCACGCTGTAGATGTTTTCAAAGAAAATCCTGCTATTGGCTCCAAATTACTGGCTTATATCAGGTTGCCATTACAATTTGTTTTAATCTGGTGGGCCTGGATTATTTTTCAAGGTATTGAACAATAGCCATTACCGGCCCTTCAATGACCTCTACACGATGATTTACCTTTAATGGAATTTGTGTATACCCCCCTGCTTCCAGGAAAAAAATACCTCCATCAACAGTGCATTTGCATTTGCCCTTCAAAATCAGAAAACTTTCGTATTCCTTTTCGTGGCTTTCTTCTTCAATATCAAATGTAGAAACTACAAATACTTGTTTCAATCCAGGTTCTTCCGCAATCAACTCACAAAAATTTTCTGCATATAAAGCTTCTGGGAAACGTCTGGTTACAAAATCCAGCCAATCCTGATGATCTGAATATTCATTAATAGGTGTTATTTTATTCTGAACATTCTGATCTGCTGCCGAAGCCTTTAAAGATTGTTCAATTTTCTCCTTTAAGCCTGCAGAAGGCTCAATAGCATATTTTAGGGCATGGTTTTCAAGAGCAAGCTCGATCTCCTGAATTTCTATTTTTAATTCAGGATTCTTTGATACCATAGACTGAACCATTAACCTTTCGGACTCATCAAGTAAGTTTAAAACATAAAGTTCTAAAATGCCACTCTCTATATAGGTTTGCAGGTTCACGGTTACTTAGTATTTATAGTCATCAATTCAGCCCTTAACTTCATCGCACATGCGGCCTTACTTATGGCAAGCAATTCTGCGACTACGTCTATAGAAAAACCTTTGTTTACAATCAGGTCAAAAATAGGTTTACTGTTTTTATCCTCAACATTTTTAATATTTGCAAAGATATGATCTTTTGCCAGAGATCGGGCAATGTTCATGATCCAGGTAAAGAAAGAAGAATGTTCAGGTTTGAAGTCTACAATTTGATTACAAGCTCTAATCAACGTATCTGATAAGACTTTTTCAGCAATCGTTTTATGATTAACCAAGCGCGAAATCATGCCATAAATTGCTCCACCGTAGGTATCGAAAAGCAATGTTATACCTGTCCGATCATTTTGTCGGATGAGTTCTACAATTTTATCGTCTTGATTTCTGTTGCAGGGTTGCATAATTTCAAAGATATACATTTGAAACTGTTAAAGAAATACCGAATAAAAATGAACAAAATAAACATCTTCTGGCTTGAAAGCTTGCAGGTATGGCCTGAAAGTTGATGTACTAAAACAAATCAAAATCAACTCATATGAACGCTGCTATAATGAAAATGAGGTTAGTACTTATGTTATGCCTTTCTTGTATTGCTATCGGCGCCGTGGCACAGGAAACAGGCCAAACTAAAGATAAACATATGGTCATCAATTATTATCCAAATGGTAGGATTAAAGAAAAGGGTTACCAGGGTTATTATGAGAACAAGGATATTTCAACAGGTATCTATACCGGTATCTGGCAAAGATATGATGTAAATGGGAAACTTATAGAATCTGTTCATTACCACAATGATATTCCTTCCAGGGCTTATATCGAGAAGAAGAAGTATTATCCAAATGGAAAAATCAACTCAATTGAACGCTTCAACAATTATGAACTATATGAATCAACAATCGATTCGATAGGCACCTGGAAATATTATAACAGCAACGGGAAGTTGATTAAAAAGATTATTCATTAAAATAACGTTATACCTATGAAAGTAAAGAATCTACTGCTTACCATTTTGACATTTACAACTATGACTTCCTGTGCACAAAACAACATTGACCTGAGTAAGCTCCAATTGAATGAAGATGCAAAAACTTTGATTAAGGACATCCCGAACATTAAATCTGGTAAGATGTTCGACAGAGACGATATGATTTCTTATGGCATTGACAGTAAAAACTTATCTTATAACGGCTATGTTCCAATACATGTTGAGCTACTTTCTTATAATGGAACCGTTGCCGGCTATGCTTTTAGGATTAGCTCAATCGCTGAACAAGCTAAAATCGAATCCATGTTAAAGGAAAAGCACAAGAACATATCAGTGGATAAATCAAAATTCCTTACCCTTTACAAGTATAAAGATGCCAAGATTGCACTAGAGCTGCGAGCCATCAGCAAAGAGCAATTCGAACAGGGTATGTTTGGATATTTGGACATCAAACGAATAGATTTATACGAGGCTAATGAAAAGCTACTAAAGCAGTAAAATGTGTGAATTAAATCAAAAAAAAGAGATATTTTTACTTTATGAGAACCTATAAAACATCTGCTTTAATAATTATTTCGTTGGCCATATCGGCCTGCAATGTAAATACCAAATCCGTTGACAGGGAAGTTGATTCCCTCTTTAGTAAACATGAAGTGAATGATACGACGCTTTTTGCTACAATGCAAATGAAAGATAGCATTAAAGTCGGTGAACCTGTAGTACTTAAATTTATCGTTTATAACTACACAGATAGTACTAACCGCTTTTGTAGTTGGCACACACCTTACGAACCATTAATGAGTAAGTATCTGGAAGTAAAGGATGCAGATGGAATTGAAGCAGATTATCTGGGGCCAATGGCTAAAAGAATGATGCCTCCACCTGATAGCAGTTATCAGTACATCAATTCAGGGGATAGTATTCCGGCAACAGTTGATCTTTTGAAAGCTTACCGCATTAACAAGCCATCCAAATACACTATAGTTTACACAGGAAAGAACATGAGTGGTCTGAATGTGAAAGACAGTGTTTCTTTTGTATACTACAAGTAATTAAATGGCTTAAAAACTGTTTAGTTAATCAACTCCTGATCTCCCGGCGCATAAATAGATAATAAGAAAGGGCAAAACAAGCTACTGTTGCGCCTATCATACCACTTACCTGTGGCCATACAATCATCAGGCTTTCTCTGAAAGGCAGAGGGGCAGGTATTGCACCGGCCATTTGTTCCATCGTCATCGGGCCAAGACTGCGAACAGAGGGCATCAGCATTGTAGTACTGGCATCAGTATAAAGCTGATTCGGTGCTATACGCAATAAATTCAGAATTAGTTCATTGTAACTCAGGATTTGATCTTGTGATAAAAAGGCAGGATCAGGTAAAAAAGACCTGATTACGAGATTGATAATAATTTGGTAAAATACAGTAAAAAACAGCCATATACCTACTGCTGTAAGCGCTGAAGTTGCTGCTTGCCTGAACTTAATTGACAGGACAATTGACAAACTCAACCAAAAACCGACATAGATAATACTGATTACCGTGAATCCTAGTATCCTCAGCAGTTCTTGTGGTTCCATCCTTACTCCCGTCAACATCAATCCACCTCCTATCATCAACATGGCCAGGATTAAGAATAAGGCACCTACCATAATAAGCGCGCTTACAAACTTGGCCAACAATATGTTATCGCGATAAATTGGCTGTGCCATAAGCCTTGTAAGTGTTCCGCTATTCTGTTCGGCATTGATGGCATCAAATCCCATGCTGATACCTAACAATGGGCCCAGAAAGCTTAGAAACACATGAAACGGCGGTGTGGAATTATCTGTAATGGTTAGCAGTTTAAGATATAAAAAAGCATGGTCCGGGTCTTTGATATTACTCATGGCCGATCGGATGTTGCCCAGAGACACATACATCGATGCGACGAATGTTAGTATTATCAACCCAATAAGTACGATAAAGCGCCAGCTCCGGACATGGTCTGCCATTTCCTTATGCAGCATTACACTAAATGGGCTGGATTCTTTGGATTTTTTAGTTGCCTTATTTGTTTTTATATCTTTTTGAATAAGGCCTTTTAAGGAAAGTGTTTGACTCTTCATTGTCTTTAATTAATGTCCTCAAAATATTTTTGATAGATATCGTCCAGGCCGTAATCTTTTTGATGTACTCCCAGGATATCGTGTCTCTTTTCAACAAAAAAACGGACCAGAGCTGGTGTAATGTTCTGTTCACATTCAAACTCTACCGTATTTTCATTCACCGTGATCTGCTTAATGTGTTCCCATTCCTTCAGTTCCTGTTCTAATGACCACGGCTGTGGGATGGAATGCGCCAATTTAATTGATATGACATAGCCCTCTTTGCTAAATAAGTTGCCCGATAATGTATCGATATTGCCCTGGGCCAATAGTTTACCCTTCACAAAGATCCCTACCCGATCGCATACTTGCTGCACATGATGTAAATGATGTGAGGAGAGCAGGACGGTTAATCCCTGCTCCTTGCTTAAACGCTTTATAAGTGTTAGAAATTCCCGAACACCGCTGGGATCAATCCCCAGGGTCGGTTCATCAAGAATGATCACATCTGGCTGCTTAATCAATACTTCGGCCAATCCAAGGCGTTGTTTCATACCGCGGGAAAAGGTAGATGTTTTCTTGTTCATCGCTGAAGAAAGCCCGACTATGTCCATCATCTCTGATGTACGTGTCATGATCTCATTTTCGGCGAGGCCGTTTAACCTTGCAATGTAAATTAGGTTTTCCAGCGCAGTCATGTTATCATAAAAGCCTAAGCTGTCGGGCATATACCCCACTTTTCTCTTCACTGCAATGGGGCTGCTTGTTGCATTGTGGCCACAAACAAATGCAGAACCTTCTGTTGGATCAGTAAGTCCCAGCATCATTAGTATAGTTGTGGTTTTACCTGCACCGTTTGGCCCCAGCAGTCCAAAGATCTCGCCCTTATGAATGTCGAGGTTCAGATTATCTACGGCTCTTTGAGGACCATAACATTTGGTCAGGCCCTTGAGTTGAATTATAGGATCCTTCATTTTTCTTATCTTCTACCATACTTTCGGATGAGATAATATACGAGTGATACGGCTAACAGAATAACCAAAATACCGATCCACCCGGAGAGCAATGAAGTTGTAACAACCATCCTAAAAGCTGCCTGGGCATTGCCATTGCTATTTGTTGCGGTAAAAGTAGCAGCATAGTCGCCTGCGATCGTCTTATCAGGAACCTTAAGGTTCGCGATTACGGATACAGACTTCCCTGGCTCCAATTGTTTGATTTTTGAAGGCTCAAAGGAGACTTCCCAACCGGTAGGTAATTGCGATGAGAGTTCAATGTCTGCCAAAGGCAGCGTACCCGAGTTCTTTATTTCCAGATTAATTTCCTTATGACTACCAGAGGTAAGCTCCTCACTCAGTCTTCCGGTTGGTGTAGTTAATGTTATTCCATAAGATCCCTTTACAACAGCCTCCAAATTTAGGGATAAGGTGTCGGCATTAGAGATTGCCTTTAGCGGTATCTTGTATTTGCCTGGTGCTGCACTTGTGGATGCATTGATCTCTATGGATACTTCCCGGGTGGTTCCTGCATCCATGTTCAGAGAGGTAACCTGATTGCCATCGACTTTGTAGCTGATTATCCAGCCAATTGGCAGATTGGTTTTGAATTCGAAAATCATCTGTTTAGCAGATGCATTATGCAAGCTGGTGTTGTAACGAAACGGTTCGTTCGTTGCGGCCTCGATATTAATCAGCTTTGCTGTAAAGCTGGATTTACCGCCAATACTTACAGCCGGACTTTGGGCATACAATACCTGCTGAGTTGTAAAAAATAAAAAGAAAAACGATAAAGATCTGAAACCTTTACAGAGGTAGTTAAGTGGTAATTTAGTTAACATAATCTAAACACTAGAATTGATAATAATAGCCTAAAAAAAATGTCGGTTCAATATTTTAGTTTGTCAGAACAAATCAAGAAAACAAATTAAAATTTTCAAACACATTTAACATTTTTTAACAAAAAAGAGGAAACGAAAAAACAGAATTAATTAATTTCTATAGATTATATAGACTTTATTGAAATCTTCTATATTTGTCCTTAATTACGTGTGTATTCCATCGAATCTGTCTTCTATTGTAAATCACTTTAAAAAAAAATACATTTACACAACCAAGTATATGCCGTCGACTAAACTAACAAGTGCTTCTGATCAAGATCTGCTCCTGATATTTCAATCAGGGGATCGGGCTGCCTATAAGGAAATATTTGACCGATACGATAAACTCCTTTTCCTATATGCCTACCGTAAACTGCAAAATACTGATGATGCACAGGATGTAGTTCAGGAGGTATTTATTAATTTGTGGAACAACAGAGAACATCTGAAAATAAATACCTCATTGAGCAATTACCTGTATGGCGCAGTTCGTAACAGGGCTTTAAATGTTTTCAGGGATAAAAGTATTGATGACAAATGCATTGCATCATTACAATTGTTAATAGACACTGAAACTGCAACAACTGATTATCTTATCAGATCAAAGGACATTACACTACTTATCGAAAAAGAAATATCATTACTGCCGCCAAAGATGCGCGAGGTTTTTGAATTGAGAAGAAATGCTTATTTAAGCAATCGTGAAATTGCCGAATACCTGCACATATCAGAACACACTGTGGCTACTCATATCAAAAAAGCACTGAAAGTTTTAAGATTACGTCTGGGAATAATCGCCTATATTATCCTGATTACAAATATTTAAAATATTTTTCCGGTCCGGATACCCGATCCCCCTCTGGTTGTGTGTCTTTGCATTATTAAACGACAACTCTCCTTTATGCAACACAAGGACGCAAAGCAATTATTAGAAAAATACCGTTCAGGGACATGCTCACCTGAGGAAAAGGCATTGATTGAATATTGGTTCCACCATTTAAGGGCTGATGAAGACCATAATTTATCAGCTGATGAACTGGAAATAGCACATACCGACATGTGGCATAAGGCTAAGCCACCAATAAAGATCATAACCGCCAAACGTTATATACGCGTTGCGGCAGCAATATTTATATTGTTTGGTGTGGCTCTAAGTGGACACTTTTTATTAAAAGCGCCTGATGCCGCACCACATATAGTAAAAAATATAAGTGAGGATATCGCGCCCGGTGGCAATAAGGCAATACTTACACTTTCTAATGGGCAGCAGATTGTACTTACTGATGCAAGAAATGGAAATATAGCGACCGAGCACCTAACACTAATCAATAAAACTGAGGATGGTCAGGTTGTTTATGAAGATAAGGGCGACCATCAGACCCTTGCTTACAACACCATAACTACACCACGAGGAGGACAGTATTCACTTACGCTGTCAGACGGCACAAAGGTTTTCTTAAATGCGGCATCCTCATTAAAATATCCGGTAGCATTTTCAGGTACTCAGCGTGAGGTAGAACTTACCGGAGAAGGATATTTTGAGGTCGCTCATAACGCGGCAAAACCATTTAAAGTAAGTAGTGGGAATCAGGTTGTTGAAGTTCTGGGCACTCACTTTAACATCAACAGTTACTCAGATACTCCTGTCATAAAAACCACACTGATTGAGGGCAGTGTAAAAATTTCGGCGGGTAAACAAACACTTCTGCTTAAACCTGGACAACAGTCGCAGGCCATTGCAGGCATGGCTGATGGTTTCAAGCTCATTCTTAATAAGAATGTTGATGTTTCGACTGAAATTGCCTGGAAAAATGGCTTATTCCAATTTAATGATGCCGCCATAACGGAGGTAATGCAAAATGCAGCCAGATGGTATGACCTTGATGTAGTTTATGAAGGTGATTTGCCAGTTATTAAGATAACCGGCCAGATTTCAAGAAAAGTTAACCTATCGGGATTGCTGGAACTGATGAAATTTGCAGGAGCCAGTATCAAGACCGAAGGACGAAAAGTTACAATATCAAAATAAACCAATTTATAACATAAACCCATTGACATGATAAGAGCACTACAAAAGACCTGACGACCCAAACCCCTGATAGTATGCAAGTGGCGTGATGATGCCACATTAACATAAAAAAGCCGGTAAGTGTTTGCCCACTTTGCCGGCCATATGTCTGGGGTAACTATCATCAAAATTTGAACAATTGAATCTAATCGTAAACCCAAACTTCACGAAAATATGAATTTTAAATTAAAGCCTGGCGCTTTATGGCCGGGCATTCGTAAAATTTTTCTGGTTATGAAACTCATTGCTATTTTCCTTTTAGCAGCATTGGTACAGGTGCAAGCCAAAACATATGCTCAAAATATAACCATTCAAGAAGAAAACATTACCATTGAAAAAGTATTGCGGCTCATTGAAAAGCAAAGCAAATACCAAATCTTGTACATCAATGATCTGGAGATATTAAAGACAAAAAAAATCAATATTAATGTCGATAATGTGCCCCTTGTTCAGGTACTTAACCGCTGCTTAAGCGGCTTGCCTGTTAGTTACGCGATAGTTCAGCAAACTATAGCGCTTAAGAGTATCCCCATCCTTGAACCATCAGCTGAAAAAATTGACTTTAAAGTCAGCGGAACCGTGACCGATACACAGGGGTTACCCCTACCGGGTGTTTCTGTTGTGGTTAAAGGAACGGATAAGGGTGTTGCTACCGATCCTAATGGTAAATATTCAATAAATGCAGCCGATGGTAACCAGGTTCTTGTATTCACATTTGTAGGTTATGAAAGAAAGGAAGTGCCTATAAACAATACTACACGCATAAATGTACAACTTAAAGAGCTTTCTACTGCACTGGATGATGTGGTTGTTGTGGGTTATGGAACTCAAAAGAAGAGTGATGTAACTGGTGCTATTACTTCACTAAAAACTGAAGATTTTAACAAAGGTGCCGCTGCTTCCCTAAACCAGCTGATGGCGGGCAAAGCAGCAGGTGTGCGTATTGTACAAAACAGCAATGAGCCGGGTGGCGGTATCTCAGTTAACATACGTGGTGCCGGTTCTGTTAGTGCAGGTACGGAGCCTTTATATGTTGTGGATGGTTTACCACTGGACAACACCCCTCCGGTAACCGGCGCAGGCCGTAACTATGTTGCTTCGAACACCGTACGTAGTCCGTTAAATTCCATTAATCCTGCCGACATTGCCTCTATCGAGATTTTGAAGGATGCTTCTGCTACAGCCATTTACGGATCCAGAGGCGCGAATGGTGTAATCATCATCACCACCAAAAAAGGTAAGGAAGGCAAAACAAATGTCAATTACTCGGCCTATCTTGGCTTACAAAATGTAGCTAAAAAACTGGACGTACTGAACGCCGATGAGTATATGACGGTGTTAAATGACATTATTGCTAATGGAGGCGGATCGGCCAGTGAAAAGGTAGGCGGAATACAGGATGGCGGTACCGACTGGCAGGATCAGATTTATAAGCGCAATGCGCAGATACAGAACCACAACCTTTCTATATCCGGCGGCAATACCAAATCCACTTTTTTTGTTGGCTTAAACTATTACGACCAGCAGGGTGTGGTTATCACTTCGGGTATTAAAAGATACAGTGCCCGTTTGAACTTAACCAACGAGGTATCCGATAAATTCAACATCGGGTTAAACTTAAGCACCAGTTATACTCAGGACAATCTTGCACCTGAAGGAAATGGTTTTAACGAGAACGGCGGCACCATTTATTCGGCATTAAATATGGATCCTACCATTTCTGTCAGAGACCCATCAACAGGACTTTATCAGCTATCGCCCTATATTACCATAGATAACCCACTGGCTATAGTTTATGGCAAGAAAGCCAGCTCAGCAGCCTATCGTACCTATGGTACTTTCTTTGCCAATTATAAAATTATACCTGATCTGGAAGCAAAAATAAACATTGGTGGTGATATACTAACACAACGCAGGGATGTATATGTTGACAGAACAACCATAGCCGGCCAGGCGGCAAGCGGAGCAGCATCAGTACTGAATGGTACAGTAAGCAATTACGTAGCCGAAGGTACACTAACCTACCATAAGAATTTTGGGGTACACCAAATTACCGCACTTGCGGGTGCAACTACACAACGTTTTATTACCTCCCGCAATTCTCTTGAGGCAAGCGGATTTCCTTCAGACGCTACAGGGACAGACAATGTAGGTTCAGGCACGCAAAGTACCTATTCTGTGGGAAGTACAAAACTTGCAAACCGTCTGTTGTCTTTCTTAGGTAGGATCAACTACTCGCTAATGAACAAATACTTGTTTACTGCATCTTTCCGGGCAGATGGGTCATCCAGATTTGGTGCGAATAACCGCTTTGGCTACTTTCCTTCCTTTTCGGGAGCATGGAAGATCAATGAGGAGGAGTTTATGAAAAATATCACCAGCATCAGTAATTTAAAGCTAAAAGCCAGCTGGGGCCGTACCGGTAATCAATCAATTGCAGATTACCAGTCTTTTGAAACTTATAGTTCTGGTCCACTGGGTGTATTTAACGGGCAGCTGATTTCTACCCAGGAACCGGCGCGACTGCCTAATCCTGATCTGAAATGGGAAACTACCGAACAGACAAATTTTGGTTTTGAAATCGGTTTACTCAATGACAGGATAGCTGCCGGATTTGACTATTACACCAAAAGAACCTATGATATGCTGTTGAATAAACCTGTAACCACTACAAGTGGTTTTACCAGTCAGCTAACCAATATAGGCAGTATACGCAATACTGGTTTAGAACTAACTATAAACTCTAAAAACATCGATAAAACCTTTAAATGGAATACCTCGGTTAACATGGCAACCATTCGCAATAAGGTGATCGATCTGGGCGGTGCCAGGGAGATCATTGCAGGTTCGGCTGGTGTACTGGGTGACCAGCCTGCTATCATCAGACCTGGTGAACCGCTCTACTCCTTTTACGGTTATGAAGTTATAGGTGTATGGCAGACTGGCGATGATTTCAGCAAAACTACAGACGCGGTACATCCTGGTGATCTGAAATACCGCGACGTAAATGGTGACGGCACAGTCAATGCAAATGACAGAGTTATTTTAGGTAACAGTTTTCCAAAATTCACCTGGGGACTTAACAATAATTTTTCTTACAAGCGATTTTCTCTTGACATACAGATAGAAGGCGTACACGGACTTAAAATGTTCAACAATAACCTCGCGGATGTATATTTCCCGGTAAATTTTAGACGGAATAAATTTGCGGAACCTTATTTACAGCGATGGACAGCAAGCAATCCTTCAAACGTATATCCCTCCTTTGTAACCCCACTGAGTCAGGGTCAAAAGATTATTAATTCGTATACCGTGCAGGATGCTTCATATATCAGGTTGCAAACGGTTACACTAAGTTATAGCTTTCCGGCGGTTAATAAGGTATTCCGCTCAGGAACTGTATATGTTACCGGTCAGAACTTGTTTACAAAAACTAATTATGATGGTATGGATCCCGCTGTAAATCCAAATGGCAATGCCAATTACAGAGTTGATTTCAACTCTTATCCGCTTTCCTCAACCTTTTTGTTTGGGGTAAATTTTGACTTCTGATAATGAATTAACACCGAAAAAATCATTTAACAAATAATATATTGTTATGAAAATATTTAAGATATATACACTATGCGGTTTCCTGCTACTCTCAGTAATGTCCTGCAAGAAACTACTGGACGAACCGGTATATTCACAGCTGGTTCCGGACAACTTCCTGACCACTGAAGATGGTATAAAGAGTGTACTAAGAGCGGCGTATGTCCGCGAAGCCCGTGTACAGGGCCAAACAGCAGCAAAGGGCACTATTCTCTCACAGGAAGCAGTTACAGATATTATGTTTCAAACTGCTGGTGCTGATAACAGGCAAATGCTGCAATTCCTGAACTTTACCTGGGACGCAAATCTGGACTGGCTTTTCACTATGCTATGGAGCCCATCCTATCTGGCTATCAGAGATGCAAATTCAGTAATGGATAACATTGATAAAGCCAACATCAGTGAAGCACTAAAAACTCAATACAAAGCAGAGGCCCGGTTTGTACGCGCGATCAGTTATTATAGTTTATACAATTTCTTTGGTCCGGTACCCATTCGCACGACGACAGTAAATGCATCTGAGAACATGGTGCGTGCAAGTGATGCCGAAATGCGAACATTTATTGAAACCGAGCTTAAAGAGGTTTTATCTGACTTGCCGGATCCCGGTTCAGAAGAATACGGCAGGGCCAACAAGGGTGCCGTTCGTGCCTATCTATGTAAGTTCTACCTGAACACCAAACAGTGGCAAAAATCTGCTGATATGGCTAAAGAGATTATAGACATGGGAAAATACATGCTAAACGGAAATTATTCGGCCATGTTCAGAATAGAAAATGAGCGCAATAAGGAATACATATGGGTAAGACCAGCTTACCCGGCTGCTGTTGGTAATGGTCCAAGTAATGACTGGGAAGCCTATGTTTTCCCGGTTGGCTTTCAGAAAGACCCCATTAGTGGTCTTGTATATCTGAGCAACTGGCGTAATTATGCCGCACAGTACTCCTTGCGTGATGCCTTTTACAATACTTTTGAAACAAAAGATAAGCGTAAAGAAACCGTATTAACTTCCTATATCAATACGCAAGGCCAAACCGTATCATTGTTGAACAACACCAATAATACCAGACCTCTAAAATTCTGGCCAGATCCCGCAGCTATAGATGGAGGTGGAGGAAATGACATCCCCGTAATCAGATATGCAGACATCCTGCTGTCTCGTGCCGAGGCGCTTAATGAATTAAACGGGTCAAATACCGAAACCATAAGCCTGATTAACCAGATCCGTGTGAGGGCCGGTTTAGATGAGGTAAAACAGGCCGATTTTGCGGACAAGGATGAGCTTCGTGACCAAATAATTAAGGAACGGGGCTGGGAGTTCTATTGCGAAGGGCTGCGAAGAGAGGATCTTATCAGGACAGGAAAATTCATACCCGGCGCACTTGCAAGAGGTGTTACTAATGCCAAACCGCATCATGTTTTATATCCGATACCTCAGCAGGCAATGGATTCTGACAGCAAATTGGTACAAAATACAGGTTATTAAGCTAGAATAAAAAATCATATGGGAAATCACATCAGTCGAAAAAAAGCACTGCAGCACATGGGCGGACTTGCCCTTGCCGGCTTCCTGCCAGGCGTGGTTAAGGCTTCGCCCGCTACACAAGAGGATAAACAAATTACCCTTCAGGCCAATGCGGCCACCCCCTCACCAAATATTGTTTTAATTATTGCAGACCAGATGAGGGCTGATGCCTGCAGACGAGAGGGATTCGCACTAGACACTACCCCATTTCTGGATAGTTTGGCTAAGAACGGAACATGGTTTGACAGGTCATACTGCGCAGCACCTGCCTGTGTACCTAGCCGTACATCAATGATGACCGGGCGTTTCCCCAGCGCTACCAGAGTACGGTCGAACTGGAACATTAAAGACGCTACCTATACAGCTGATTTAATAGATGTGGTAAAGGCTAAAGGCTATACAACGGCGCATATCGGCAAAAACCACAGTTACCTGACTAAAGCCCATTTTGACCATTGGGTGGAATATAGCCACCTGGCAGAAATAGGCTCAACCGATCCGGAGGTAAAAAAAGTTAACGATTATCTGGAAAGTACACATTTCTATTTCGACCCGAATCCAGCACCATTCCCGGCTGGGATGCAGCAGCCTGCCCGCATCGTAACTGATTCGCAGGATTGGATCACCAATACGGTAAAGAAACAGGATAAACCATTTTTCCTGTATATGTCTATACCGGAACCACACAATCCTTACCAGGTATCAGAACCCTATTATTCACTTTTCCCAACAAATACACTTCCACCAGTGCGGGTTGGTGAAGAAGTACTGACTAAAAAAGGTAACAAATGGGTACTGCAAAAAATAATGATGGAGAAAGGATATCCTGGATTTAAGAAGAACATCCCCCGCATACGCAGTAATTACTACGGGATGCTGAGACTGATAGACGATCAGATAAAGAGATTTTCCGGTTTTCTGACCGAGCAAAATCTTGCCGACAATACGGTAGTTATATTTGTTGCCGACCATGGTGATTTTGCAGGCGAATATGGCCTGATAAAAAAAGGTGTAGAAGTGCCTGAATGTTTAACCCGAATACCGATGATATGGCATGGACCTGGTATTGCTAAAAACAAAGAGGCACATACTGCACATGTATCGAACATTGATATTATGCCAACCATTTGCGATATGATTGGCGTTGCGCTGCCAGAAGGCGTTCAAGGACGCAGTATGTGGCCCCTGTTAACTGGGAAAAAATATCCTGAGGCAGAGTTTGAAAGCGTAATTGCGCAGCATGGTTTTGGGGGCTTGCACTTTACCAACCTGCAGGAATATGATCCCTATACACAGGATGGCAATTTAGCAAAAGGAAAAATTGAGTTCGACGAATTAAATACCTGGTCACAGAGCGGCACCATGCGTATGCTGCGAAAAGCGGATTGGAAACTGGTTTATGATATGCAGGGTAGCGGTCAGCTGTACAACCTTGTTGATGACCCTTCGGAGGTAAACAATCTATATGACAATAAGGTTCATGCGGCTAAACAAGCTGAACTAATGCAAGATATAATGACCTGGGAATTGCGCACGCAGGACTCATTACCTTATCCGCGTGAGGGAGGAAAACGGAAATATGGTTTTAAACGCGATCCGAAAAACTACTGGACTCCCTATGAAAAGGAACCTGAAGAAGCATTAAAAAACAATATAAAAGACCTGTAATGACCAGCAAATCAAGTCCATGTTGTTCGGCAAGCCGACCTTCGTCTTCTGTGCCGACTGATGACGGCATAAAAATGACGACAAACACTGCAACTGCAGATATGATTAAAATCTCTTCCGGCAGCTTCCTAATGGGCACAGAAGATCTTGAAGGATTCGTTACAGATGCTGAAGGACCTGTACGTGAAGTGGTGCTCAATGAATATTACATTGATCCTACCTGCGTAACCAACCAGATGTTCAGCGACTTCATAAAGGCAACGAATTATAAAACGGATGCCGAAAAATATGGATGGTCATTTGTGTTTGAAGGGTTGCTATCAAAAGAAATACTAGAAAGTGATATCCTGGTAGCTGATGGCACACCGTGGTGGTGTATCATACCCGGTGCTTTTTGGGCCAGTCCGGAAGGCATTGGCAGTACTATTTCTGATAGGTTAAACCATCCGGTAGTACATGTTTCCTGGTATGATGCCATAGCCTACTGCGAATGGGCCGGAAAAAGGCTACCCACAGAGGCAGAATGGGAAAAGGCGGCCCGCGGAGGCCTGGTACAAAACAAATATCCATGGGGAAATGAACTAACACCCGACGGGCTGCATCAATGCAACATCTGGCAAGGCGACTTTCCGCATCAAAATACCCTTGAAGATGGATATCTGGGCACCGCTCCTGCAAAAAGCTTTTCACCGAATGGATTTGGTTTATACAATGTTGCCGGGAATGTATGGGAATGGTGTAATGATGCTGGAATCCAGGAAACCAAGGTAATAAAAGGGGGGTCTTTTTTGTGTCATCACAGTTATTGTAACCGTTACCGTGTTGCCGCGCGGTCGGCAAACACACCCGCCAGCTCGGCATCAAATATGGGGTTCCGGTGCGTAGCGGATTGATCTTTTGTTAAACCTGCAGGAATTAAAAGGGAGGCTCTAAAAAGGTAAGGTCGTCATTTCAACAGCTCACCTCGTCATTAACAAACCCAGCCCGTCATCTCGAGGCTACGAGAGATCTCTTGATTATGCTAATTCGGTATTCAAGAGATCTCTCGTAGCCTCGAGATGACGGGCTGGGCTGTCAATCATGGGCTTAGTTAAAGAATTATAGCATTACAATTCTGGCCATGCCGATTTAAGTGAGTAAACATTTACAACTTGAAGTGCTGCTCCATCCTTGCTGTTAAAGGAATAAACCGGCTTTTCATCTTTCGGCATAAAACAAGAAGAAAGAACCACCTCTCCATTATTAGCAAAAACCTCAATGGTATTTCTGTCCAACAGAATCTTTAGCTTAATTTTTCCATTGACAGGTTTTAATGGCGCCCTTCCCATATTGTTTAGTTCGTTAATCTCAGTTTCTTTCGGTGAGATCCATGAATCTGGGGTCATTCCGCCTCTAACAGGATCACCACCGCAGGAAAGCATATTGGTATTAGCATTGTAAGTCAATTTAACATTACGCAACATAAATGTAAAAGAGGATTTGTCTTTCACATTAACTTCAAAATTCATCTCATAAATATCCCCGGTTAGTTTCTTCAAAATCTCACTTTTACCTTTATAGCGAACAGAATAAAGATTTTGAATTTCTTTTACGGGTAATCTGAAAGCCTTTACCCCTTCAGGAGTTGTTCGAAGTGTCAATTCCGTAGGAAAATTCATTTGCTGGGTAAAGGGCATTCCAGGATAACGTTCAGTAGGCATCCAGGCCAGCATCACACACCTTTTTTCGGGAGTATCACTCCAGGTTTGAGGGGCATAGAAATTAAGGCCATAATCACCCCTCAATACTTTCGTTTCCGGTTTAAAATTCTTAGCATCAAAAGTACCAATCACATAATCACCGTTTGCTCCAAAAAATATCCACTTCTTTTTTGATTTATCCCCATCTACGAACAAAGGTTCAAAACCGGGACACTCCCTAACACCCTCAATCGAAAAGGTACTGAGGTGCTTCCAATTTTTAAGATCAGTTGAGGCAAATATTCCAAAGTCATAATCCTTATCCATAAATAAAGACATAATCCATTGTTTTGAATCTTCATCCCACACTACTTTAGGATCTCTGTTTTCCTTATATATATTTTTGATCACAGGGTTTTGATCATAGTATGTAAATGTTTTTCCGCCGTCATTGCTATAAGCCATAGTCTGTGTACACATTGGACCAAGTCCAGCTGACGGATTACCTCCACTGGTAATAAAAGCTACAATCGTTTTTTCCTTTCCTGTTTGCAGACCAGCTGTATTATTTGAATCCACTACTGCTGAACCTGACCAGCAACCCGACCAAACTTTATGAGGGGTAATATGATTATTGATCTGTTCCCAATGTACAAGGTCTTTACTGGTAGCATGGCCCCAATCTTTGTAGGCACCGGGACGATGAGGCGGCTGATACTGGAAAAACATGTGATACACGCCATCATAATATACCAGTCCGTTCGGATCATTTAACCAATTCTTTTTTGCTGAAAAATGAAATTGAGGACGGTATTTTTCATGATAATATTGAGGTTTACCATCTTTAAGTTCTTTTACTCCGGAAACATACTTTAGCTGCTCATCAGATATATACTTTTCCCACAATACAACATGATCAATTAAGCCATTAAACCTGGCTTCAACCTGATCATTAGTGACATTGGCATAACCAAATTCATTCTTATACTGAGCACCAATCAACACGGGGCGTCGGTTCCAATTGCGGATTTCACCTACTGTTACCTCCTCATCACGTAACAAACCATCCACATACATTTGAGATACCTGCCCGTTAAAACGTATTACTACATCATGCCATTTATTAATCTCATCTGGAGGAAGCTTGTATCTAAGCATATGTAATCCTGCTATTTCATCACTACCCATTTGGCTTTCTATAAATACATCATTATCTGATTTAACCAGAAATAAGCTATAGGCCATGTTCTGATCATTGCCGGCCTTACCAACTAACGGACTCATACCTTCTACTTTGTCCGCTTTAAATCTGACCAGAATGGAGGCATTTTTACCATTAAGGTTAAGCTCATCATTAATACCCTGACCTGCGTCTAACCATCCTCCATTTAGCCTGGCTACCATGGCATCGCCACCTCTTTCCTTTGATGCTTTAGCTTCATCTGAAGTTAAAACTATAAACTCAACCGAGCCATGCTTTTTCAACTGGCTGTTTATACCTGCCCTATCGTTAAGATCTGAGAGAGACCAACTAGCCACCGCATCTTCAAAATTTCCTGACAATTGCCAGGATAATGATAAAACAATAGCAATAATGGTTAATGTGACAGGTAATTTTTTCATTGTCTATAAACTTTGGATAAAGGCCAAAAAAAGGATTTGGCACGAAATAAAAATAGACAATATTAATAATCTTCCTAATTATTTATACAACCTGATACTTATAAGTCTTTTTTGAATTCTGTTTGCTTTGTATAAAATAGAACAATGACAGTAATGTACTGATACCACCGATAATGGCCACATACATCATGCCTTCTTTGAAGAAACTACTCCAACTGATATGCCGTCCTCCAAATTCTTTAAACATCATGATGCTAATTGTACCCAGATAACCAATAGAATCTGCAACGTACATAACAAATCCAACATTACTTTTGTAGTTAAAAGTGGCAATCATTCGTTCAAAAAAGATGGCATTAAAAGGTACGTATCCCATATACAAGCCAATTCCGGTAAAGGTCATCCATGCAACCGGGCCAATTAAATGATGATCAAACATCCATGTAGAAACCCCGAGCAATAAAAACCCGAATACAATAAACAGATGGATATATTTAAATGCCTGAAGATTGCTTTTAACGAGGATTAATAAACTCATCATACCAAGGATAATAATAGAAATAATACTATCTACATGAGTAAATATTCCATTTCCTTTAACCCCTAAGTCTGTCCATATCTCTACTTCGAAATTATCCCTTACATCCCTCATAATGGTTAACATTACATAAATGATCACAACCAATACAATTCCCGGAATAAAACGCAGTAAAAACTGCATACGCTGTGCAGCATTCATGGGTACACGTTCAGCCCGTAACAGTTTGTCTTCAGCTGTTGGCGGAGGCATCACCTCCAGATAGCAAACAAATAGCAATAAAGGTATTACAAATAATGCCCCTGTTAGAAAGGGCATAAAAAATTCATTTACACCAAAATCTGTAATTAACGTTCTTCCTACGGTCTTTACAAACCCTGAGGCAAAAATGAGACTTATCGACATTACCGCAGCCATGAATTCCGTAGATTTTCTACCTTCAAGATAGCCGAAGATTAAGCCCCAGATCATCCCCAGAGGGAATCCGTTTATAAAAAGGAAGAGGATGTTCCAGGGTGCAGGTACAACTGCAAATCCAAAAAGAGCCAGCCAGGCTACACCGATTAAAAGGAAAATGTAAAAGGCTCTTTTTTTAGGAGTAACCTCTGAAATGAACCGGATGCCATAAAATTTACTAAGTGTATAACCAATCAGCTGCGCGATCACCAGCCAGACTTTATAATCAATATGAAGGTATTCATGTTCGCCATAAATACCGGCAGAAAATGACTTCCTGAAAGCATACATGCTCGTATAAGCTCCAAATGCTGAAACGGCTGCCAGGATAGAAACAACAGGGTAAGGCCATGTTGCAATCTTTTGCTTTAGTTGATGAATGACTCCCATATCATTATAATTTATTCGTTTATCTGGTGTACTTCTTCCAGGTAATCTGTAAGTCTTTGTTTTATGTTCATTATCTCATCTTCAGTCACGGGAATTTCCGTCTCTTTTCCAAGGTCGTCCCATAGGCGAATCTTGATATAGAGGTCTCTCATGGGGTCTGCTTCAAAAGCGAGGGCCTCAGCAGCATTCATGGGCCCACCCTGATATCTCAAAGTGATCTGACTGGCTTCTGAAAGCTCATTTAAATAATTCTGGTCTTTGAAGGCGAGGTATCTTTTTGTATTCACGTGACTGCTTACCAACTTTGCTAAACGCTCCGGAAAACCGGACTTCAATAAATATTCAGCCCCCAAACGATCATGATCTTGTCTGCCATATCCTTCCATATCTTCTTTGCCCTCTAAAAAATGACCTATATCATGAAGGAAAGCAGCAATCACCATTTCATTGGAAGCATTTTCTTTAATTGCACAATTTGCCGACTGCATCATATGCATCAACTGGGTCACATTCTCTCCATATTCTTCATTTCCATATTTTTCATACAAGCTGAATATTTCATCTACTTTTGCTGCGATATCAGTCTTAGTTAAAGGCATATTGTTGAGTTATTAATTATTTAAAAACAATTTATTTGCTGGTATTATTTGCTTGGTTAATCCTGGACCAGCATAAAAGACATCCAACCAGAAACCGCCCATTTCATTGAAATAAAGAGCTTTTATAGTGTATCTTCCCTTTTTTAGCGTTACTTTTCCAGAGCGTTCTATGACACCATGACTGTCATTATTGTCTACAACTTTTTGCTGATCTATATACAACTGACTACCATCATCTGACTGGGTATAAAATGTATACTCACCATCTGCATCAATTTCAATATAGCCTTCAAATGAAACAGCGAAGGTGCTGTTGTCTTTGGACAACAAAGGGAGTATCTGTTCGCGGTTCAGGTTGAACTCGAAACTTTCCCAGTATTTATCAGATTTAAGTTGTGCGAAGTCAGGAAGTCTGGTCCAATTGCTGCCCCTATAAAACCTCACATTAAGACCATTTCCCAGTTTGGATTTTACAATCCTGAAATATGCATTTGTAGTTAAACTTTCATTTCCTGCTTTGTCAAATGACCGTGCTTTAACCACTGTTGTTTTGTCTAAAGAAAATGGTGTTTTATATAAAGTCGAACTGGCATTAGGTTGTGTTCCATCAAGAGTATACCTGATTTCACTGTCCTTAGCAACGGCCTCCATTTTTAAAGTTGCATTTTGATCGATATAAAGTCCACCGGCCTGTGCAAACAGGTATTTATCAGGATGGATAACCGGGGATGGAATTACCTCCTTACCTATCCATAGGTTGTCAGGTTCTCCAAAACCCGAAAAAGCACTTTTAACAGGCCTACCTGTCCAGGCATATGGTGGAGTAACATTTAATGCGAAGGCAATACTTGCAGCCAGATCGTAGGTGTATACTTGCTGCTTTACCTGATATCCTTTTTTGCTTCCTTTACCGTAAAAGATCATCGCAATTTCTGCCTCTGCAGGACTAGCTCCTCCATGCCCATAACCTACACCGCCATGATCGGAAGTAATAATTACAAGCGTATTTTCCATCATGTTTGCTCTTACCAAACCTGCAAGTACAATACCAACTAGTGAATCGGCCTTTTCTACTGCTTTAAAATATTCTGTAGTGCCATGCCCACTGCCGTGACCTGCACCATCAACATGATCAAGCTGAAGAAAGGCAAAGGCGGGTTTTTTATGCTCCAGATAATTTATAAAGTCGGAAGTTGCGCCCCCTTCTGAATCGACATGCTTATGATAAGACAAGCTTTCAGGTTCAACCAATCGGGCGAAACCATCCCAATGGTATACGGCGCCTATCTCTGCTTTAGGCTTTGCTTTTCTGATTACGGAAAAAATAGTGGGGAACAAGCCAGATGGGCCACTAACTATTGGAGGTAGAGAAGCTTCTTCCTTCTCCCAGTCATTATCCAGGATACCATGCGCCTCTAAGCCTGCACCCATAATCATGGATGCCCAGTTTGGACTGCTACTGGATGGAAGAACTGTTCTTACATTCCATTTCACTGCTCCTCCGGCAATCATTTTATCCAGTATAGGTGTATTTGCCTTACGGATGCCATCAGGACTTAAACCATCAATACCAATAACTATAACATGCTTAATACCTTTTGGGTTGGAACTGACATCTTTTGAATGTGCCGCCACCGAAAAAAGGGAGAACAGTATGATTAATAAAAGGCGCTTATATTTATTTTCTGTGGGCATGAGTGTAAGTTCAAACGACACCACAATAGTAAACAAAGTTTACCTACAGAAAACAAATTGTATATTATCAATACATTAAGTTATGGTTGCCCAATAGTAAACCAAGGGGAATTAAATCAGAAAAACTAATAAATCAAGGGTAGATCTATTGTTCAAAAAAGTACACGGCAATCATCACCACTTTGTCTGTGCCGATATTTTTAGGGGAATGAGGAATTCTACCATCGAAAAGTATAGAATCGCCTTGATTGAATTCAATTTGCTGATCCTCAAAATTAAACAGCACTTTACCCGATATCACATATTTATATTCGAAAGCGTCTGTTGTAACCAATGGCCTGCTTGAATCGGGATCAAGTGTAAGCAAAACGATATCTACTGTGGCATCTTTGATAGACTGAGTAAAAATGCGATGGTAGTGAAATCCAATCGCATCTTCTTTTTCAAAATACTCGTATTCGGTTGATCTTTTGATAAGGATGGGTGCCTTGCCTTTTCCAATTACTATATCTTTAAAGAATGATTTTAAATCTACATCCAGCGCATTGATGATCTCTATCAGCACCATAAGAGATGGAATAGTTCGGCTATTTTCAATCTGTGAAATGAAACCTTTGCTTACATCGGCCTTAGTTGCAAGTTCCTGAACAGTAATACCTTTTTCACGTCTAAAACTCTTAATTTTTTTACTGATCTGGATAAGAACATCTGCCTGCATCTTTATAATTGATATTTTGCAGTAAATATATCAATTAATAATTCAGTTATTACTGACTTATTTTAAACGGAGCAGCCTCTCTTAAACTTTCGTGCTGCTCTGTTTAAGAGAGGTTGCTCTGAATTCCTATTCAAGTCCGACAGACAGATTCGCAGGTTCTTTAAACCCAACAAATGCTGCTTTTACCGGACGAGAGGTCCAGGAATATGGAACCTGCAGATTCAAGGCAAATGCAACTGTAGCTGCCACATCATACTGGTAAACAGGCTGCTGAATCTTATATCCTTTTTTTATACCATTTCCAGAATAAATAACTGGTATAGTAATCTCTTCGGCCGATTCGCCTCCATGTCCTTTATTAACACCTCCATGATCAGAAACGATCATTACCAGCGTATTATTTTTCATTCCTGCCTGTTCAATCGATTTTAATACTATTCCTACAAGACTATCTGCCTTGGCAATAGATTGTAAATATGAAGGGCTCATATGCCCATCTTTATGGCCGGCACCATCAACATGATCCAGATGAAGAAATGCAAATGTTGGCTTTTTAGCAGTAATATAATCAGCAAATGTTGCGGCTGCCTCGGTTTCCGTTTTCGCATACTCATAGTAGTTCACCATTTCTTTCTGAAGTAAGCGTCCATAATCATCCCAGTGAAAAACAACACCCTGTTCTGCTTGTGGACGTTGCTGTCTAACGATGTCGTAGATACTCGGTGAACGTCCGGCTTTATTGACTACAACAGGTTTCATGCCTTTGCCATCCGGCTTCCAGCTGTTAGATGTAATTCCTGTGATTTCAGGACCGGCACCAAGGATCATAGCCGACCAGTTTGATGAGCTTGAGGATGGCAATACAGTTCTTGCATCGTACTTAAAGGAACCTTCAGCTATCATTTTGTGCATTACAGGGGCATCTGCTTTCATTAGCCCACCGCTGCTTAATCCGTCAATACCAATAACAACTACATGCTCAAACAAAGGTTTACCCTTAGTTGGCTGCTGGGCTTGCAACTTCATGCAACCCAGCAAAAAAATACCGCATATACCTAAAATACGTTTCATATCTATTTTTTTTTAATTAGTTAATTACTTTTAGTAGGCCACATAAAGCCCAGATACTTCGGCAGCATTCAATGCTTTATTATAAATTCTTACATCATCTACCAATCCGCTCAGTGTTTTTCTGGTATTATCACCTGAATTATACTGCCCTGTTCCATCTTCCCAGATTGTAAAAGGATAATCATTCTTTTTATCCCAAACTGGGCCCAGCAGTGTATTAAGGTCATAGCTTGTAGGTTTTGTAGCTTGTATATGTTCTTTAGCATCAATATATACATGCAAACGTTTAGCTGCCTGATCCAGTACAACCGTAATCATATGCCATTGATCATCAGATAATGCAGCGGCTTGCGGTGTGGTTTCGTTTGCCCTCCAGTCCATCCGGTTGCTTGCTCCTGCTGCATCACCTGCCAGCTTAATTAACCAGCCTCTGCCAGCTGAACCGGGCCCCGTATAGGTATTTCCTCCGTCAGTACACAACACAAATCCCGGGTTACCACCGCTATCCCAATCAGAATTTGAAAACAATGCCGGATCTGATCCTATCCCCTTCACTTTTGTCCAAAAACTAAAACTGAAGCTCTGATTAAGCGCTGGTCTCAATAAATCGTGTTTAGGCAATACTGCATAAGAACCAGCAGCAAATGAAGCCACTCTTCCCCTTACCGGATCTGTAACAAATGTGATTTTGGCACTGGCTTTTTCTCCAAGCATTGCATCTAGCTTGTTTCCACTAACATCAGACAAGTCATAATCCATCGGCAGGTGTGCGATCAATGTGTTTCCGCTTCCACTTGTTGTTGTGAAATTCCAGGAAGTTGGTTCTGCAAATCCTTCGAATGCTTTCCCATTGGCATCGGTAATGGTTCCAGGATCGGCCAGTATGTAATAACTAGTAGAGAATTGCAATGGTGTACCTAACTTAATGGTAACACGTTTTCCTTCAATCGCAACTGCCTGACTGGCAACTGAGAGCTCTGCTATCTTTTGATTACCCGGCGACTGGAATACCGTGATATTTCCTGATCCTTTTTTTACTTCGGCAGCAAAAGTCATTTCCAGTTTAAGCAATGAACCATCAGTACTACCCGGTACAGGATTAAGAGAAGTAAGTGGAAGACCACTTTTTCCTACTGTTTTAAAGGTCCAGGAGAATCCCTCAGGAGTACCCATATAGACATTTCCCAACAGATCCGTTACAATACCTTTTTCAAGACTAACGGTATATTCTTCATCTCCCTCAAAATCTTCCGGGTTAATAATTAGCACTCGTTTATCTTCTCCTATTGTAACAGCATCAGATGCGATCTCTATACGCTGTGTACGGGTCTTTCCGGTAATTACGACCGCACCGGTTCCCTTTTTGATAGTCTCATCAAATGTGATTACCAGGTTGCTGGTCACCGCAACGGCTTCCACTCCTGAAGTCGGATTATAACTGATAACAATTGGATTGCCGGTATCGACGGTATAATCAAACTTTTCTTTGCACGACATGAAAAAGACCAGTAAGAGCATGATCAATGTAGGTGGCGCAACAAACTTTTTTATAGTATTATTTTTTTTCATATCCCTGTTTTCTATTGGAATTGTTTCAAAGTATTTATTTCAGTGTCAGCATTACTGACGAGTCAGTGTTACGCGGAAGTTTCCTTTTCCTGTTTCCTTGGTATCTGTATTTTCCCATCCCATGTAAAATGAAAGCGTTAAAGAAGTCGATGTTATTTTTACGTCCAAATTATCAACCGGTTCAACGCCTTTCAGGGTCACTTTGGCATTGTCTTCACTTCCTGATACTCCCCAGGTACCTGTAGCATTACCAAATACAATCGGACAATCCTGAGCCATAAATTTGGATGGGTTCCCTGCTTCATCGGTAGTAAATACCAAGCGCATCGCTCCAAATACTTCTGCAGGTACATTTTCAGGTGTAACAATATCTCTTGGGTTTGTCCAGGTTCCATATATCCGGCCTGCAACAAGCTGTTCCGGATTAAGTTGGCCCGAATGCAGAGGTTCCTTTTTGCAGGAACCCATTCCTAAGATGCCAATCAATGCAAACAGCATAATAAAGGCGGATTTTAATTTTAATTTCTTTGCCATATCATTTTGTGTTAGTTGTTCACTTTAAAAAGACGAAACGGAACGTTTGACTTGAGGACACTTCCTTCCAGCCCCCAGCTGCCATCTACGCGCATTCCCATATGGCCCAAAATATTTACAGATACGTCTGTAAGACCAATCGGATAGTACGGGTGACGTTCACTGGCAGAACCAATCAGCTCACCATTATTTCCTTTACCACTATAATCTCTCACCACAGAACCTCTTAAATCATCCATTTTCAGATAAAGGTTCAGCGCAGCCCTGTTTGGGTGATTGCTACTCTCAATATTCCGGAGATACATATACTTTCGGATGGTTTCTGCAGAAAGTACGTCAGTCCATACCCTTACCTCATTAAAAGAACCAGCCCAGTTTGGCGCCCCACCACTGTATTTCTGAGTTCCATCCTGTGCCAGGCAGAGATAATCATAAGGTGACGCCATATTGTCTCCGTCCTTGTAGGTCAGCGCAGATTCCGCTACCTTTTCACCATCCTGATAAACCATACATACTTTAGTTTTATCAAACGTAACGGCAAGGTGGTGCCAGTTGCCGTCTTCAATCGACTTGCCTGAACCAATATCATAGCGTTCCGATTTATTATTGGCAATGTTGATTTTCCAGCTTGATCCACTTCTGGTGAGGGTATAGCCGGGCAAGCCACCTGAATCCCAGTTTTTATCGCCCATGATTGATGGATCACTGCTGTTTACACCAGCTTTGACCCACATTTCGATGGTAAATTTATTCATACCCTGTAGTGCTGTGCCTTTAATAGGGACACGAACATAAGTACGGTCGCCAGAAGCAGCTTTATTGATCGTTAGGATGTTATCAGCGTTTTCACGAGGAGGCAGTGATGCTCCAACCAATTCTTTCTTATCCAGCTCACTTCCTGAAAGGATAATAGGCACATTGATCTCTTCAGGGGTAGTGCTCTGAGGTATGCCGGACTCAGTTCCTCCATGTGTAGAGGCTAGAAAAATATCCCAGTCTTCATTTGCATACCCGGTTCGTGACTGAATAGCCGCCTGTAGTCCTGTCACATATTCATCGATCTTTTGAATAGCCAGTACATAGCGAGCCTGACGGAGCTGGAATCCAACATCCTGCCCAACTTCAGCCGGACTGCTAAACTGTACGAATACCGCTCCCATATCTGCTTGTTTTAGCAGTTCAGCAGATTTTTTGTAAACGTCTTCATCAGAATTATACTGAAATTTATGATCTGCTGCCTGATTTAACAGCGTATTGATTTCGGGAGTCCGGACCACAGATGCAAGGACGATATTTGGAGCTCCAGACTTAATTCTGCTAACAACAGAGGGATACTGGCTAAACCTGTTCCCTGAAAAAGATTTGTTTACCGTTACGCCATGTTTATCTGAAGAAACACCGGTCAGCATCGTTGCCCAGCCTGAACTTGCATATGCAGGAATCCCTCCATAACCGTTCATGCTGTATGATGCGCCTGCAGTAAGCTTATCGATACCCGGTGTTGCTGCATAATCAATAGCGGTATTAATAATACCATCCACTCCGATCACAAGGATCTTTTTGCTTTTGCCCGTTTGTGCGTAAGCCAACTGACCGGCTATCAAAAAGGCCGTCAGCATTAAGCAGGAATATTTAAAAAAGCTTTTCATTTTTTTTTATTTATATAATCGAATCACATAACTACCAGGAAGACCTATCACAAAATTGAAGTTGTAAGCTTCATAACTTATTGTATTGGCTCCTCCGGAAGAACTCACCATTTTCCAGGTGCAGAAAGTATCTGACTCCTTTACCGGAAACTTAACACTCCATATTTCTCCATCACTCGCATCATTCACAAATGTGCCTTTAAATCCTGATGCGCGGTTTTTTGTAAAATCGATCTGATCGCCGCCAAGTGCTACACCATTTAAATGTCCGACAAAGCGAATCTGGTTAGGGGAATCTCCAACACGCTCTATTTCGGGTTGTTTGAGCATTCCAGAAGCCCATGATTTCACCTCGTATTCTTTAAACTCTATTACAATTGCATCTTTTAACACCTTGCTGCCCGATTGATTAGATACCTTCACATTAAAGTGATACTCCCCTGCAGGAATCTTGTTACCTTCCAGAATTTCCACTTTACCAGTATGCTGATTGATACTCAGTGCCGGGGTCATAACTGTATCTGTTTTCAGCAGCAATTCTGCCGGGGTCTCGTTGCCCACAAGTGGTTCTTTATACCTAATCACCGGTACATTCTCTTTTAAAGCACTTATATTTTTCCCATTGGTTTCCTGAATATCTAAAATTTCAAAATTCAGCGGCAGTGTTGAAGTTGAAACCTGAAAATCACCTATGTTCTGCTCTAAGCCTGAAATTGCGTATTGCTTCCTGTTTTTATAACTTATATCAGGAGCTATGCTTCCCTCCTGCGGAATTTTAGTACAGGCATTCATTAATAGTACTCCATATACTAAGAATGTTGCCGCCAAAACCCATGATATTTTTCTGTTGCGTTTCATCTCCTTTGCTCTAATTAAATCCAAAAATATGTGTGTCAGAATTCAGCAAGTGCAACACCCCGTTCGTAGAACGTAAGTCGGCTGTTGCAACCTGAATGGACTGATAGCGTTCAGGCTGACCCGTGGGGCTGGTGTTCAAAGAAAAGATGATGGACTTTGCTCCCATGTTTACATTACCCAGATAATCCTGCTGTACAATGTTAAACCGTGCTCTTTTGCCGCCCAAAGTTGTTACATAACTGTATGTCGTTAACAATTTACTGCGGACTATTTCCTCATTAGGAATGATGTAATTTTTCAGGATCTGTGCGATCTTATCCATCTCTTCCTTAGGAATAGCATCCAATGTTGCAGGTTTGTTTTCCGGGTCAGTGAATAAAAGCTCAAAATAATTATGTATAGAATAATCCCTTGGTGCCAGAAATGTATTTCCTTTTGAATTAACAGCTTCTTCAAGTCCGGTCAGTCTGATGAGGGTAGTCAATGTATCAAACTCACTCTGACTTTTCAGGTAATCCATAGTTGATACACCTAAAACTCCAGACTGGTTGCTAGGCTGATTACCTCCATCAGCAAAATATTTGTCACCGCATCCTACAATAAAAAGGATACCAATGAATGCAATTGCTTTAATTAATTTTATCATTTCGACTGCGTATTTTGAGGTTATTGATTAAACTGCCAGTAATAGGTTTGTTCCATCCTTGGGTTATTTGCGAAAGCCTCCTGGCTAACCGGAAAGAATCCGGCCCCATCCTTTTCACCTTGTGCGGTGATATATGGATTGAATTCGTGAAGGCGGCCCACACGGACCAAATCGTAAACGCGATGAAACTCTCCAATTAATTCTCTCCTCCTCTCTGCCAAAATCTCGTCGATCACAACCGGCTGATCGTCTCTTGTGAAGAGTGGAATACCAGCCCGTTCACGAACCTTGTTAAGGTTTTCAAGAGCATCGCTGATTCGGTTAAGCCTTGCGTCAGCTTCAGCCTTTAAAAGCAATACATCAGCATACCTGAAAATGGGAACAGGTGCATCCATTAAATTATAAGTTCTGTCCTTTACTTTCCTGAATTTAGCGAACATGATTGCGCGCTCACCATTTTGTAATGGATCTGGAAATACAGGACGAAGCTCACTGCTACTAACTGAAAAATCTATGCTTTGAAAAAATGCAGCAACTCTTTTGTCGGACTTGTCTCTTGCATAGTCAGGGTAAATCTCTAAAATCTTCGACTTAGGCACAGCCAGTGAGAGGTCTCCCCTTGAGGTATAAGGGTTGGTCAGATAGTAGGTCATAATATGTCCATAGTAATCTGAATACTCACCTTTTTTGACATCATAGTACATTTCGAATATTACCTCTTCTGACTCACCTGTATCAAATAAGGTTCTAAGTCCATCCATGGTTACCAGTTTAAAAATATTGGCATCCATGATTTCTTTTATTGCATTTGAGGCACCCTGATAATCCTTAAGCCACATACATGCATGGGCCTTTAAAGCAAGGGCTGCACCTTTTGTACCTCTCGACATGGATTCTTTCCTTGATCCTTTATTCTGCCATGGAAGGTTAGGAATAGCCTGATCAACCTCACTGATAACCATTTGCATCACAGTATTAATAGGCTCTCTGCCAATAGCTTCTACATTACGGGCTTTAAGATTTATAGGGATATCACCCCAAATTCTTGCAGCATAGAAATGCGACATTGCTCTCAGGAAACGGGCCTCAGCCAGTAATTGTAATTTTCTTTCCTGTGTAAGTCCATTGTTAATCTCAGGGATTTTCTCCAGGATAAGATTGCATTGCTCAATTGCCCTGTAAAAGAGTCTCCAGTTTGTCATTGGCTCCAACTGAGTTCGCTGAATCAAATGATTTTGGAAGCCGGCTGCCCAGTCTCCATCGTTATTCGGAGTAATCCAGTCACCTGAGCGTGCATCGCCCCAAAAATAATAGTCGCCCCAGGATCCGTTACGTGTAGTTGAAGGTGTATCGTCTTTCGTTAGTCCAGACAATCCTCTGCGGAAAATAGCGAAAGCTGCCGCTACTGCACCTTCAGCATCACTTCCAGTCTGCCAGGCCTGATCTTCTGTGACAGTATTGATAGGAAGCTCATCCAGCCAACGCTTACAGCTTGTTCCTGTAAGCGTCAAAATGATCAGACACATGGTAATTATCTTATTTTTCATCTTTTTTATTTTTTATATATCATAATCCTAAAGAAATTCCGAACAACAGCATTCTACGCATTGGATAGCCACCTGAATTATCAAAGCCACCTACCGAGACCAACTCTGCATCAGGGCCACTGTATCTCTGAAGAGTAACCACATTGTCCATCGTACAATAAATCCTTGCCTTGTCAAAAGGAAGACGTTTCCACAGTTTCTTTGTAAAGTTGTAAGACAAAGTCGCCGATTTGATTTTGAAATAAGATCCGTCCTCGATATATTCCGAATCATAATTGACGATCTGAGAAGCATCCCCCCAGGGATTAAGCGTTGGATATTTGGCGATATCGCCACTTTTCTCCCATATAGCGTAATTATCGAAGTTTGGAAGAGAGGATCCCCCGGCGAAATCTTTTCCAAATTTAAGCCTGTCAAGCAATGCAGTATTGACAATGTCTCTGCCTATAACAAAAGTTGAAACCAGGTTCAAACTGAACCCTTTATATGTAAAGTCATTTGTCCATCCACCTGTCCATTTTGGATTGGGATCTCCTGCATAAATACGATCAGAAACATCTATCTTGTAATCACCATTCTGATCTTTGAAGTTACGGTCGCCAACCTTCAACGCCTTGTTTTGCAATCCAATTAGTCTTTTCCCTGTTTTAGGGTTTACCGGAATCTGGCTTTCTGTCTGATAAACTCCCTGTGATTCATAAAAAAAGAATCCATTTAGGGGAGCGCCAGTTCGAATGATCGATCCAAATGCCTGTCCCGAAGTACTTATTTTAATAATGTCAGCATTTCCATCAGGAAGCGCTATAACCCGGTTTTTATTAAAGGCAAAGTTCAAACCTGTACTCCATGTCAGATTACGGCCAAGTTCCGTATTGGTATTCAGCGTAAATTCTAACCCACGGTTAAGTACATCTGCTGCGTTTCGGTACACCTCGTTATATCCTGAAGTAGTAGGCAGAGAAGTAGTAAGTAATAATCCTCTTGTTACTTTTTCATAGGCATCGAAGATAAATTCGATCCTGTTCCTAAATAAAGAGAGGTCTAAACCAATATTACCCATCGAAGTTTTAACCCAGGTAAGGTTTTCATTTTTGAATCCATCGTACCAGGTAGGTGTAAAACCCGATATCCCGCCATAAGAGATCTCAATCAGTGAATTGTACTGATCAAGTGAACCACCGTTCATGATACCTAAGGCAAGATAGTCGTTATCCCAGGTTGTTCCGGATAACCCGTAACTTCCCCTTATTTTTCCACTTGTTAGCCAGCTCAAATTAGACAGGAACTTTTCCTTACTGAAATTCCATCCTGCCGAAACAGATGGAAATACACCCCATCGGTTTGCCTTACCGAATTTAGAAGACCCATCTGTACGCATAGAAGCTCCAAACAAATATTTTTGCTGATAAGAATAATCAAGGCGACTGAAGTAAGACATTAGGGTATTGGCAGTATAATTACTACTTCCAATACTGTTTCCCTTTGGCCAGTTAACCGTTTGTGACAAGGTTGGAGCACTGCTTACGCTGCTTACATTTGTTATTTTTGACTCCAGCTTTTCAGCACTCTGTCCTACCAAGAGACTTAGGCTATGCCCATCCCCAAACTTTGGTGCATAAGTTAATGTATTTTGAAAAAGCATGTTTCGGTTTTCCCCTGCTCCGCTGCTATTTGTTGCTCTCAAGGTACGTCTGGATACAGAATAAGAATCCTGCATAGTCCGAAGGTATTCCAGACTCAGACTGGCTTTGTAGCTCAGGTCCTTCACTATATTCAGCGTGGCATCTGAACTAAAACGTACACGATCATTGAGGTTGGAAATACTTCCTGGCTGGTAAACTTCTGCACCTTTCACTGCAGGGTTATCAGGAAGCGGAAGTAATGAGGAGAAATTACTTGAAAGTGAACCCGGATTTCTGCTTTGATCTGTACGTGAAACGGCAAGCGTATTATTTATAATCAAGGCCTTATTTAACGCATTAAAAGTAGTGCTGGCCATAGTGCTGTAGCGTTTGAAACCTGTATTAAAAAGGATTCCTACATTGTCCATATATCCCAGACTGATGCTATACTGACCGAAGTCACCGGCACCACGAATCGAGCTATTGTAATCCTGGGTTATTGATGTGTTGTATAAATAGCCTTGCCAGTCTGATGAATTGCCATAGAAAGGGTTGGTTACATCAGTATACATACCAGGCATGAATGTACCATAAGGTGCATAAAGATCGTAAAGACGTTTTACCTGTTCACGTTCTTTGTTACCACCTGCTACATCAAGCAATTGAGGAACAAAGTTGATTCCTGTACGAATATTAAGATTGATCTGAGGCTTGCCCGTTTTTCCTTTTTTGGTGGTGATCAGAATCACGCCGTTGGCCGCTCTGGACCCATAAATAGCAGCTGCAGAAGCATCCTTCAGCACTACTACATCTTCGATATCACTGGGATTAAGATCGGCCAGTACATTGGTACTGGTGATTGCAAACTCGCTGCTTGTTTTTGAAATAATTGGAATTCCATCAACTACATACAGGGGTTCAGACATCGAAGAAGCATCGTCGCGACTTACCGCAGCCAAACCTCTGATGATGATTGCCGGAGAAGCACCCGGCTCACCTGAATTTAACTGAATATTTACTCCGGCTACCCTTCCCTGTAATAATGATTCGAAAGACTCAGCTGCCTGAGTTTCGGTGATTTTATCCATTTTCACTGAAGAAACTGAACCCGTGATTTCTGTTTTTGCCTGACTTTTATAGCCCACTACCAACACATCTCCAAGTGTTTTGCTGTCTTCGGTAAGACGGATGGTTAAATCAGACTCACGTTTAAAAACCACTTTAAGAGGCTGATAGCCTATATACGAACAAAGCAATGTATCACCAATACTTAGCTGCAAACGGAAACTACCTGACACATCGCTTACTGCTCCGATGCTTTTGCCTAATACTTTAATTGTCGCCCCGATCACCGTTTCTCCACGCTGATCGATCACTTTACCGGTCCTCACCGATTGAGCGAATACACTCGCAGGAATCACAAATACTGCAAAAAGAAAACAAGCTCTTTTTATTAATGCCTTCATTAGATTTAATTTTTCGATAACCAATAACTGTTTTGACTCCATGAATTACTCTTTATGCTGTTTGCTGAAAGCGGCCAATTGGCTGCCCCGTTTTGCACATCGCTTTCAGTAAATTCAGGGATATTTTTACTTACTTTACCGAACCTGATCAGATCGAAAACACGTTGTCCACCGCCTATTAATACACGTCTGCGTTCCTGTAAAAGGGCATCTGCAAATGTTTCTTCAGTTAAAACAGTATAATTTTCGGTTGCCCCGACCGATGCCTTTATCAGGTACGTTTTGCCCTCGTTCAGGTTGCCGCTCCGCCAGGCTGCCTCCGCAAAAAGCAGGTTCACCTCGCGTTTCGGCAGTAATTCCAATACATCCGCTTCTTTTACGATCAGTGTAGCCATCTTATCACTGGTTGAAATATTGAACATACTTGTGCGACGGGCATCTCCTGTTGGGTAGATTGCATTTAGTCTATCCAAAGACATGCTCAACATAGATCCATCCAGTGGTTTTTGAGTAATCTCCGTACGTCTGTCAATTCCAACCGATAAGCCAAAACCTGATAAACTATCAAGAGTGGCAGGTGTAAATGAAGTGTTTAGCAATTCATAGGCATTTTGCGCCTTACCAAGCCATAGTTGTTCCTGAACCAGAAGTGACGTAATTGCTGTTTTATTAAATCTTACACCTGTTAGAGCAACGCTTTCTATACCATCATCATTTATCAGCATCCAAGGCAAAAGCCCTTTAGCTTCTGAAGCCCACTGAGCTGCCTGAGTGACTGATTCCCGGGTACTTAGACGTAAACCAAAATTATTCTTCTCTGCAGAAGGAACCTCTCCCCAGATTCGGGCAAGATAGAAATAGGCCATTGATTTGAGCGCCAATGCTTCGCCTCTGAACAAATTACGCTGATAGGTATTAAGGATGCCAGGATCTGCCTGATTTACTATATCCAGTACGTCATTGGCATCACGGATCACATCGTAAAAATATCCCCAGTCGGTAAGCTGTTTTAGATTGCGCTGATCTGTGGTCAGCTCCTGCTTTACCACTAATTGCTGGTAATCAACAGCAACCTTCAGGTCTCCCGTTCGTGCGTCACCATACATCATCCAGGCATAATTAGCCAGTAATGCTCTCCTAAGATCAACGTATCCCCCAACAACAGCTTGTTCTATCCGCTGCGACGAATTATAATAGCCGCGGACAACAGTCCTATTTTCTAAATCATCGATCGTCAGGGAATCCTTACAAGAAGAAAGGACGCTTAGCGCTACGATCGGGATGAACTTCCAAAATTTCATATAGTTCATTTTTTATATCATCATTGTTAAAAAACCAGTTTCAATCCCAACACAACCGAAGATGGAAGTGGGGTACCTGTATAGCTCAGGTCATATTTTCGAATTCCGTTTATATTCTCCTCTGGGTTAATCCCGCTGTATTTTGAAAGTGTGATCAGGTTATCACCGCGAACAAATACTTCCATATTACTCATCGACGCCATATGCTTGAACATTGAACCAAAATTGTAGGAAACAGATATCTTATTTAATCGGATAAAGCTGCCATCCTCGACTTGTCTGATCCCCTGATAAATTGTACGTCCGTTAATGTCGGTACTGGAAGTGTAATACGGTGTTTCTGCATTTTTAAGTGGAAAATCATTCCCTACGTTGTCGGCATAATATTTACTGGTAAAGGATTCAGCGGCGACATCTGCACCCCAGGCATAAGTTAATGTCATGCTGGCAGAAATATTCTTGTACCTAAAGGTGTTACTAATACCGCCAAAAGCCTTAGGTTCGCTGTTACCGATCACTTTTTGCTGCTTACCCTCATAAGCCACCAGAGAAGTCAGGGCATCCCCCTTTGAGAGCGCACTCAGGTAAACCAGGCTGGTATTCTCAATATCAGCAGGCATAGCCCTTACTTTATTTCGATAGGCTGCAATATTCAGGTTACTTGACCAGCTGAAATTGCCCTTATTTATCCATTTTCCATCAAGGTTAAATTCAAATCCTGTAAGACCGAGTGATCCACCCATTTCATATTGATAATCAATCCCCTGTATGTTGGGCAGGTATCTCTGATAGATAAAATCCTTGTAAATCTTACTGAAATAGTTAACAGAAAAGTTCAAAGATGGACTAATATCGACCGCCAGTCCGGCATCAAACTGATAAATACCTACACTTTTTGCCCCTTCAAAAGCTGGATAAAGCAAGCCAATACCCAATTCATTACCTCCATAGTAATCACCATATCCTTGTAATTGTCCGCGATAAATTTCAGGTCTGTTTAATATTCCTGTTTTACCGATAGAAGCGTTGACTTTTACTGGAATTTTCAGGGTGTTTTTCAGATCATAGTGAAGACCTAAAGCCGGATACAATGCCCATTTATTATCATAAAATGAACTTCCATCTGTGCGAAGAACCATGTTTACCGTCATATCTTCTTTATATTTGAATTTCCAGATCCCGTAAAAGGAAACCAGTTTTTCTATCTCGTGATCCGAAAATGCATTTGTCTGGCTTGCATTATATCCTGTAACTACTTTTACATAATTAGAGCCTCCATTTTCCAGACTGCGTTTGCCATCTACTGATGTCAGTCTATTATCCGTGTTCCTGAGTTCGTTTCCGATCGTCATGTCTAATTTTAGCACATCGGAAAATTCATGAAGATAGTTTAAAGAAGTATTTACAGTGATCAACTGTCTCTTATAAGCAGCACTTGCTGCCGAGATATTACCATCTAATACAGTGGAAGGAATATACATATCACGACTAGCACCTTCATAAGACAAGCCGGCTACCGAACTGATTTTAAACTTAGGGCTAAACTGATAATTTAGTTCCATGGAGGAAATCAATCCGATATTTCTATTCTTATTCATGAAAAAGCTTTCGTCATTAATGACCGGAAGAAGGAGATCACGGTTAAGCTCTCCGGCATAGCGTCCATTTCTGTTTGCCAGTGCCAGGTTATTAAAGAAATGTGCCGAAAATTCTTTTGATATATTATATCTGGCATTCAGGAATAAAGACTGACGTCCAAATCCGGAGTCTTTTATAGTGCCCTTATCCTGATAATTTGTTAAACCAAACAGATAAGAACCATAGTCGCCGCCCCCATCAACTATAACATTCTGTTCGTTAACTATACCTCCATTACCATAAACCTCCCTGCGTCCGATGGTATTGAAATTATAGAAGGCATCTTTCCGATAATCCATGCTCTGCAAGAAGTTAGCTCCCGCAAAGGCACTTGCCCTCACATGAATAGCGCCGGTTTTGCCCTCTTTCATGATGATGTTAAGCGCTCCATTTGGTGCCTGTACCCCATAGGCGGAGAGGAGATCTATCTCCTTAATAATTTCGACTCGTTCAATTTGGTCAGAAGAAAAATAACTGAGCGGGTTAATTCCAGTTATATTCGATGGGCTCGAGATAATCGGGACACCATTGATGAGGATAAGCGGCATCGTAGATTGATCTGTTGGATCCAGGTTTAATCCGCGAAGATTAAGGATAGACTGGGTGCCGGGCGTGCCTGACCAACTTTTTATCCTTAATCCTGCTACGTTACCCTGCAAGATATTTTCAAGGCCAATTCGGTTAGATAAGACCACACTATCTACCACCAGGGTATCCTGCGCACGTACCCTCGACACTCCGAAGAATGTGAGAAAAAGAAACATAGTTTTCCAAATACATTTGGGTAGTAATTCCATAATTATTTTTTTCAAAATTTATTCAAGAAACTGGCATATCTTTGTATTAGTATCAATTCCAGATTCCTTTTATTGCTTACCTAAAGAGCCCTACACTCCTTCGTTAATTGTTTAGCAATGATAAACTTTGTTTATTAAGAGAATACGTTAAAAAGATTAAAGAATTATGAATCATTAGGCAATCAAATCCTATCCCGTTAACATATAGAAAATACTATATCGTGTTCCCACCTACCGTAAGAGTCGATTCTGGTGATTCTGTGTATACTGAATAGCCCATTCTGAAAACTAAAAAGAGGTTAAAAGTTTAGATTATGCCTTATTCGTTGACATAATCTAAACTTTTAACCTCTTTCGGATTCAGATACTCCTGAAATAGTAGTCAGTGAAAATCTTTAAAGACTTAACGCTGCGAAACGTTTACTCTGTTACGCAGTTTTTTTGCGCAAGGCATTAATTTCTGCTCAACCGACATTTTTGAAAATGAGATTGAGCAGCAGATGCAAAAAAGATGGATGACCATCTTATGCCTTATAAATTTAGGATTTTGATATTTCTAAAAGCAACACCCTTACTCCAGTCCTGTAAAGCAATACGTCCAGAACTAGCTTTTCCAAAAGCAGGAAAACTTTTAAAGTAACTCGCATCAACTTTTGCCTTCCATTGCGGAGATTTCAGATCCTCCATTGCGGTTACCTTATCGTTTAAATAGAAAGTGATTTTTCCATTTTCCTGTACTATTCTAGACTGATTCCACTCGCCTGCCGGCTTTGCATCAACCTTGTTAACCTGCTCCATAAAACCATAAAGGCAGCCGGGTCTTTTGGTTGGCTTTACCATATCCGGATGCTCATTCCCTAAGAGTTGATATTCTGGTCCTGATGCCCACGTTGTTGGGTTATCCTGGTTTTCCTGTACATTAACGAATACACCACTATTACCGGTTGCCTTTAATTGCCACTCAAAACGCAAATCATAATCTTTATAACTGTCGTTGCTGACCAAATCTCCGTGCTCAAGCTCCGGATTTTCGGTACAATGCAGGACACCATCTTTAACCAACCATGCTGAAGGTACCACACCCCTATTATATAAATGCCATCCATCAGTTGTTTTACCATCAAATAATAGCTTCCAGCCTTGTTCTTTTTCCGAGCTGGTTAACTGATTGTTGCCAACAGGAGTATCTTTACAGCTAATAAATAATATAGTAGTTGCCAGGTACAAGCCCATCCGACAACAGAATTGAATTGATAATCTTTTATTCATACTTTTTTTTTTGAGTTAAACATATGCAATTATATGCAATAACGCAAATAATTGCAAACAAAGAATTTCTAACACGTGAATCCAAATTATTTTCTGTTTTAGCCTTTTTCAATCATTATTGAGCCTTTGCCTTTGTCAATATTTAGATTGACCTAAAATTTGCGTAACCAAGTGGTATCATATATATTTGTAACTACATGGTTTCAAATATATGGAGTTAAGAAGAGATGTATTTCAGGCAATAGCAGATCCTACAAGACGTGAAATTATTGATTTACTCAGCAATCAGTCCCTGAATCTCAATACTGTTGCTGGTCATTTCAGCATCACGAGGCCTGCAATTTCAAAACACATCAAAATCCTCACAGAATGTGGGCTAATAATAGTGAAGCAGGATGGCAGGGAGCGTGTATGCAAAGTAAATGCGCAAAAACTAAAAGAAGTTGATAAATGGCTGAACCGATACAGGAAATTCTGGAACAATAAATTGGATGCTCTGGGTAACTTTCTGGAGCGAGAGGACGAGCACAATTTATCAAAAGATAACTTAATTTAAAACTAATAAATATGGAAACAAAACCACTGATTGTAGAACGCACTTACAATGCACCTATAGAAAAGGTATGGAAAGCCATTACCGACAATGACCAGATGAAAGAATGGTATTTTGAACTCGAAGAATTCAAAGCAGAAAAGGGATTCAAATTTCAGTTTACCGGAGGCGATGAAAAAGTACAGTATCTTCATGAATGCGAAGTGATTTTCGTTGACCCACCTAATAAGCTTAGTTACACTTGGACCTATCCTGAACATAGCACAGGCTATTCGGTAGTCACTTGGGAACTTTTTAAAAAAGGAGATAACAAAACACTGTTAAAATTGACTCATGAAGGATTGGATAGCTTTCCTAAAGACAGCCCGAATTTTGCTATTACAAGCTTCACTGAGGGATGGAACTTTATACTTGGAGAATCTCTGAAAAATTATGTGGAGTAAAAACTTATCGAAAAAGTAATAAGGAAGTTTTAGAATCCTATTTACTTTCTAAACTCTCCATAAAAGCAATGATATCCTCTTTTTCTTTTTCAGTGAGGTGAAGATTTTCTTCAGAAAGTGTTTGATTGGAAAGGTTTATTCCTAAGCCAACACCTCCTCCATTATTATAAAATTCCATTACCTGACCTAAAGTCTGGTATACCCCATTGTGCATGTAAGGCGCAGTTTTATTGATATTCCGAATAGTTGGCACCTTAAAAGCATATTTATAGGAATCAACACCAATCACGTCATAATAACCCAAATCCTGATCCAGCGTGGAATCAGCCAGGGACACAGGAACTCCCAGCACTTCCGTTTCGCTCTCAACGTACTTTGGAGGGGTAACCCCATTAAATAAAGGGGCGAAATGGCAGGTGGCACATTTTGCTTTCCCCATAAATAAGTTAAACCCTTTCAATTCCTGCTTTGAAAGGGCTTTTTCATTGCCACGCATATACTCATCAAACCTGCTATTAAGTTTTGTCAAGCTACGAATATAGCAAGCAAGGGCATTTGTCACTTGATCTGAACTGATTCCTTTTCCGGTCTTTGCAGAAAAAGCCACTGTGAATAACGACGGGTATGATTTATCTGCAGAAACATACTTTATGATTGCATCCATTGAGCCGTCCATCTCCTGTTTGCTACTGATTACATCGCGCACCTGATCCTCTAAGGTTAAGGCCCTCATGTCATAGAAATAATTTGACTGTAAAGCCGCGTTAAGTAACGTGGGTACATTTCTTGTCAGCAGTTTTGAAGGAGCATTAACATCTGTATGCCTGGCCAGTCCGTCAGTGAACGACAAATCAGGATTATGACAGGAAGCACAGCTTCTTGTACCGCTACCAGATAACGATTTATCATAAAAAAGTCTTTTACCTAACCCTACTTTGGCATCTGTTACATGAAATTCAGGACCCGGAGAAAATGCGTCAGTATTAAATGCATTGGGATCAAATAGTGTTCTTACCTCCTGCCTAAGCATTCGGTTATATTTAATTTTACGGCCCGGTAAGTCCTGCTCCAACTGTGCTATCCCCGCGCTGATTTCATTTCCGAAATTTTTAATAAATACTGCTCTGTCAAAGGAGTCAAAATCAGGATTATGATTAAGATATTCTATTGAGGCATTTAGATTCTGCAATAAAAACGCTTTCTCTTTTTTACTGATATAGAAACCAAGCATATCCCGCAGGCTTTTTAAGGATGCGGATGATTCTTGCATACTGTTCAAAGAAAGAGAATTGTCAAATCCCGTAATTCCCAAAGTGATAATCCTAAATACTTCTAACTTGGCAGCGTCCAAAATTCGCCAATCAGACAACTGATGATCTTCAAAATAAGAAATCAGATAGTCTGTATTTATTATTAAATGTTTGACTTCGATGATCAACTCCTTTTTGCCGGCTGTATCGTACTTCGGATAGATAAATTGCTCTATCATTTGCAGTCCCATTGGATCAACAGCTCGGGCCAAAGAAGGGTCTAATAAATCCGCATTCTCTATCTCTTGTACTGGGGGACCATTTAATCTCTTAGTCAAGTCGGCAGTAAAATACTCTGCCGCCCATTCAAATTTCTTAAATAACAATCTTGATTTTAAAAAAGCTTGCCGAACTGTTTGGCTATCAATTTTATCTTTATTAACCTCAAAAAACAAGGTATCCTTTACATAATTGCGGAAGGATATGATTTGACCTAAAATTTCTTTTTGAATTTTTCGTTCGCGCAGATTGGATTGTGTTTGTTCTGTTTGATTCGAATTTATGGAGGTAAAGCTTACCACAAATAACCCTGCAAATAGAAATGCTACTATTCCAATCCCCTTATACATAACATATTCCTCCTCCTCCTGATTAACAGTAAATTATTTAAATACCAGAGCATTCCTAAACGGGTTCGCATTTTTATCCCTTTCAGCCAATGGTTCTATTCCCCATCTATGCTCAATAAAAGAAAGAATGCTAACCGTTTCATACTGTGTATGGTCTACATTGCCTTTTTTTGCAAATGGTCCGATAATAATTGCAGGAATACGGCTCCCCGGACCCCATCTATCAATAACCGGTGGAGTTACATGATCAAAAAAGCCACCAAATTCATCATAGGTCAGGATAACCAATGCATCCTTTGCATTGGGGCCATCTAACACTGCATTAATCAGGTTTACAGCCAGTTGTTCTGAAGAATACACAGCAGACCCGCCCGGATGTTCATCGTTTCCTCCACCGGGTTTCACAAAGGAAACGCTTGGAAGGTTGCCTTCTTTGGCTGCTTTAATGAAATCATTTTGGTCCTTCATGTGTTTTCTGCCTTCCGTCCCCTCTTCATATCGGGCAAAGTACAGGAACGGCTCATGATTATAGGCAAAATTATTTTTCCTTCCTGCAACTGCATCATCCCATCCCTCTGAATACCATGCCCAGGTTATACCCTTCTCGCTCAGCTTGTCGCCAATAGTTGGCATCGTTTGGGATGGCAATAATTTAGAAGTATCCGATTTAGGAGGGTAAGGTGCGTTTCGCGAAAGAATATGATTCACAACATAGCCATCAGTAGTAACTATGCCATCCTCTATCATTTTGCCATCAGCATCAACTTTTGCGATCAATGATTTAGGGGCATCCGGCCAAACTGGTGCGGCGGCAGAAATCATATAAACATGGTTAAAATACGAGCCTCCAAAGACGCTCTGAAAAAAATTGTCACACAGCGTGTATTTTTGAGCTAATGGATACAGAGGTAATTTTTCTGTACTATAATAACCCATCGCCAGCCCTTTGGAATCATTATATGCAGCAAACTTATCCATCTTTCCTCCGTTAATTTGCAGCTGGTTGTGAAAAAAACGATGAGTAACATCAGGCGTTGTTTTGTCTGACGGAACATATTGGTCTATATTAAAAAGTTCATTTGGCAGGTTGGTTGGGAAAGAGTTGTTTCTTGGAATCTCAGGAAGGTACTTATACGGTTTGCCATCCTTGTCAACCTGTACAAAATTACCTTTTTTAGCATTTTCAATACCGTTTGCGCCTTTAAACTCTCCATACAGATTATCGAAACTATGGTTTTCCATATAGATAACCACCAGGTGCTTAATCTGACCGATACCATTATCAAATGAGGTTTCCTTGTGCTGCACTTTTTTATTAATTCCGCAACTACTAATCCCCAAAATGATAATAAACATATAACAAAATCGTCGTGAATGCATGCCGTTTTCTTTTTAAAATTCAATTAAAATAAATATAAAGCTATACTTTCATTCCGTATTACTTAATTCCCTAAGTATTTTGTTACAAAAGTCATCTGACTAAAACCGGATTATTTCGAACATAACCGGTGTGTATGAGATTACTTTGCTCTTTACAAATAATCCCAGTAATTTAGGTATATTTAGCCTACACGCAAATAAAAACTTCTTATGAGAATTACTCTAGACATCAAATCTATGATCTTTGGATTTATGGCCGCAGGCTTAATCCTTATCGCGTTCAGCTTTAAAAATGGACAAAACGATCAACCAGGAAAGTATCGTACAACAATTGGCGAAAAAGGCGGAATAGTTATATTGGACACCGAGACGGGTGCTTATATTATCGCTCCTGAAATCCGTGATTTCGGTAAAGTACAATGGATCAAAGGTGATTTCAACGCCACTTACCAGACAGGGAAAGACAACAAAAAAGTGAATTAACTAAGTCCGTTAAACTTAATTGTTTTGATTCCAATACCGGGACTTTTTGAAGCTATCAAACACGCTGCATCTGATTCATTTTAAATTAAATTCTATCCTTATCCTGAAATTTTGGAATCACCAAATATCTGGATAAGGATAGAATTTTACTCTGCACAGATTTAAAACAAAAACACCAAAACGATAGTTTAAGCTTTAATTCTATTCATAATTGATACACAACCTATGGGTCAGCTTAAAAAATCAATTGTTCAGAGGCTACTGCTGATATTAGGTCTTGCCGTCTTTTTATGCGGGGAAGGATATTTTGGCTACCAGCTTCACAAACTATCAGACCGGCAGAAAGAGATCAAACAGGACTACTCCGATGTAAATAATATAACACTCGGGGTTTTCTCAGTGGAACAATGGCGGGACAAAGTAGCGGGGATTGTGAATCACCAGGTTCGTGATTTTACCCTGACACCAAAACAGAAGAAAGAACTGCGGAAGGAGATTGAGCAAATTATTCTTGCGCTGATCGACAAGGCAGAAGCACTTGTAAATAAACCAAAGAAAACCATTGATGGTAAAATAAAAAAATTCGCTATCAAAACCTTTGTAAATACGGACAAAATCCGGGAGCAGATCCCGGGCTTCGCTACTAAAATACTTGCAAAGATTGATAACCCTACCAACAAAAAGCAGCTCAGTAAAATGGCTATGTCAAAGTTTGATGCTCTGGAACGTGCCGAATATTTAGACAGTACCGTCGCTGCAACCAAGGCAGCAACCGATAAAGTTTATAAAAAGTATCGTGTATCCTCAATCGAAGAGTTAAACCATAAACTTACTTCTTCACTATCACACATCAGGACGGCGACTTACAACTACTCATTCGCCATGTTAGGCTGTATTGTGGTGGTGTTATCCTTGTGGTGGATATTCAGAAAACGAGTTGAGCTGCATGCTACTCTTTTTATCATGTCGCTGATGTTTGCATTCATTCTGCTTGCCGTAGGTTTAACTGCATCTATGATCGAGGTTGATGCACGCATTAAATCACTGGACTTTGTACTGCTGGGTGAACATGTTACCTTTGAAAACCAGGTATTGTTTTTTCAAAGCAAAAGCATTCTGGATGTGGTTAGAGTATTGATCGAACAATCGGCTATCGACTCCGTGCTGGTAGGTATTCTGATCCTGGTCTTTAGCATTCTGTTCCCGGTAATGAAGCTAAGCGCTACGGGAATCCATCTGCTGAGCAAAAAGAAAATAGCGGAGAATAAAGTCATTAAGTACTTTGCATTTCAGTCGGGTAAATGGAGCATGGCTGATGTTATTGTCATCGCAATATTGATGGTTTATATAGGATTAAACGGCCTGCTGGAAAGCCAGTTAAAAAGTCTGAATATAAAAAGTGACGATTTAACTGTAATGACAACCCACAATACCGCCCTGCAGCCGGGTTACGTTATATTCATCAGCTTTGTGTTGTATGGGCTTATTTTGTCGACTATATTAAAATATATTACTCCTTATGATTCCCATTAGAAAAACTACTCTGACTAAGATACTGCTTATCGCCGGATTAAGTATTCTGCTTTGCGGAGAAGCCTATTTTGGTTACCGTGTATCTGCACTTTCTAAGCAACAGGAACGGATAAAAGAAGACTATAGTGTGGCAAACAGCATTACCTTCGGCATTTTCTCAGTAGATCAATGGCGCGAGAAGATCGCCAAAATAGTAGATGGAAAGATCGGTGATTTCGACATGACCGCAGAACAGAAAAAAGATCTTCAGGGAAAGGTTGAAAAACAGTTGAATGGCCTTATCGATAAGGCAGTAGCTGAAGTGAATAAACCCCAAAAGAGTATTGGTGGAAAACTCAAAAAACTGGCTTTCAATGCTTTGATTGATACTGATGACCTCCATGCACAAGTACCATCCTTTGCCAATACCATTGTAAACAGAATTAACAACCCGGCAAGCAAGAAAAGACTTAAAAACATAGTGACAAGTAAAGTAGACCAACTCGAAAAGCAAACCTATGACAATACCAAGCCGGCCAGTGCTAACGTAAGCAGTCATATCTACAACAAATACCGTGTTTCTAATGCTCGTGATTTCGAGAAAACAATCAATTCGCAACTGATTACCATTCGTAAGCAAACTTACAATTCCGTTTACGCTATGGTCGGTTGTGTATTATTCGCACTTAGCCTCTGGCTGTTAATGAAAAAGTATGTAAGGCTTCATACCACGCTTTATATCCTATCTCTTTTATTTGCCTTTATCCTTCTTTTAGTGGGTGTTACCGCTACAATCATAGAGGTTGATGCTCGTATCCAATCTCTTAATTTTACGCTCCTTGGTGAGAAACTAGCTTTTAACAATCAAGTGCTATTTTTTCAAAGTAAAAGTATAATGGGTATAATCAAGGCATTAATTGAACAGCCCAAGCCAGATGCAGTGTTGGTTGGTACATTAATCCTTCTGTTTGTTGTGATCCTGCCTGTACTACGAATGATAGGTAAAGGTATTCAAATATGGGGCAAAGATAAATACTCAGAAAATAAAGTGGTCAGGTATTTGGCTTTAGATTTGGGAAAATGGGATATGGCCGACGTAATGGTGGTCGGTATTGCAATGACCTACATTGGCTTAAACGGAATTTTAAAAAGTCAGCTTTCGAGCCTAAATATAAAAGAAGAGGTATTGTCCACTGTTACACAAAACAATACCTCCCTGCAGCCCGGTTATTTTATTTTTGTTGGCTATGTGGCTTATGCAGCCATATTATCCATTATTTTAAAGCGTATAACGCCAAGAAAAACAAATGCTGATACAGTAAAGTCGTGATTTTATAAGTTAAGCTGGCCTTCTATCGAATCATCCAATGTCTTCCCTATTGCAGCACCTACGAGCATTTTAACACCGGCGACCAGGTTGCCATTTTTTGTATCCCAGTAATAACCATCACTGGGTCTTACTTTGATTAAGGATATCCTTGGATCATTTTCTCCTTCTGTAAACCAGGTTTTCATGATAGGCTTCCAGAGCGCTTTGATTTTTACTTTATCATCATGAATAGTTGCAGTACCAACTAAATACAGAAAGTCGGAATGTTTAGAACCTTTAAAGTATAGCTTTACCTTAGGCTCAATTTTAATCTCCTGGTTCGTGTGGCTATCATTGGCACTAACCACCCAAAGGTCTCCATTATCGTCTACTTGTTGTATACTCATAGGTCTTACGCCCATAGAAGGCCCTGTTTCTGCAAGTGTACAGAAAAAACAAATGTCGGACTCTGCAATAAGCGCTCTTATTTTTTCGACAGCGTCTTTGTTATTCAGGTTTTCGTAATTATGCTCTGGCTGATTTTGATTAATGCTATTCATAGTCTTTGGATTTGTTGTTTTGATTAACAAGCCCCTTTCCTAAATGTTTTGCGTATTTTGGATATGATGGATACTTCACCTTCCGAACTAAGGCCTTGACCTCAATTTATTAGGAGGATATCCATAAGTATTTTTGAACGCCAAACTAAAATTTGAAATATTCTGATAACCAGACAAATTGCTTATTTCCTGGATAGTCAGACTGGTATCCAATAAAAAACTTCTTGCCCGCTCCATCCGGGTTTCCTGCAAATAACCAAATACAGTATTGCCAAAAAACCTTTTAAAGCCACTTTTAAGCTTTGTTTGGTTTATACCCACTTTACGGGCCAATTCAATAATTGTAGCGGGCGAGTCTAAATTTTCCCTAATTAAAAGTGCCGCATATTTGATGCACTCTATATCTGAGGCTGTCAATTTTAAGTCTATATTGGCACCCTCTGAGTCTTCATTTGCAAATGCAATGAGTTCATATATTTTAGATTCCAAAAAGATCTTCCTTGTCAAACCCTGGTAAGCACAATTTTTAATTGCATGTATCGCACTGAATATTTTAGGCGATACTTTTATTTCATCTTTTGATAATGTCCTGCTTAAATTTTTGTTTATGTGATCTAAGAAATCATCCATCGTCCTGGATTCCCCAGAATAATTTGTTAAAAATGAAACGGGAAGGTGAATGTCAAAAGTATGATAAGGCACATGCTTATTGAAGGAAATCCTGGCCTTATTTTCTTCAGCATTAAGAAAAGTAATATTGCCGGTCATGGAGGGCGCAATTTCTCTTTTTATCGCGTTGTTGGCGTAATAAATATCATGTGCAGATAAATTAAAGTGTAATTCCAAAAGGTGGGATTCTCCATGTCCGAAGATAGTAATATCATCATTAAGACTATAATTACCCTGAAGTATGCTCAAATTCTCTCTTAACAGATACTCATGGTACAGGATTTGCCCTTTAGGTGTTTCTAACTTAATCTGGCCACCTTCTTCATCTCCGGTTTGAAATACTTCTCCCCCTGATAAACTTGATGACGCTAAAAAGTCGCTAAAATCACTCCCTTCAAATGTGAATCCCATTATAAACTTCCATTTTCATAACAAACACTTCCATATTCATAAATACTTAAACAATGAAAGAAATACTTTTGCCCCCACAAAAGTAATTTATAATAAGTATAAATAAAAGTAACCTTGCCTAGAATTTTCCTGATTTGTGTATTAGTGCTTGTTTCATTGTTTGGAAAGGCATGCCCCATATATATTCATGTAAGTAACCAACATGGAAAGCCGACCCCAAATGTATCCGTTATGATCGGTGAACGACAGATTGGATACACTAATAGCGAAGGAATATTTGAACTTGACTTAAATGAGGGCCAATATAAACTCCTCCTTAGCAGTAATGCAATTACATTAGAGGAGGATATTCTGATAGACTGCACTAAGAAGAATCGTTTTGATTTTGTTCTAACTGGTGAAACAAACCAGCCGATAACACTTAAGGAAGTGGGCGTAAAAGCACTGACGGCAAAACAAACCATAGATCTCTCGCCATTTTCTGTACAGACCATTGATCTGCAGAACCAATATAACCGGGGTGGAGATGTAAGTGAGGTACTAAACAGAGCATCTGGTGTAAAGCTCCGGAGTGATGGTAACCTTGGTTCCTCTGTTCAGATCAATCTTGGTGGTTTACAAGGAAAAGCCGTAAGGCTATTTAAAGATGGGATACCAATAGAACTATTTGGACATGGATTTAGCCTGGGTACAATCCCTGTAAATATGCTCGAACGTGTCGAGATATATAAGGGAGTTATGCCTCTGTACCTCGCTTCAGATGCTCTTGGAGGAGGAATCAACCTGGTGTCAAGAAGTGAACATAAAAAATTTGCAGAGCTTTCTTATGAAGTGGGATCGTTTAACACACATCGTGCAACCGCTCACCTGTTGTGGCGTGACAAATCTAATAAATGGTATCTGGGCACAAATAGTTCCTTTAACTACTCAGCAAATGACTATAAGGTGAATGTACCCTTTCATGACCTGCAAACTGGTGTAACCGAATATAAAGATGCAAGACGCTTTCATGATGATGCAAGAACGCATTATGCTGAGGGTTATGCCGGTGTACAAGGCAGAAGCTGGGTAGACGACTTACGCCTTACCTTGATTAGTTCAAGTTTTTATAAACAGCTGCAGCATGATGCCGAGATGAATAAGGTCTATGGTGAGGCATATTCAAAAGAACGAAACTATACCGCACTTGTAAATTACAAAAAACATTTTCTGGATAACAGACTGAAAGTAAATGTGCTGGGAGCTCACAGCGCTTTTAACACAAGATTTATAGATACAGCTACTGTCCGTTATGGTTGGGATGGGAATATCATAGGACGTAACCTGCAGCCTGGCGAGATCAATCTCGGCAACAATCAGCAACTGGATTATAACTTTTTTTCTTCCCGTATAAATGTTTCCTATGATCTGTCTGACAGGCATTCCCTTGATTTCAGTCATCTTTATTATAGACAAGGAAGAAAGGGAAGTGATCCTTTAGGAGCCATTTCGGCGATTGAAAGAATTGATGTACTAACAGTACCATCGTTGTACCAAAAAGACAATATGGCATTGGGGCTACGCTCCAAATGGCTTGGGAAAGAAATAGAAAGTATTGTGGCTTTGAAATATTATCATTTCAACACAAAAGGTTATACCACTGATAATTTCGGTCTGGGTTGGATTTCTTCTGGCAGCGATCAGCAACTGGGTTATCTTGCCGGGCTGCGCTGGACGCGCGGAGCTTACCTGCTAAAGGCTTCTTATGAATATGCCAACCGTTTACCGGATGAATATGAGGTTTTCGGAGATGCCAGGCTTACCAAGGAAAATATGGATCTTAAACCGGAAAAAAGCCATAACATTAATTTGAACGGCCAATATACCATATCCGAAGGAGGCCAATCTCTAAACTTGTCAGCAGGTTTGTTTTACAGGAAGGTGCAGGACATTATCTTTTTACAGCTTGATATTCCTTTCAGCCGGTATATCAACTATGAACGGGCAGAGGTCAAGGGCTTCGAATTTGAAGTCAGCTATGCGCCTGTGCAACGTTTCAATCTGGGAACCAATCTTACTTATCAGGACATTCGCAGAGTTGGCATTCAGGAAGCCATGTTTAGAAATCTGGAGGGTTCCCGGATACCAAATGTTCCTTTTTTCTTTGGAAACTTTTGGATGAATACAAATTTCACTGAAATTTTTAGCACAGGTGACCGTCTGGAATTGAATTGGAATGGAAGTTACACGCATCGTTTTTTCCTCAAAGCCATCCCTAAGAACCAGGAGCCCGGACTTTTTGAAAAGGTGAAAGACATTCAAACCTCCTTAATTATTCCTCGTGATGGAAGGCTTGGGCAATTAGCTAACAATGTTGGACTGTATTATCACTTCGCCAACCGGAAACTCATGCTCTCAGGCGAATGCCGGAACATTGGAGACGTGCAGCTATACGACAACTTTAATGTTCAAAAGCCCGGACGATCTTTCCATATCAAATTAGTATATCAATTTTTTTAATAACATATTTTAATGAGAATCATTATGAAACGAATTAACGGATTTCGCGCATTGATGTTTGGTCTGTCTGCGCTATTGGTTTTGGGCTCCTGCAGCAAAGACAAGGACAACGATACGCCTACACCTTCAGGGGAAGATCTACCTGCTAACGAGACCTGGATTATTTACAATGCGAATGCAAACTGGAGTGGCGGAATTTACGCGCTAAAAAATAATAAATCAAGAGAGCTTAACCTGTCAGGTATTCCATTTTTCCAGGTAAGTAGTTCTCTGGGAGGAAGAGTACTGGGAAAACAGTTATACAAAGTAAATAACGCTGCAAATGCGCAGGGTATTTTAAAGCTGGGGCTCAATGCTGCAGGGAATGTTGTTGAGGATAAATTTCTAGCATCACTCTCAACCGCATATATTTCCAATTATCTGGTAGTTAGTCCAACTGAAGGCTATTACTGGGATGAAGTTAGAGGTGGATTAAAAGTACAGAAATTTAACCCTACCACTATGGAGCGTACAGGAGAGATTGACTTTAGTTCTCTGTCCCAAGGCTTACCAAATGAATCTGCTGGTCAGTTAATCCTGGCTAAAAGAGAAGATAAACTTTATGTAGATTTATTGCTAGGTACTAAACTAACAGGTAACTGGCAGGTAAGTCCTCCCACTAAAGAAGTAGCTATTGCAGTATATGATCTGACCAACAATAAGATTTTAAATGTTACAAAATTTGGAGGCACCACAAACCTTGGCGTTTTTATTGATCACGTATTATGGGGTCAGGATGAGGTAACCAAAGACCTTTACTTTGTTGCAGTAGCAGATATGAAAACCCAGCCATTAGACTATTCTTCTAAGATCCTGCGCATAAAAAACGGTTCAACAGAATTCGACCAGACTTTTTCAATTAACATTAAAGACTACCAGTTTCCTGCCGAATTCAACAGGCTTTTCGTACATAACAACAAAATTTATACGGCTATACCTTCACGACCTGTATCTTACTATGGGGGTGGTCAGCACGGGATAAAATATCGTGACGATGTGTGGTACTGGAGCGAGATTGATGCCACTACCAAAAAAGCAAAGCGATTGGCTATTCCTGCTGATAGTTTTTATGGAACACAGAATCCATTTCTGCACAACGGAGAGATTTATTTCCTTTCTAACAATACCACCGAAGGGTATTCTGGCGTGAATCAGTATAACCCGACCACAGGTACCATTAAAGAAACTTTTCATTTGAAAGAGAGCGGAAGATTAAACGGTTTTAACATCATTACCGACTAATATTTTATATTTCTCATATTCGATCCCAGAGATTATCGGGCGATCAATTTAAACCCCTCTTTACTGTTTGTAAAGAGGGGTTTATACTTATCATTTTGTAGCATAATCCAAGGCCGCGTTTTGCGAAAGTATTATTTCCCTAACCAACCTTCTGAAACCGAAAAAGGCTTGTCGTCATCACTTATCCCCCTCAACAAAGCAGGCTCATTACCCATTTGTAATTCAAAAACTCCACCGTTAATGATGTCATTATATGCAATCCAGTTCTTAGTATAAGGTTTTCCATTTAATGTTGCAGTCTGAATGTATACATTCTGCTTGTTGTTGTCCTTTGCATTGATAACAAACTTTTTACCGTTTTCTAATGTGATTGTTGCCTTTCTAAAAACAGGGCTTCCGATCACATACTGATCTGTACCGGGACACACGCTATATAAGCCTAGTGCACTGATGACATACCATGAAGACATTTGTCCCTGATCTTCATCACCGGGATATCCACGTTCAGTTGCATTGTATAATTTATCCATTACCTTTCTCACCCTATATTGAGTCTTCCAGGGTTGTTTTGCATAGTTATATAAATAAGGCACGTGCATCACAGGCTGATTACCATGAGCATATTGCCCCATACCTGCCAGTACCATCTCTGTCATTTCATGAATCTCTTGTTTATAAGAACCAACTTTAAACTTAGAATGCATTGTAAAAAAAGTATCCAATTTCGCAGTAAACTTTTCCTCGCCGCCCATTAAAGATATTAAACCTTTAGCATCATGAAATACTGACCAGCTATACTGCCAGGAATTAGCTTCAGTAAAAGGTCCTCCCCACTCGATAGGGTCAAAATCAGGAATCCAATCACCTCCTGGTAATCTACCTCTCATAAAACCTACGCTCTGATCAAACACATTCACATAATTGAACATCTGCCTTGCATAAATGTCCTGATATTTTTTGTTACCGATTGCTTTTGCCAGATTGTAGGCACAAAAATCATCATAAGCATACTCAAGCGTTTTCGCTGTACTTTCATGCACTTCACCCAAAGGAACAAATCCCCTGGTAAAATAGTCCTTCCAACCATCTCTGCCATTAGAACCTCCAAATGGGCCTCTATTGGTAGACTCATGAAAATAAGCTTCCAGAGCTTTCACTGGATCAAACGTACGGATTCCTTTAATCCAGGCATCGGCAAGCAGTGATATAGCATGATTACCAAGCATTACTCCAGACATACCCGGGTTAGACCAGGCAGGGAACCATCCGCTTTGTACCTGCGCATCCAGCAATGATTGCATATACCTACCCTGCATCTCTGGATGAAGAATGTTATTCAGTGGAAACTGGGCTCTAAAGGTATCCCAAAACCCATTATCAGTATACATATACCCATCGTAGATCTTTCCATCGTAAGGAGAATAATAGTAAGGCTTATTGTCTTTATTTAGCTCGTAAAACTTTCTTGAGAAAAGATTAGCTCTAAAGAGGCAGGAATAGAACGTGGCCTTCTCATCTTCTGTCCCCCCTTCTACCTTCACCCTGCCCAAAAGGTTATTCCAGATATTTGCCGCAGCATTTTTGGTTTGCTCTAAATTTTTAAAGCCTCCCAACTCTCTTTTTAAATTTAATTCAGCTTGCTCTTCATTGATATACGAACTAGCTATTTTCACCTGGACTTTTGCTCCCTTTTTGAATTTTATATAGGCGCCTACTCCTTCTCCTGCAGCACTAAGTTGCGATTCCGAAACTTTACCGTCCTTATTCCCCCAGGTTCCATATGCTTCAAAAGCCTGGTCGAAGATCATTACAAAGTGGTTTCTAAAGTTATCGGGAACAAGTCTACCATTATTCACCCAACCAACAATCTTCCGTTCTTTTGGAAATATTTTAATTTCACTGTTTTTAGTATACCCGTCTAACACTAAAAAGGCATCTTCTTTTGCTGGAAACGAAAAACGCATATGTGCTCCACGCTCAACAGGGGAAATCTCTGTGATTATACCGTTATCAAACCCTACCTTATAATAGTTTGGCTTAGCGGTTTCATTTTTATGATTGAATGTTAAGGCTCTTTTATGTTCATCCACAACCAATTTCCCTTTACCTGGCATTAATGAAAAAACAGCGTAGTCATTCATCCAGGGGCTGCATTGATGTACTTGCTGAAATCCCCTTATTGTAGTTGCAGAATATTGGTATTTCCAGCCATCACCATTTTTACCCGTTTGCGGAGAATAAAAATGTTGGGCAAAAGGGAGTCCAATTGTAGGGTAAGTATTTCCATAGGACAGTCCATAATGTGAATCAGTTCCCTGGAGTGTATTTACATATTTTACCAAATCGTCTTGTTGTGCGAACAAGCATTCTGAAAAAAGAATCGAAATAAAAAAGAATAAACGGGTGATTGTTAGTTTCATGTTTAGGTTTAAGGGAAATTTAAAATTCAGTGTCAAATATTGTCTGTTATTCAAAAATAAATCTATTATTTTCTAATGGTAAATTCTCTATGCAAATGATTATCAGTCGGTAAAACAGCAGCACCAAGCCGACTAGCATTAGCAAATTCCAATGTGAAAGTGGTATTTCCAGGTACACTGCTAAAGCTGATCCTACCCTTCTGCATCTCCGTATACTCTTTACACAAGATCAGGCCTAACCCAACACCCTTTTCATTGTTTGTGCCATAAGTCGATGCTGCATTCAACTTAAAAAGATCTCCCTGTCTTTCCAAAGGGATGCCCACACCATTATCCGTTATGTGTAACCTGGCATAGCCCGAATCATTAGAACTATGTATTTGTATTTCCCCACCCGGAAGAGTAAATTTTATTGCATTATTTATCAGGTTCCTGATCACCAACTTAAACATATCCAGATCAGCAATCAGCTCGACGGACGAATCAATATTGACGCCGATTTTGACAGTTTTTATATTCGCTGCTGCTTGCTGCACAAGCAGGCAGCTCGATACGATCTCAGACAAGTTCAATCTCACCATATTTACAGTGGTGCCCCCGTCCATTTGCGATTTCGTCCAATTCAACAAATTGTGTAGCATCACCTGCGTGTTTTTTGTTTCATCGAGCAGCTTGCTTTCAAGGAACCGACGTTCCTGGGGTGGTATATCATATTCATTAAGTGTCTCCAGAAAAATAGCAATGGAATTAAGTGGAGAACGCAGGTCATGAGACAAAATAGACAATAACCTGGTCTTAGAATCGTTGGCTTCTTTTAAAGCCAGAGAAGCTGTCAGCGCATTATTCTTTTCCCGCTGATAACTACTGATCAGATAAGAAAGTACCGCACCTATACACACAACTACAAAGATATAGGTTGTTGCTGTATCCAGAAACAAATCGCTCCGATTAGCATAAGTGACTTTGACAAATTCACTGTTATAATACTCTACCAGCAATAAGCCAACAACAATACCCACATTCATAAGTATCCAAAATACATACTGCCGGGTGGGCATTATTGATAAAATGAAAACCAAAGAAAGCAGGTAAAGTACAAGTGTAGGGCCATTTATACCTGAATTGATAAAATAATTAAATATCATCAGGATACTTGTACCGGCACTAAATAAAATAAAACTAAGCTGGAACCTTCCATAGTGCCTGGAATTGATGTACATCGCGACTATTACAATCCAGGCAGCTGAAAGTACGAAATTGACCAATGGCACCTTTATAACAGTATTTACTAATAGTGCCAAAGGAAGACCGATCATAGCAATTACACTTACTTCATGATATATCCTGACCTGGAGCGTAATGTCAGCGTTGCTACCAATCAATTTGGCATGTAGCCGTTTAATAGATTCAATCATCAAAAAGAAATCCTTTTTTAAAGCAATAAATTTAAGAAAAATCTTATCAGAGTAGTGGAAGTTTTAAAAAGAGAGACATACTATATTATATATTTTGGAAAAAGTGATCGTTCCCAATTTTTAGTGTTGACACAATCTGAAAAAGATTGCCAGCACACGTGTTTTCAGGAATAAAGATTCTTAATCAGGAAAATATTCGGGCAGTTACTAACCTGGAATTAAAATTAAATCGGATAATTAAATGTTAGCTTTTTTTTACAAATTGCGGTTTCACACACATTAAATGAGAACTAACCAAAATAATGAGCTGGCTACCAAGCCACACTATCCCATATTAGATGGCCTTCGCGGTGTTGCAGCCATAATCGTAGTAACATTTCACCTGGCCGAGCCATTCTCGACAAGTAATTTAGATAAATTCGTGAATCACGGTTATCTGGCAGTGGACTTTTTCTTTTTATTATCCGGTTTTGTGATGGGCTACGCTTACGACGATCGTTGGCATAAAATGAGCGTTGGTAGTTTTTTTAAACGCAGGATTATACGTCTTCAACCATTGGTAATTTTGGGGATGACCATGGGTGCTATTGGATTCTATTTTACGGATTCGACGCTATGGCCGCTTATTCATGATGTTCCTGTTTGGAAGATGTTGCTCGTTATGGTGGTCGGTTATACTATACTACCTGTGCCATTATCACTTGATATTCGTGGCTGGGAGGAAATGCACCCGCTGAATAGTGTGGGTTGGTCATTGTTTTTTGAATATATTGCTAATATTCTTTATGCTGTTTGGATCAGGAAGTTTTCTAAAACCGCATTAAGTATTTTAGTAGGTATCGCCGCTATTGCACTTGTACATTTGGCCATCTCAAATGGTGATGTGAGTGGTGGTTGGACATTGAATGCGGAACAGGTACGCATTGGATTAACGCGTGTGATGTTCCCTTTCTTTGCGGGGCTGTTGCTTTCGCGCGTAGCCAAGCCAACCCGAATTAAAAATGCCTTTTTATGGTGCAGTCTTTTAGTGGCTATCGTACTTTATATGCCACGTATTGGTGGTGCAGATCAGGTTTGGATGAACGGCATCTATGATTCTATTTGCATTATTATCATTTTTCCGCTTATTGTATATCTTGGCGCCAGTGGTGTGGTGCAAAGTCAAAGGGAGAACAAGGTATGCAAATTCTTAGGTGATATATCATATCCGCTTTATATGGTGCATTATCCTCTGGTTTATTTTTACGTTGCCTGGGTAAGCAATAATAAAGGGATTACAATTGCAGAGGCATGGCCTTATGCGTTGCTCATTTTAATTGGCGGGGTTGTTTTTGCCTATGCTGCATTGAAATGGTACGATGAGCCGGTACGCAAATGGTTGCGTAAAAAACTTGCATAGGATCGTATTAAATAGAGATTAAAGTCCCTTTATTCGGAACTTTAATCTCTAATATTCAGATTGCTTAATTAAAAGTTAACTAATTCTGGGTCAGGCAGCCATTTGTCGTTTATCGTAACGCTAAAGCTATTAACTACAGGATTAATCATTTTCCCTCTTACAATCGTCCGTTTGTTTTTGTAAATAGGCACGTTCATTCTTCTTTTCTGGCTTACGGCATTACCATAAGATATTTCTATAGTCAAAGGTTTGTCTGTTCTTAAAATGTAAATACTAATCGGGCCATCTGCATTGCTGATCCTATACTGGTCATTATCTATGTTGCCAAATGAAGATTCACTGCTGAACATATAACCGGTTGCTTCGTTATCTACATCAACAGTAAAATTTTCCAAATCGTCAACTATGACTTCCAGTTTCCCAACGATTCTCTGAAGTTCCATTGATATTTGCTGAGGATCTTGTACTGTAATAAGTTGTCTGGCAAAAAAGGTATCGTCAGTTTTATATTGCTTATCCCCCATCGTAAAACTTGGTTGCCAGTATTGCATATTAGCCTCTTGCAAAGGAAGTATAACCGGGGTGTCGTTATCGCGGAAAAACTTATTTATACCAAATTCGGATTTAGAACCTATGGCAACAACCTGGTATTGCGCTACCGGAAGTCCAAATGATAGCTGACCAAAATTAGGATCGGTAGAAAATTGAGTCTGCCTTGCTACTTCAGCACCTGTTTGACCTTCAAAAATCACAAATGTTAACTGTGTTATGAGGTTTTTTAAAGGCAATATTTGGCTACCGACCTGACCGTCAGTCGTGCTTACTGCGCGGTCGACTGAAAAGTCGAGTTTAATTTTTTTTTCATTTGAAATCGGATTTTCTTCCATCGCTTTTTTGCTGCACGATAATGATAACATCAAGCATACAGCCATAATTGGGAGTGATTTTTTCATGACTTTTTTACTATGAAAATACAAAGTCATTATTACAAATAAATCCAACTATTTCGATTGGGTATCAAATCGTATAAAACAGGGGTTCATTTGAGTAAATAAAACTACAAAACTGTATAATATTCTCAATATCAACTAAGATATAGCCAACTAACCTGCTGCAATCAAAAATTAACATAGAAATCATAGAAGCTAAGCTACTTTTTACGTAGACTATCCCTAAATTCTTTAGGGCTCATATTAAAGTGGCTTTGGAAAATTTTGACAAAATAAGAAGGAGAACTTAAGCCTACCAGGTATGCTATTTCATTGATTCTATAATCTTCTTCTTTCAAAAGTTCGACTGCTCTTTGCATTCGCACTAGTCGGATTAATTCAATAGGACTATATCCGCTTGTAATTGCTTTAATTCTTCTATGTAAACTAGAACGGCTATAGTTTAACATTTCAGCTAATTTTTCGACGCTTAGTTTTGAGTCTTCTAAATTGGAATTTATTAAGTCAATAACCTTTTCTAAAAACACAACATCATTTTTTGACAAGTCATTAACTTCAACACCAAATAACGGGTCTTTATTAATGTTACCTATCAACAGCTTTCGGTTCTTTAGCAATGAATCAATCAAAGATGTCAAGTAACGGATGGAGAACGGCTTTTCTACATAGGCATCGGCACCGATTTCTAAAGCTTTCATTTTGCTTTCTAAATCATTAAGTGCAGTCATCAATACAACAATAATATGATTTAAACTATTTTCACTTTTTATGCGCCTACATAATTCAAATCCATCAGCCCCGGTCATCATAATATCCGATATAACAACATTAATTTTACGCTCTTGAAGTATTGACATGGCATCTTCAACTGTAGAACTGGTTACAATATCATATTTTTCAGAGAGCTCATTATTCAAAAACATCAGTATATCCGTGTTATCATCAACAATTAAAACCGCTATTTTATCTTGACTATTGAATTGTAAATTGTTGACGATTTCAATTGGCTGCTCCTCTGTTTCCATTGGGTCAAATGGATTATCTGATATTGATTTAATGTTTGTATACTCCTCAGAATGTACAATAGGCAGGTTTAGTTCAAAACAATTTAAGTTTTCTTCAACGGAATAAAAAATGGTGCCTTGCATTAACTCTACTAATGATTTAACTAGTGAAAGTCCTAACCCTGAACCTGGAACATGATGAGGGATGTCTCCTCCCCGAACAAAAGGTTCGAATATTTTATTTTGTAATGCTCGTGGAATAAGTGGGCCGTCATTAAGTACAGATAATTTGAAGAGATTATTTTCCACTTTAAACCTAATATGTAGTTCCTTATGGCCGTATTTTATTGCATTTGAAAACAGATTATTGATAACTTTTTCTAAGGCTTCCTTGTCTGTTTTTAAATAGATTTTTTGGTCTTCGGAATATTTACTGATTACATCAAATCCTTTATCTCGAATGGCACCATAAAAATTTGATAAGCTGTTACCTAACAAATCAATAATTTCGATTTTCGTAATGTTCAGAATAAATCGCTCAGCATCTATTTTTCTGAAATCCAGAAGCTGATTGATCAGGCCCATTAGTAACCGACCATTTCTTTGCATGATATCCAAATTTTGCTTGATTCGTTCTTCCCCTAAATTCCCTTCCAGAATAGACTCCAATGGGGCATTTATCAAAGTTAAAGGAGTTCGGATCTCATGAGCCACCTCTGTAAAGAAGTTTATTTTTGCTTCATACAATTCTTTTTCCTTTTTTGCTTCAAATATCAGTTGTCGTCTTTTAAGTTTTAAGGCTTGCCTTTTTTTAATAATAGAATAACTACCGTAGATCAATCCAAGAAAAAACAGCGTGTAAATGATGTATGCTAATGAACTAGCCCACCATGGTGGCAGTATTTTAATAGTTAGAATTCTCGCCTTTCCCCAAACACCGTCATTATTTGAGCCCTTTACCTTAAACCGGTAGGTTCCAGGTCTAAGATTTGCATAGGATGCAGTGTTGTTTTTTTGTGTAAATATCCACTGCCTGTCTACCCCCTCTAACATATAAGCAAAACGGTTAGAATTTGGCGATGCAAAGCTTAGAGAAGAAAATTCAAGACTAATGCTAGCTTGGTTATGCCTTAATTCAATACGATCCAGAAAGGAAATATTTTTGGTTAACGAAGGAAAATCTTCCTTTTGAATACCTGCTATTTGTCCTCCTGCAGAAAGCTGGGTAATGTAAGTAGGTGGGACAAACATGTTTTTAACAAAATTATTAGGATTAAACGCGATTAAACCACCTAATGTTCCCATATAGAAAACTCCTTTGGAACCGATCAAAGCCGAATTAGAATTAAAATTATTGGAGGGCAATCCATCTTTAGTCGTATACACAACAATATGATTGGTTTCCGGATTAAAACATACTAAGCCACGATTTGTGCCAAACCATAAATTATGTTTGTCATCTTCTAAAATTTTGTAAGCCACATTATCTGGCAATCCTTCTTTTACCGAATAATTTTTGAAAGTGTTTTTTTCTTTATTATAACATACAATTCCTTCTCTATCCGTAGAAAACCATAATTGTCCCTTATGATCTTCTGAGACACTATTAATCAGGTTGGTTGTTAATCCTTCTCCTGTACTTGTCAGAAACTGCCTAAGCTTATCGTTTATAGGGTCATACATAAAGATTCCGCTTCCCATAGTTGCAAACCATATGTATCCTTGAGAATCTTGAAATATTTCATACACGTAACAAGTGTTAAAAATATCCATTCTTTCAAAATTTGACTTTCCTTTCTGTTTCCTGTAAATCTCTAAGCCATTTCCCAACCAAACATTACCTTGCTGATCAAGATATAGTACAAAAACACTTTCTTCCTGAATGCCAAATGTTGACATCTTATAGTGCGTTGCAGTGTTATTCTTTGTATCCAGAATGTCGAGTCCGCACTTAAAAAAACCGGCCCAAACATTTCCATTGTCATACAACAATGTGGTTAATAGATTATTCTGGGAAGGTGTTTTAACTCGATTAAAGGTTTCTGTTTGAGGTTCAAATGTTAACAGTCCAGAGTCTTCAGTTCCTATCCATATTTTTCCATCAGCATCTTTGATTAAACTCTTTATTCGATTAGATACATTGTTAATCCCAGAATCCTTTGGCCTGTAAACCTCGAAATTTGCTCCCGAAACAGGCAAATAATTTACCCCACCAAATTTTGTTGCCACCCATATACCCCCTTCTCTATCTTTGAAAATCCGTTCGATGAACTTATCATTTAAATGAATTGTCACTGTGTTTTTAGTTGCATTTTTTACTAAATCAAGTGTAGTATTATATAATCCATTTTGCGTTCCTACCCATAAAGTTTTATCAAAAACCTGAATATTACGAATAATGGAATGGTCAATAGCAGGTGAATGAATACTCTTGGCACTGTTTTTCTGTGTATTTAAAACCATCAATGTTCCTTCATGTATTCCAAGAACCAGTTCATCTTCATACCATTGCATGGTATAGATATTTTTTCCTGCCAGTGTCTCATTCCCCCGATCTCCTAAAAACTGACTAAAAGAATCCAACTGCTCATTGTAGAGAAATACTCCAGCTCCATTAGTACCTACCCAAATTCGATTAGATTGGTCCATTAAAAGACTCCCAACATGACGAACACCTACCTTAAATTCAGAAACAACCGGGTAATTTTTTAATGTTTTATTTTTTACATTGTACTTAAACAGGCCCTGGTTGGGAACTGCAACCCATACATTCTGTTTTTTATCAATAAGGATATCTGAAGTCCACTGATTAATTATTGTACCATCCCTGGTTTTTATATCGAAAAAAGAAACCTTTTCGTCTTCCATCGATAGTATAAATACACCATTATCAGTACCTATCCAAAGGTTTTTATTATTATCTTCAATTATGGTGTTGATGTTATTATCCCGAACATTGCTTTTATTATCATAACAATCAAATGATTTCATGGTCTTACCATCAAACCTATTTAAACCATTCTTGGTGCCAAACCACATAAAGCCGTAACTGTCCTGAAAAATCGTTTTTACATGATGATTTGACAACTCTTCCGAATAGTTAACAAACAAATGCTTGCCATTAACATTTCCAAAATGAGATAAGGGAATGCAAAAAAAAAGAACGATCAAGGATAAGGTCTTCATGTTCAATAATTGGCTGGATAAAAGAGAGATCAAAGATATCAAAATCAATCAGTAGAAATGTCGCAAAAACTTGTAAGAATGTCCTAAAAGTCATCAAGACACCTTCTGAGGTCTCTTTTTGCTACAAATATGCAAGTTAATGAGCCCATTTTGTTTTTCTATCTATCCTGCTCCATCTATGTTTAGCTATAACCGATATAAAACTTATATGAAAGAAAAATTAATTGAAAAAGATCATCACGCCTGGATTGATATTTTGCGGATTTTCGCCTGTTTTCTAGTTGTTTTATCACATAGCAGTGATCCCTTCATAGGACAATTTGAAAATAACTATAGTGAATTTGTAAATGGATCACTGTTAGGTAGCATAGTAAGAAGTTGTGTGCCTTTGTTTATTATGATCTCTGGCTACTTATTGCTGAGTGAAAATCTCAATAATATGGCTGCTTTTTATAACAAAAGAGCAAAGCGCTTGATTATCCCGTTTGTAACCTGGTCTGTTCTTCTGCCTATATTATACTTTCTATATGTAAACTATACCTCACCAGGCTTAAGTAGTGATTTAGAGAAAAATGGCTTTACGGCCGGGGCTACATGGAAAAATATCTATTTCTCAGTTTTGAATTTCAACTATGCTACAACTGTTTTGTGGTACATGTACATGTTGTTTGGTCTGTATTTATTCTTACCAATAATTGGAAGCTGGTTACAAAATACCAGTAAAAAAAATATCCAATGTTATCTTATTATTTGGGTATTTACATTGTTTCTACCTTACATTGAGCAAATTGCCCCAGCTTTAGGATATAGCGGTAATTTTGGAAATTATGGTATTCTAGGTGTATGTGATTGGAATATTCAGGGTACATTTTACTATTTCTCTGGTTACATGGGATACATGGTCTTGGCACATTATTTAAGAACGTATCCTTTAACCTGGAGTTGGAAAGTAACACTTCTAGTTGCTTTAATCCTATTTTCTGTAGGTTTTGCCATCACATTTCTGGGTACATTAAGTGTACTGAAATCACCTATTGATAGATATAAAAACATTGAAGTAGTATGGAATTTTGTCGGGATCAACGTGTTTTTAATGACTGTATCTATATTTATAGTCTTCCAGAAAATTAACGTTAAAAAAAGACCCTGGGTTACAAAATTATCCTCATTGACCTTAGGCGTATATCTATGTCACTTCGTAATCGTTCAACTATTCTACGATTTGATACATCCAATATCAGATGGAATTCCAGCATTTTTTCGAATACTGCTTATTGCATGCTGCACCTTCATTAGCGCAATGATTACCGTTTTTATCATTAGCCTGAGCAAAATATTACGAAAAACCATCATGTAATACCTAACATCAAAAACAACAAGATAAAAATTAATACCACACTTAAATATTTACAAAAATGAAGTGCAAACAAAACCTATTCCTGTTCATCCTATTCTTTTTTTCATTAACACTCTGTGCACAGGAAAAACAAAAAAGAATTGAAATCAACACCAGAAAATTATCCATGATATTCACTGTTGATAATAGTAATAGGATTATATATCAATATTTTGGCAAAAAAATAGAAGCACCCAATAGCACATTCTTTAATAGGGGTTTTGTTGGTCAACCTGATAGCCAAGAGGACTTAGCACCACTAATGTATCCTTCGTATGGTGGACGTTATTACTTAAATCCGGCATTAAAACTTACGCATGACGACGGAGTCTTAACTACAGATTTGATATACGCAGGTTCTGATAGCAAAATAATAGATTCCAATAGAAAGGAAACGATCATTAAGTTGAAAGATCGCTTGTATCCGATTTACCTGGATGTATGCTTTATTTCTTATTTAAAGGAAGATGTAATTACACAATCCGTAAAGATTACAAGTCAGGAAAGAAAAACTTTAAAGGTAGAAAACATTGCATCTTCCTATTTGCCCGTTCATGCTGAATCCTATTATCTTACTCATTTCAATGGCACATGGGCACATGAAATGCAACAGGAAGAAGAGAAGCTAAAACACGGAATTAAAGTAATTGAGAGTAAGAAAGGAGTTCGAACTGCACAAGCACAAAGCCCATCTTTTCTATTAAGCCTGAATCATATGTCACAGGAAGATTATGGCGAAGTTTATGGAGGAACTTTAGCGTGGACGGGGAACTTCAACTTATCATTTGAAGTGGATGAATCAGATCGATTGAACATTGTTACGGGTATGAATCCTTTCGCTTCTACGTTTTCCCTTAGTAAAGGAGAAAGCATAAAAACACCAGAAATGATCTGGACTTACAGCGACAAAGGACGTGGCCAAATATCTCGCAATCTACACGATTGGGGAAGACAATACGGGCTTGCAGGCGGAGATAAATTGAGACCTATTATATTAAATAGCTGGGAGGGTGCCTATCACAATTTCGACGAGAAAATTATTACGGACATGATAGATGATGCCGCAAATTTTGGCGTAGAGATGTTTGTGCTTGATGACGGATGGTTTGGTAACAAATACCCTAGAAACTCGGATGCTGCAGGTTTAGGAGATTGGCAAACCAATACCAAAAAATTACCTAGAGGCTTACCTTATCTGGCAGAGTACGCTATAAAAAAAGGTTTGAAATTCGGATTATGGATAGAACCTGAAATGGTAAATCCTGACAGCGAGCTCGCAAAAAAACATCCTGAGTGGATCGTGCAAAGCGGGAAGAGAGAGATTTTACCTATGCGAAACCAATGGGCACTTGATTTATCAAATCCCAAAGTCCAGGATTTTGTATATGAAACCTTTGATCAGGTAGTTAGTCAGTCTCCTTATATTACTTATATTAAGTGGGATGCCAATAGGCATTTAGATAATGTCGGATCTACGTATTTAGCAAAAGACAAGCAATCGCATTTTTGGTATGAATATGTAAACGGTTTGTATAAAGTTTATGAACGCATTCGCGCAAAATATCCAAACATAGAAATCCAGTTATGCTCATCTGGTGGTGGTCGTCTTGACTACGGCGCCATGAAATACCACAATGAGGTCTGGGCAAGCGACAATACAAATGCATTAGACCGTATTTTTATTCAATACGGAACAAATTTATTTTTTCCAGCTATGGCGACAGCATCTCATGTTTCTACTAGTCCAAATCATCAAACCGGAATGATGCTTCCCCTAAAATTTAGATTTGATGTTGCCATGTCAGGACGTTTAGGAATGGAACTACAACCCAAAGATATATTAGGTGAGGAATATAATGTTGCAAAAAAATCTATAGAAGATTATAAATTAATCAGACCTATCGTACAATTTGGCGATCTGTACCGTTTAGTATCTCCATACAACGGGACCGACTGGGCATCTCAAATGTACGTAGCTAAGGATAAAAAAGAGTCTGTTTTATTTGCATACAGCCTAAATTACCACGGCAGAACCACGTTTTTTGAAACCCGCCTGAAAGGCTTAAATCCAGAAAAAAACTACAAAATCATTGAATTAAATAAAAAATCCGGTAAAAGCTCATTCCCTAATGAGGGAGAAGTATTTACGGGCGATTATTTACTGAAAATAGGTATCAGGTTGAACATTACAGATGCTTTTGCCAGTTCAGTACTTCTGATCTCGGAACTCTAGATAACAAACCATCTATTAATCATTAAGACAATAAAAATGAAAAAAACAACGCTAAGTATTTTCTTTCTACTATACTGTATAAACGTATTCTCCCAAAGTGTTCGCGATATAAAAAGCAATGATTGGACGATTCATCTAAATCCTACAACCAAAAAACTCACTTATAGTTTCAAAGGAAAAAAAATCATTGAAGAGGCTTACGCCAAAGTGAAAGTTAATACAGACACTTTATATAGCTCGGATTATGCAGATGTTAAATTAACTTCAGCTAATATTAGTGATGGCTTTGGCAAAGGAAAGCGATTTGAACTTATTTATTCAGATAAAGCTAAGCCTACATTAAAACAATACTTTTACTTTTATTCAAAAAGAGACTACTTCAGCACAGAAACTGTTGTAGAATCAAAAGGTAAAATTTCTTCCAATTATCTAGCTCCTATCTGTTCAGATAATACAAATACATTTTTACAAAAATCAGCTTCTAATAGAGGGTTAAGGGTTCCTTTTGATAATGATGCTTTTGTGCCCTATTTATCCAAGCCATTGAATGAAGCAATAACTTCCTTTGAAGTGTCGGCAATTTTTAATGGGGAAAACCGGAATGGAATTGTGATAGGATCTATTGAACATGACACTTGGAAAACAGGCATTAAATACAAGGGAATAAATGACCAGTCCATCCATAAATTAGAAGTCTACGGAGGGATTACAGACGAACTGACCAGAGATATTAGTGATAAAGAAGACCGTCCTTCAGCAGAACATGGTAGTATTTCAGGCCACCGGCTAAAATCACCTAAAATATTTTTAGGCTATTTTGCAGATTGGAGAAAAGGTCTTGAAGAATATGGCAAAGCCAATGCTATTATAAGCCCGCCCATGAAATGGGATGAAGGAACTCCTTTTGGCTGGAACAGTTGGGCAGCAATGGCTGCCAAGGTAAATTACGAAGGCGCGATAAATGTGTCGGATTTTATCAAGAAAGAACTACAAACCAATAACTTCAGTAACGATGGAACAACCTACATTGTATTGGATTCCTTTTGGGATAACTTTTCGGACGAACAACTTCTACAGTTCGTAGCGCATTGCAATAGTAATGGCCAAAAAGCCGGCATATACTGGTGTCCCTTTTCAGATTGGATTGGCAATACGGAAGCATTTGTAGAAGGTACATCGAATCAGTACCACTATAAAGACGCTTATCTTTATTCCCAGGGAAAACCGCGTAAGATTGAGTCTTTAGCAATGGATCCTACTCACCCAGCGACAAAACAGCGTATCGATTATTTCATTGGAAAGTTTAAAAAGCTGGGCTTTAAATATGTCAAAATCGATTTTATAAACAATGGTACCTTAGAAGCGGACTCTTTCTTCAATACCAGCGTTACAACTGGTATTCAAGCTTATAACGAGGGCATGAAGTATCTTCAGGAAGCATGCGGAGACCAACTCTTAATGGCTTTATCCATTGCACCAACATTTCCCAGCCAGTATGCAGTTACTAAAAGAATTAGCTGCGACGCATGGGGATCTATAAATGAAGACGATTGGGGTTCAACAGGCTATATGCTAAATAGTCTGTCTTTTGGTTGGTGGCTTGATAGGGTTTATCCATTCAACGATGCTGATCATATTCTATTACATAAGGATGGCCAGCCGCTTAATTACCAGGAAGGCTCCAATCGCGCCCGTGTTACCTCAGCGGTTATAACTGGCGTTTATATTATTGGAGATAATTTAAGTGAAAAAGGAAGCTTTGTTGGAGATCCTATTGCCAGAGAGAGAACAAAATCTTTTACCTCTAATAGCGAGATAAATGATATTGCACGCATTGGAAAATCCTTCTATCCTGTAGAAGGCTATACTGCTCCTCAACCAAATAAAACAGAGCGCGTATTTATGTACGAAACGGACAAAGAGGTGTATGTTGCTATTTTTAATTTTAACAAGGAAGAGGAAATCGGCAATATTGAACTTAAAAGGTTAAATCTCAATAGCAATCAAATCAAACAGGTAAAAGAGCTGTGGTTTGGTAACGAGGTAACAATCAAGGAGGGAAAGCTCCCTTATACTATTCCTGGTCAAGACGTAAGAGTCTTTAAATTAGCCAAAAAAATATAAAGCTAACCATCATTCGCAATTGGCCATCTCTAGAATTAAGCTAGGATGGCCATTGTTAAAAATGGGAATTTTAGGTTCATAAAACCGCACTTTGCTATGATTATTGTATTAAGGCGGAAATCAAGAAAAAGATAAACGATCCGGCCCAGACTGCCCAGCAAATCCGCTGGTTTGAGTTCGTATTGATTGGATGATCCTTAAATTCTGTAAAAATAGCTTCACTCCTGCCTTTGTTCATAAGGTATTGATGAAGAATTACAAGTGTAATTATATTGATAAGTAATATCAATGGCTTAGTTACAGATCCGAATGCCCATAGTCCCGGATCGATCAGCAACCAAAGAGTAAGTATCAGCCAACAAAAACTGAGTTCCACTAGCAGCAGGCTCCTGTATTCGCCTGCCCAGCTTTCGGGTTTACTCCGGTAATGATAAAGAAAAGTGTAGTAGTAGAATCTTAGCCAGGTCATTATTTGATTTCGAAATCTTTTGCAAGATAATCTAATGTTTGAAAAACCTCTATAATGGATGATTAAATAATCAGGACAATGAGTAACCTTTGCCATCCGGGATGGCTACCTTGAATGACAAGTTTATCGGCCTCTGCCCACCAGACTCAATTAGAAATTTTGTAAGAAAATCGAGGGTTTATACAATGTTTATACAATCATTACACATTGCATAGGCAATTGTAAATTGTTTAAATCATGTATAAGAACTGCACCATAAAGTAGTAGTTGTAGTTGTTGTAGCAATAGTAGTATTCCTGAAACCTAAGCATTAAAATAAAGAAGTGGCAATAGCAATTTATGCCACCGTCATCTCGACGACAGGAGAGATCTCTTGTCTTTGCTGTTCAAGAGATCTCTCCTGTCGTCGAGATGACGAAAGATTGAAACGACGAAAGATTGAAAAGACGGAAGATTGAAAGGACGGAAGATTGAAAGACCGAAAGATTGAAAGACCGAAAGATTGAAAAGACGGAAGATTGAAACGATGGCAGATGGGTAGGTATGACAAGTGGGTAGGCAAAGTAAAACACGGACAAGACCGAATGCCAAAAGAAAAATCAGACCATGACTCTTAACATTCGAGGCCCAGTTTTTTATCAAATGGACCGTTATAAATTGATAACTTGCTATTTCATTAAGATTATTATGATAGCCGGCAAACATTACACACTCCAAACTTTAGGAGTAATTATTCTCTTATTATGGTCAACAACATTATGCGATGCACAGCACGTTAGTGCAGTTAGCAAACATGGAGCTTTAAAAATTCAAGGTGGTAAAATTGTAGATAGCCACAACAAACCACCTCAATTGAGAGGGATAAGTTTGTCATGGAGTATATGGGGAGGAAGAAAATATTATACTCCGGAAGTAGTAAGCTGGCTAAAAACAGATTTCAATATTAACCTATTGCGTGTCGCTATGGCTGTTGAACCTGATAATGGGTATTTGAAAGATCCTATTGGACAGGAAAGGCTAATTACAACTGTTATTGATGCGGCGCTAGAAGAAGGTATCTATGTTTTAATAGACTGGCATGATCATCATGCCAATGTGAACGTGAAGGAAGCAAAATCCTTTTTTAAAAAGATGTCGGCAAAGTATTCAGGTGTTCCTAATATTATTTACGAAATATGGAATGAACCTGAACGCGTAGAGTGGAAAGTAGTAAAAGATTATGCATTGGAAGTTATAGCTGAAATACGCAAGAATGACAAAGAAAATATTATTGTGGTGGGTAGCCCCAACTGGGATCAGGATATTGATATAGCTGCAGAAGATCCCATAAAAGGATTCAAAAACATTGCTTATTCCTTTCATTTTTATGCATCTGATCCTGATCATCAGGAGAAATTGATGAACAAAGCAGATCTTGCTATTTCCCTTGGACTTCCTGTTATGGTCACCGAATGGGGAGTTGGAGAAGCAAATGGGAACGGAGTGTTCAATGTGCAAAAAAGTGATAAATGGGTAAATTGGATGGAGGGGCATAAACTGAGTTCTGCCAATTGGAACCTGACTGATAAAAAAGAAACGACAGCGCTGCTTTTACCAGGTGCTTCGGCATCCGGACAATGGCCATTGGCAATGCTTTCGCCAGCCGGAATTTACATCAGACAGTGGCTCATTAAGCTAAATAAGAATTAATAATGAAGAAGAGATTGCCCTAATGTCAGACTGGTAAGTTTTAGCATAAAAAAACTCATTAATACTGTTCATGCATTTTAATGCGGTATTGATCAGGACTTAATTTATTATGCTTTTTAAACTGCCGTGAAAAATAGGAAAAATCTTTAAAGCCTAGCTCATCGGCGATCTCGCCTATGGCCAAATGACTGTGAAGAAGCATTCTTTTTGCTTCCAGTAAGATCCGATCGCGAACAATTTCTCCTGCTGTTTTGCCCGATACTTTTTTTGTGATCTCATTTAAGTGATGTGAGGTTACAAAAAGCTGTTCAGCATAAAATGATAATGATTTCTCCCTTTTATAATTCATCTCCACTATCTTTTTGAACTTGTTATAAATGATAGTATGGTTAGATGTGAACGCATTAGTTTGTTGGTTAAAATAAACACGCTGAATGGCATGTAAGAAAACATAAAGCAAAGAACTCAAAGCTAGTTTTGAATGATCTTCTCTTGAAAATTCATCATAGAGCAGCCTTAAAAGAGGTTCAAGAGATTTTTTGATATTGCTATCCAGTTTTATGTTCGGACTTTTATAATTGCTGTCGAGAAATGATAACTTCTGCAGCGCTTCCTTATTGGTAAAATTAAGGATAAAAAACTCTTCAGTGAACATAATACTGTCTCCTTGTACATCCTTATATCTTTCAAAATGGTGCTCCTGACCCGGTGACATAAAATAGATACTATCTGTAGACAGGTCAAGTTCATGATGGTCTATAAAATGTTTAGCCTCTCCTTTTCTGATCCATAAAATCTCATAAAAGCTATGTTTGTGCGGCCAGACAAATGTTGCCGGCCGATTTAATTTTTCGAACGGCACAATTACAAACTGTTCTTCTTTAGCAAAGAACGGCGAGAAATCTTCAATGTCATATGTGATTATCATCAATATTTTTTTTTACGTATCCTATTCAATAAGCTAAAGTAAGAATCGATCATCAAAACGAAATGCAATTTAAACTTCGATTGAACGAATATACCTATAGTACCAAATTTCCTAAGATTTGTGCTAACTCTTATGCTGATGTACACCTAACTTTCAAACTTATTTGATTGTAGACGTACTTAAAAGATATGAAACAAGATTTAATGCAATATCATACGCAATATCCCTCGATTACAGACCTAAAGAGAAAGGCAAAAAAGCGTATACCAAAATTCGCTTTTGACTACCTGGAAGGTGGCTGTAATGAGGAAATCAATTTATTTAAAAATGAATCAGATTTTCACCAGGTAACCTTAATGCCGCAATACCTAAAGAAATATCAGGGGGTAGATATGAGTACTGAATTGTTCGGACATCGGTATGATGCACCGGTAGGTATATCACCTATTGGCCTTCAGGGACTGATATGGCCAAATGCACCTGAAATATTAGCAAAAGCGGCACTAACACACAATATACCCTTTATATTAAGTACGGTATCTACCAGTTCCATTGAACGCATTGCGACAGTATCTGAAGGTAAATTTTGGTTTCAATTGTACCATCCGGCTGAAAAAGAGGTATTGGATGACATTTTAAACCGGCTGCAAGCCACCGGTTGCCAGGTGCTTGTTGTTCTTGTAGACGTGCCGTCTTTCGGATTTCGATACCGCGAGATCAAGGCTGGACTATCTATGCCGCCAAAGATGAACCTTAATAATGTATTTCAGGCAGCGATCAGGCCTGAGTGGTCGATCAGGACGTTAAAACATGGAATCCCTGCTTTTGCTACTTTACAGAAATACATGGATAAAAGCCTCAATATGGCTCAATTGGGGCAATTTATGAACGCAACCTTTGATAAAAGGGTTGATATGGACAAAATAGCAGCAATACGAAACAAGTGGAAAGGAAAACTTGTACTCAAAGGAATAGTAAGTGAGCAGGATATACAGAAAGCTATCGAATTGGGAGCAGATGGAGTAATTGTGTCAAATCATGGTGGAAGACAAATTGACGCAGGAGAATCTTCCATAAAATCCTTGATCAGATTGAAACAATATGGCGAGAAGATAAAAATCATGATAGATGGGGGGATTCGTTCGGGCCCTGATATAGGTAGGTCACTCGCCTGCGGAGCAGACTTCACTTTTGCTGGCAGGCCATTTATGTATGGTGTTTCTGCGTTGGGAAATGAAGGTGGAAATCATACGATTGCTTTACTTAAATCGCAGTTCAAACAAGTAATGGAACAACTTTGCTGTGAGAAGGTAACAGATCTAAGAGAAACATTAATTTCGGTACCATAGATTAATTGTTTATGTCCGAATTGCTGTGAATCATCCAACAAATTACCATAGTTATTTACCTGAGCCAAAAAGGCCGTTATTTTGAAGAGCAATCTACAAGAGAAATTAAGTACCCATTTTTTCAGTAAGATATTTCCAGTATCTTTTTGGGACGTGTTGCACATGTAATTTAGTGTTTTTTCTGGCCGCGATATTGGTATTTTTAAAATAATCTTTCCATAATGCGGCATAGAGATTTTCTTTAACAGCATGCACTTCCCCGATTGCCTTGTGCAGGTTCTTTTCTTCTTCTGGGGTAAGGTTCACTTCTTCTGCTTTCTCCAGGTTATAATATAATCCATAGTGTCTTTTCAGGTCATAAATGATCCACTGCTGATCCGCATAACGGTTTTTAAAATGGTTCATAATTAAAGGTAGCACATTGAAGTCTGGATCTACACCACAGTAAAAAATTCCATCTGCAGATTGGCGAAATCTTATGAAAGCCTCCATCCTGTGTTTCTCTCTTTCTACCTTCCTGGCTATTTGTGCTACCGCCAATACATGAGCATTACCATAATTAACTTCTGATCCCGCTGGATTTGAAAATATGTAACAGGTAAACTCGAATAGACTGTTGTAAGCATGAGCTGATTCTGAGAGGAAGGTACAATAGAATCTTCTCATCCAACTTTTGTCTAATTTCTTTTTTAATCCTATCCATACTCTGTCTGCCTTTTTCTGATCCGCATGCACATGGAATTTTGCGGTGAAAGCATCCGGTTGGTAGTATTTTTCCAATTGCAGAATTATCTTTCCGGGTTTTCTTTCAAACCATTCAAAAACTGCACACAGCAAACTTTCTAAACTACCATCGATCACGTATATCATAAAAGTTGCAGGATTAAAATAAAATCAATTGTTGAACATCATTCTTTAAATATTTACTCTGGCTTTCCGCTAATATAAATGACTTGATCTGAGTACCCTGATAATCTTTAATTTGATAGGGAGTATCCGCACATTTGATAAAATGTTTTGCCCTATTATAGGCAACCCCTATTTTTTTAAGCTGGTCGATCCGTAACTTCCCAAATTTCCTGGCTTGTACAATTTTTTTTGCGGAAGTCACTCCAATTCCCGGTACGCGCAAGATCATTTTATAGGCTGCAACATTGATGTCTATAGGAAAGAAATGAAGGTTTCTAAGTGCCCAGCTTAATTTGGGGTCTATATCAACGTCAAGGTGAGGGTTGGCGTCGTTCAATAGTTCATTCACATGAAAGCCATAAAAGCGCATGAGCCAGTCCGTCTGGTATAGTCTGTTCTCCCGAATTAGCGGGGGTTGAGTACCAATAAGCGGCAGACGATTGTCATGGCTAATTGGAATATAACCTGAATAATAAACTCTTTTAAGAGAGAAGTTTTTATAAAATGCGTCTGCGGTGTGCATAATATCTTTATCTGTTTCAGGGGTCGCCCCAATCACCATTTGGGTGCTTTGCCCTGCGGGTACAAATTTAGGAGTGCTTTTAATCAACTTTTTTTCGTCGTTGAATTGTATGATTTGATTTTGTACCAGTCCAAGTGGGCGCTTCACATCTTCATGGCTCTTTTCTGGGGCAAGTAATTTTAGGCCGCTTTCTGTAGGCATTTCCAGATTGATACTCATTCTGTCTGCATAAAGTCCTGCCTCCTTAATTAGTTCTTCGCTTGCACCAGGAATCGTTTTCAAATGGATATACCCATGGAAGCGTTCCTCCAGTCTTAATTTTTTAACGACTTTCAGTAAGCGCTCCATCGTAAAATCGGCGTTTTTAAAAATTCCAGAGCTTAAAAAAAGTCCTTCAATAAAGTTTCGTCTGTAAAAATTGATAGTTAGGGAAACCACTTCTTCCACCGTAAAAGCTGCACGTTCAATGTCATTACTTTTTCTTGAAACACAGAAAGCACAATCATAAATGCAATGGTTGGTCAGGAGAATTTTTAAGAGAGAAACACAGCGTCCATCTTCTGTATACGTATGACAAATTCCGGAAGCGTGGCTGTTACCGAGTCCTTTATTGTTGTTTTTTCTTGTCCCTCCACTGGAAGAGCAGGAAACGTCATATTTTGCTGCGTCAGCTAGGATATTAAGTTTTTCTCTAAGTCGTTCACACATCGCTCTAAGTTTTACTAACAAAAGTAGTTATTTATACTAATAATATTAGCACAAATCAATAACATTTGAAGTACATTACTTGAATCATGCAAGACAGGATCTGAATCTATTACCCTAAGAAAATGGCATCAACTAATATATGGGTTCAAATAAAAAAACCAATATTTTTATACCGTGAGTGTCCTGTCAGTGGATAACTGTAAATTTTAGAACGCTTCTCCAAGATTCAGCAGTATTGCGCTGTATCCTTTGCTCATGCCATAATCAATACCGATATTGGTATTAGAAGCCTTGTTGAACTTGATACGCAAACCTGTTCCTGCTGCCGGTTTCCAGGAAGTAAATAATGAGCCTGATCCACTGACCGTATTCACATTCGCAAAAACAACAAAACCCAGCAAGCCATTCGCTGTAATATCGCGCCGGTATTCACTTTCGGCATAAAACAGTGATCTGCCGCGGTACCTGTTCTGATCTATCCCCCTGGCCGACCTGTTGTATGGATCCCATCCTGTACTGGGCAAATCGAGGTAAGGAGTTTTATTGTTCAACACCGTCCAGAAATAAGACCATAAGGCGAGGGTATTCTGCTGGTGTGGCTTTTCTGGATTCATTGGGATGTACTTTCTTAGATCCAAGTAAATGGAGCTCCAGTTGTTATTACTGCCCAAAAATGTTGGATTTACCCTGTAAACTAAATTTCCGTACATCCCTGGCATAGGATTGATGGAATTGCTTCGGGTATCATAGACAAGGTTTAAACTGACTCCCGATGAAAAGGAGTTTTTACCTGTACCATAGCGGTATCCCGAATACTGTTCCAGCTCAGGAAAGGAGTCCTCTGTACTGATGTTAAAGTGGTAATCGAGGTTGAAGCCAAGACCGGCATACAAATATGGCTTGATTCTTTTTAGTGCGTTCTGATAGAACCTAATGTATTTGTAACTGAGCAAAGTCCGCTCCTGATCCCCTTTTGATTCTCCAAGACCCCAGGTATATTGGGGATAGACCAGAAAGCGAGTATCTCCTTGTATCAGCCATGTATTATCAGGCAGCCAAATGTTAGTCCTAACTGGCAATCCAAAACGACTGCCGAGATTCCAGTAAGGTGTAAATGTCGCCGTCGATAGGTTTGTTGTCTTTTTGGGGCCAAGGTACATCGCTGCCGAAGTACTGGTTATGAGTGCATTTCCGGTTCCACCGGGTACAGTACCCCCGATAGGTAGAATAGAAAAATAAAGTTTCTTGTCTTTTTCTTCCCTCATCTTTCCGGGACGGATGCGAAGCAGCGCTTTCCCAATATCAATAAGGTCTGTTTGTCTTGCAGTATCTGAACTCTTTTTAGTCTGGATGATTGCATCACCGGCATTTTGGCCAAAGGAAGAACCCCAGCAACATATCAACACATTGATCAGACACAATTTTACTATTATTTTTGGTCGCATATTGGCAGGCTATGATATTTAAATTGCAATAAGCTTGCCAGAAACAACCTATTTTTACTTTACAAAAAAGCCGTCCGCAGTTAACGCTTACCTGATTGACAACTTAATCATGTAGAAACTAGGATTCTTCAACAACAAATGCCTTTAGCTCGTGCAGTTTGCCCTCTAGCAAGCGCCACACATCGCAGTAAGCATAATTTACAGATACACCTTCTTTATTTTTCAACGTGATTTTACCAACGGCAATCACAACTTCCCCTTCAGCTACCAGCGTTTCAACCTGAAACTTTGGTGGCTCTGTGTAGACCTTCCTCACATATTTCCGAACCGCCTCTTTCCCCCTCAAAATCTGCTCGCCAACAAAGTTCCAAACCATGTCTTCGGTGCAGTAAGACAGAAACCCTTCATAATCACCCTTCGCGATCGCCGCGTTGGCGTTTTCTAATACCTGCTTATTGCTCTCCATCATGCCTTATTTAAATACACCTTTACCGCGTCAATCCCATCTCCTACCTGGGCAACCGCTTCCTTCAATTCATCATTAGTCACTTTCAGCTGGCTTGTCCAGTATTGAACTTCGTAATCATTTTCCATATGGATGTTGTCTGCATCAGCAAATTCACGTTGTCTTTCCATTGTACCTTGTCTATGTATAGATGTGCATTGGCTAACTCTGGATTATACTCAATCGTTATTTATCAACAAGTCAAGCGCCAATAAGTTTATGTTAACTTTGGAGATTCACGACACCTGACATTGCAAGAGAAAACAACGAAACGATCTTCAAACTTTTCAATAAATACCTACAGGAAATGATTTTGTCGGCATAAACATGACCAGAAAGTTTCCAGATTAAGGCTTATTCTTTTTCTTAAATTCCTCAAATGACCTTTTGATATAGTTCGCCCGGTCATAATCCGACCATTTCTTAAGTTTATCCAGTTTCGGTGTATAGTTCAGTTTGAATGCCTCCAGCTGAGCGCTGTCTATAGGTATAGTCTGCTTAATAATGAGATCATTGAAATACCGGTCAATTTCTTCTGCCTTTGCTGCTTGTTTGGCAAGTTGATTAAGTCGTCTTACCCTACGTCCATCCTTTCCTAAAAGCTCGTAAAAAAAGGTGATGGGACTACCACCGAAAGGTGATAAGAGCCCAATCGGTGGCTTTCCACCGTAAAATACCCCCTTTTCCTTACTATAGGCATTACTGATCTCTCTGAAGTTTTGAGAAGCGAGTTTACTGGTGATGGTAACTTCTTTAAGTTGATTGGTAAGTTTAAGCCGGATGACCAGATCAGTAAAGCTCTGAACGCTGGTTTTGTGAGACTGATAGCCAATCCTTTGGATTTCAATGGTATCACCTATTTTACAGATCAGTTCAAACAATCCAAGTTTGTCTGAGTAGACCATCTGGCCGCTGCGCTGGTTGCGAACTTCTACCTGCTCTATTCTTGCTTTTGTGCCATCCTGTAAAATGGCACCCCGTATTGGTTTGGCAGTTTGTGCCATCACATAAGTAACAGGGCTAAATATTAAGATAACTATAATCCTGAGTGCGAAATTTAGTTCCATTTCCACCAAGATACGAGTCAAGCGGCTTTAGATCTGTTATTTAACTTTTTTTAACACTGTATTTATATCATGGTATATATCAACGTAAATGGCCTGCCAGTTCCAATCCATTAAAATTACCCCACCTTACTGATGTCATTATTAATTATACTAATTCATCATCACCTTTAAAAACCGAGGAAACATTACGGCAATTGCCAAGTTAAAATCCTGAACCTCTTTTTGACCGATTCCGGTCAACGCTTTCTTATGAATTTAGCAGGAATGTAAAAGGCGATAAACTGGATATCTTCATAAAACTGCCCGACAAGTCACAGAAAAACCATAGGTTTGTCTAATTTGCACTACATGTAAAACATATTATAACAGCCTGTCTTCAACGTAGTCCAGATCAGTTAAATCCACAGTAATGAACACACTAAACTATTTTCTCTTCGATTATGATGGTACCCTTTGCCACACCCACGATACCATTAACAATGCCATTGTTGAGACCTTCAAAGAATATCAGCTCGACATTCCAGGTGAAGCACAGCGCTTACAAGCCATCGGTTCAGGCAGCACAATACACGACGCCATTGTTGCAATGCATCCCACTGGAAAGTCACTACCCCTGGAACAGATAAACTCCATGGTCAATTCTTATCGAACCATTTATACTGATATCGATGCACTGTACACAATGCTGTTTGAAGGTGCGACATTGCTACTATCGAGCCTGAAAGCTCAAGGGAAAACCGTAGTTGTACTGAGTAACAAAGGCTTTCAAACCGTCACCAATTCAATAAGGTTCTTCGACCTTGAACAATACACAGACCTATTGATCGCTGACGGCAGTCCGGTGATGAAAAATCTTAACATGAAACCTGATCCGGCGAGTTATATTTCCGTCATTAAAAACCATTTCATCCCAGAATTTTCAACATTTACACATCCTCAAAATGAACCTACCAACAGATAAACAAAAAACATTTGACAATATCGTAACTGACTTAAAAAATATCGACAATGTAATGGCAATAGTACTTGGTGGCTCTTTTGCTACAGGAAAAGCAACTGAAAAATCGGATTTGGACATTGGTATCTATTATAAGGGAAAGGAGCCTTTTCGTATTGATGCCATTAAATCTGTGGCAGAAAAGTACGCAATTGACAATGCGCCAATCGTTACTGATTTTTACCAATGGGGACCTTGGGTAAATGGAGGCGCATGGCTGCAAACTGAAAGCGGGAAAGTAGACTTTCTCTATCGCAACATTGAACAAGTCAGCATCACAATTGAAAACGCTCAAAATGGAAAATGGGAGAATCACTATGAACAGCAACCTCCATATGGATTTTCTTCAGTTGTCTATCTCGCAGAAATTGAGTGTTGTATACCCTCCTATGATGTTGAAGGCATCATCAGTAAATTAAAGTCAGCGATTAAAAATTACCCGGATAAACTAAAATACACCATTCTTCAGGAAGCGCTTTGGTCAGCTGAATTTACCATTATAAATACTGAAGTTTTTGCCCAAAAAGAAGATTATTACAATACTTTCGGTTGCATTACCCGCGCTTTGAAAAGTATCGTAAATGCACTGTTCGCAATCAATGAAAAATATCCTATTGGCGATAAAAAAGCGATAGAAATCTTAGCACATGAACGGTATGTACCAAAAGATTTCCAATCCAGGGTGAATTCGATTTTAAATGCAAACAAAAACTCCCTGGTGTATAATCTTGAAGCCCTTAAATCTCTTTTCCGGGATATAGTAAGTTTAACGAGTGGCCATTATAAACCTCTCTACCGTTTCTAACCTAAACAAACTTATGTTATCCATTTCTATTCTTACTGCAAGGATAAACAGAAAAAAGGAGGCAGATTAACCTGCCTTTAAGTTCAATGACTCCATGAGATGGGGCTGCTCATTCACCTTGGCAGAAAATTCCGTTTTTAAAAGATCAAATAAACTTTCTGGGTTTAAAGGCTGTACATTATCAATCGCTATCATAGGTTTTCCTGCAGGCTTCCAATAATAGTGCCCCGAAATCATAAACCATCAATCATTCACAAGTGGCAGATAATGACCACCGGCTTTTAAAAGAGTATACGATTTAGACTAACTATTTCAGCTCGCAAGTGTTAACCTATAAACCATAACAGACTATGCAGGAAGAAGAAGAAATATTTGACGTATCAGTAGCGATAAACACCGGGCTTGATCCCTTAACATTCACGATCACCACATACTATCCGGCCCTCGATCCAAAACATGAGCGGAACTACCGCATAACCCGTGACAACGAAATGCTAGGCGTCCTTCATCAGGATGCAGACCTCCGGTGGCATTTACTGGAAGGCGAACTGGGGCAGGAGGAAATTGAGGCCATTGGAGAGGTTATTGAAGCGCACTACACCTAAATAAGCTGACCGGTTCGCCATGCCACGCTATAAATCCGGAACTTCCTGGATGCTAAAACTGAACCAATCTTACCATTGATCAATTTCTATTTTTATATCGTTTGCTATAAACACATAATTTAACTACAGCCAGCTATAGACTTTCGTAACCGCGTCTGCAAATACCTTCGGGTCTTCCTGCGGTACATTGTGACCAGTATCGACAACGAAATGCTCATGCGGACCAATGAACAAACTCGCATGATCTGTCGTTCCTCCAGGCTTTAGGGGATCGGCAGTGCCATCAATGGTTACTGTTGGCACTTTAATTTTAGGCTTTTGCGCCAAAAGAGCCTCCAATTGTTCAAAATCAGGCTCTCCCGCTTCAAGACCATGCATAAAACGATAGCAATGTATCACAACATCTACAAAGTCAGGATTTTCGAAAGCAAAGGCAGTCTTTGCATAGGTTGTTTCGTCAAATTTCCAGTGTGGAGACCATTCGCTCCAGAGCATTCTACCGATCTCGTACCGGTTTTCCATCAGGCATTTACGTCCCCTTTCGGACTGAAAAAGATGTTGATACCAGCAGATGCGCTCCAATGAGGGTGGAGCAGCATGTCTTTGTTCCTTAACGTCTATTATATCGTAACTTGCATAAGATACAAGTCCACCAATTTTTTCTGGCCAAAGCGCAGCCGCAACGCAAGAAGCATTACCACCCCAGTCAAAACCTCCAAGTATGGGTTTCTTTAATTTTAGTACATCGGCAAGCTCGATGATGTCAGCGCCTCGAGCCGCCTGTTGGGCATTACGTTTAGCATCTTTGAGTCTGAAACTGGTTTGGCCAAACCCTCGTGTATATGGGACGATGACGCGTGCCCCTTTTTGTTTCAGGATACCTGCGACTTCATCGAAAGCATGTATATCATAGGGAAAACCGTGAGATAATATTACCGGCCACCCATTGGCTGGGCCGTATTCAAGGTAAGCGATTAACAGGGCATCAGTTTCAATAGTCTTCAAGGACTGCTCTTTCATAATTTCCGGTTTTAATTTTAGTGGTGTCTGACAGTATCAATTTTCTTTTTTTCTATACATCCTTGAAAAGCTAAACCATTATCAGTAAGCAAAGCGATAACCAACTCTACAATGCAAATGTTTTAACAAGTGAAAAAGATATTATTTTAAAAAAAATGCAAGAGATCCAAACAATGCGCTCAGATCACTGTTCTTTCCCATCGAAATTAAATCTTTAAATATCGCTTGTCGAACAGACCGTCATGCGCGTCGCTCAGCTCTTGCATGCATACCTGCTCGACAAGGAATAAATACTACAATTAACAATTATTTATCCATTCACCTATTAAAAACAACATTATCTTTAATCACATTCAAGACTTACAATTCAACTCGAGGGTTATGGTAAAGACTGCCAATCCACAGTTTCCGATGGGTTTGCTGACCTAAGACCTGCGTTAATATCTGATGAGAAAAATATCTAAACTTCCAGTGATGAAAATTGTTCCAATTTAAAGTAATAGAAGAAACAACACCAGCGTATGTATTGGCCAATCCATATATAACGGTCTGATAGGTAAGCTGGCAAAACTGTTGGACAGATAAATTAGAAATCTCCATTGAGAATAGTGCACATTAGACCTTGTTTATGAAGAAGATTATCATTACCCACGCAAGACAGAATAACCTTAAAAACATATCTCTTTCCATCCCAAAACATCAAATCACGGTGTTTACAGGAGTTTCGGGTTCAGGAAAATCTTCGCTGGTTTTTGAGACAATTGGTGCCGAAGCGCAGCGTCAGATAAACGAAACCCAGAACAGCTTTGTCAGGAACCGGCTGCAACATATTGGTGTGGCAGATGTAGAAAAGATTGAAAATCTCAATGTCCCGGTGATCATCAATCAGAAAAGATTGGGAGGAAATGCCCGGTCAACAGTCGGCACAGCTACTGATATTTATGCTTCTCTCAGGCTCCTTTTCTCTCGAATGGGTAAACCGCATGTTGGTTATTCCAATGTATTTTCGTTTAACCATCCAAGCGGCATGTGTTCTGAATGTGAAGGCCTGGGTTTTGTACAAACTGTAGACATTGATAACCTGATTGATAAAGAGAAATCCCTCAACGAAGGCGCTATCGTGTTCCCCACATTTCAGCCTGGCGGGTGGAGATGGACAAGATACATACATTCAGGTTATTTTGATAATGAGAAAAAACTAAAGGACTATACCAAAACAGAATGGGAGACACTGTTATACGCCAGGGAGCACAAACCCAAACATGCGGCAAAAGGATGGTATAAAACAGCTAAGTATGAAGGCATTGTACCTCGGATAGAGAAAGCATTTTTAAGAAAAGATTCAAAAGAAAATATCACACGAAAAGACTCCTTAAAAAAAATAATTATTACGACAGATTGCCCTGTTTGCAAAGGCAAAAGGCTTAACGCCAAAATCCTTTCCTGCAAAATAAAAGGGAAAAGTATTGGGGATTGTTCGGCGCTTTCCATAGACGATTTATTGTTGTTCGTAAACGAGCTGCAATCGGATGCTTACGGATCTATTATCAGGGAACTGTCCAAAAAACTCCAGCATGTAATTCAAATCGGTATGCAATACCTCACACTGGAAAGGCGAACCAATACGCTATCTGGAGGAGAATCACAAAGAATAAAAATGGTAAAACATCTGGGCAGTAGCCTGGTAGATCTATTGTATATTTTCGATGAGCCAAGTATTGGACTTCATCCCAACGACCTTCAAAATATAGCAGGTATCATCACGCAAATCAAAGATAAAGACAACACGGTGCTTATTGTGGAACATGACCCTGACCTGATCAAGATCGCAGACCATGTTGTAGATATGGGACCAGGTTCAGGCAAAAATGGCGGCGAAATTATATACCAGGGAAATTTTCAGGGGCTGCAAACGTCATCGGGAAAAACTGGGTCCTATTTTTCCAAAAAAAAAGGATATAATAGCAAACCGCGAACCACCAAAGAGCACATTGAAATAAAAAATGCAGTTGCCCATAACCTGAAAAATATACATGTAAAAATCCCCAAGTCTGTGATGACCGTAGTAACAGGTGTAGCAGGTTCCGGCAAAAGCACCCTGATTAATCAGGTGTTACCATTGCAATATCCTGATGTGACCATTATCGATCAATCCTTATTCACAGCAAGCATACGTTCTAATTTATTAACTTATCTTGATCTTTCTGATCCTGTGAGGCTACTCTTTGCAAATGCGAATAAAGTATCCAGCAAATTTTTCAGTCGTAACAGCGAAGGGGCCTGTCCAAATTGCAAAGGTCTGGGCACTGAAAAAATAGACCTCGCTTTTATGGAAGACATTGAACAGCCTTGTGAGGTTTGCAGAGGCTCAGGCTTTGATCCCGAAGTCCTGAAATTTCAATACCACGAGAAAAACATTGCAGAGGTAATTGATCTCACAGTTTCGGAAGCCAAAAACTTTTTCCCTCAAACAGTATTCGCCAAAGCGTTTGATTTGCTATCGAGTCTTGGGCTGGACTATCTTACATTGGGACAAAGGCTGGATAGCTTATCAGGAGGCGAACGGCAGCGGCTGAAATTGACAAAAGAACTACGGGAGTTCAACAAAACAATTATTCTTGATGAGCCCAGTACCGGCCTGCATCCAAGCGATACAGAAAAATTACTCCATTTTTTTACTGATCTGGTGGATAAAGGCAATACACTGATTGTGATAGAACACAACCTCGAAATTATTGCACAGGCAGACTGGATTATTGACATTGGTCCCGGAGCAGGGAAATTCGGTGGAGAAGTCCTGTTCGAAGGAACGGTAGAACAATTGCTGACCAGCAAGAAATCATTAACTGCAAGGCACCTCAAACAGCATTTAAGCCATTAACTTTCAGCTTAACCCGATTTACTAACTAATACTTTTATCTCTTACATTACACTTTTTTTATTGAAACAATCCGCTGTGATTTTCTAAGCTTTTGCAATTGAATCTAATAAGATATGGACAGTTAAAACAAAACTCCTTCAACTGGGTTTAATAATAACTACCTCAGATTTATTTATGGATTTTACAGTAGAAGTTGAAGATATAGTTGCTATGATTGTCTCAATCATATGCGGAGGGGCAATAGGTTTTGAACGGGAATATAAGAATAAGTCTGCTGGTTTTCGTACCATTATCCTGATTTCCCTGGGCTCTACAATTTTCACGATAGTTTCCCGTCACGGAGTTGGCACGGATGACCGAATTTCGGCAAATATCATCACCGGTATCGGATTTATTGGCGCTGGGGTAATTTTTAAAGACAAAATTTCTGTGCGGGGACTGACAACCGCTGCCGTCATCTGGACTTCTGCCGCAATCGGAATGACAACTGGCATCGGATATCACGCATTAGCCCTATGCCTTACTGTCATCACACTCGGAGTGTTGTTAATGGTAACCAAAGTAGAGCGCTTGATTGCAAGTCTTCAAAAAGAGCAACTTTTAAGTGTAACATTTGCTGAACCAGAGTTTAGTCAGATCGAGCGGCTGGAAAATACTTTAAATACAAAAGGTCTTTTGTTAGAACGGATGGATATTACCAAAGAAAACAACCACCTGATGGTTGTCTTTAAAGTATCAGGCAAAAAAAAGTATCTGGTGAAAATGAGTGAAACGCTGGCTACTGTGCCAGAAATCATAAGTTTTTCCTAAGTATACTCTTGAATAGCACATGGGTCCTTAACCAAACTATCTCACTCTGCGAGGATACAGCTTTCCTTAATTGCCTCACCTTCAAAGATAGACAGAAATTTTGTATGGAATAAATTTATGCCATTAATCTCCTCAGAAATTCATCGCACCATCGATTTGGTTTAAAAGAAAAAAATGGCTGTAACTTGTTTTAGCTTCCAATCTAGCCTTTTCTGAAGGATGGAATTTTTTCCGCTTAGTTTAACAAAATTGAACCTGATAAGCCAAATGGCTGAGACCAAATTTGATTTTACAGATAGGTTATGATTGTAACATCATGGATTTTATCTAGATTTTCACCACCAAAAAAACACGCAACAAACTCACAATAAGAATTTTATGTTTTTCATCATTTTGATTTTTCTTCATCATTTGCTTAACCATAGTGGAAAGTAAATTGGTATCTACAAATTTGTAGCAGAGGGATTAGTACATTCCTATAACCAAACATAAATAATGAACCTAAAATTTAACTGTGTCTGCCTGACTGCAGCAATATTAATACTCCATGTTTTTACGGCTTCCTCTAAAGACTACAGCGCTTCCTTTTTTGGCATTAAGCCAGGAGGCACAGTTTTAAATACGCGTGCCATCCAGTTCGGCATAGATTACATTAGTGAAAATGGAGGCGGCAGGTTGGTTTTCCCGGCTGGCAGCTACCTTACTGGCTGCATCCATTTTAAATCAGACGTGACCCTTCAGCTGGACAAAGGTGCAGTGCTGCTGGGCTCTACCAATCCATTTGATTATGACAGACAAAATACACCCTTTGACCACAATTTTCAAACATCCCTTGCCCTGATACTTGGGCTGAACCAGCGCAACATTGGCATTACTGGTCAAGGCGAAATTGATGGTCAAGGCAAGGAACTTGCTGCCGCTGTAGGCGAACTGGTAAAAAAGGGGTTAATCAAGGACCGCTCTGCCAGCCGTCCTGATGAAGACAAACGCCCCATGATCATTAACTTGTTTGGCTGCGAACAGATTACCGTTAAGAACATCACATTAAAGAACTCAGCCTGCTGGGTAGAGTGTTACAACCAATGTAAGAATGTTGTCATTGATAGTATCCGGGTAGAAAGTCGGGCATTTTGGAATAACGATGGTATTGATATTGTAGATTGCACAAATTTCAAAGTAACTAACTCGTATTTTAATAGTAGTGACGACGGCATCTGTCTAAAATCTTTAGAACCGGATGCTGCCAATCAAAATATATTGATACAGAATAATAGCATTACCACCGATGCCAGCGGCATTAAGTTTGGTACAGCATCACTTGGCGGGTTTAAAAATATCCATATACTGAATAATAAAGTATTTGACACCAATCGCTCGGCAATTGCACTGGAGACTGTTGACGGTGCCACCATTGAAAATATTGAAGTTAATGGCCTGCAAGGCACAAACATAGGTAACGCTATATTTTTACGTGCCGGTGCGCGCAAAGGGAGCCGTAAAGGAAAAGTGGAAAATATAGCTATTCAAAACGTAAATGTTGAAATACGTAAAGAAAAAAATCCGCTCAAAGCGATGCCTGGTGTAGTCATCGGTGGTATGCCGGATCAGATCATCACTAATGTGACGCTTAAAAACATTGTGATCAAATTGCCGGGAGGCGCAGATAAAGCTTCGGCAAAAATATCTATTGATAACCTGAAAGACATTCCCGAGAAACCGGCCAGCTATCCCGAATACGATATGTTTGGCCAGTTACCTTCATGGGGCGTATTCATTCGCCATGCAAGCAATGTGCAGTTGGAAGGATTGTCTTTAACTGCTGCTAAGCCTGATTTCAGAACCGCTGTTGTTTTAGATGATGTACATAAAACTTCGTTTAAAAAACTAACGGTAAAGGAGCCTCAGCGCAAGAAAAAGATCTTTACCGCGAACTCATCTGAAATTAAACTTTAAACATAATCACTCAAAATGATTAAAAGATATACAAAAGGAATGCTGGTGGCTTCTTTGGCAATAATTGCCATTACCTTATCAGCATTAAAAAACAATTTTGGGGAAGATGAGTCAGAAAATGCGGGTCTGACAGTCCCTCAGGGTTTTTCAGCCGTAAAACTCATTGAAGGAATTGGTAAAGCCCGCCACCTGATCGTCACACCCAAGGGGCATATTTATGTAAGGCTGGCCAGAACAGTAAACAATCAGGGCACCCTATTGCTTGAAGAAAGCAATGGAAAAGCCACTGTAAAATCAGGTTTTGGTAATTATGGTGGTACAGGTGTAAGGCTGTATAAAGATCATTTATATGTAGCCTCCAATTCAGAGATCTTCAGGTATAAGGTTGATGCCAATGAGCAGGTCATCAATCCTTCGGAACCAGAAACAATTGTAACCGGTCTTGTCGATAAAGGAACACATGAAACCAAATCGATTGTAATGGACAATACTGGAAATATGTATGTTCCCATTGGCTGTCCCTCCAATTCCTGCCAGATCGAAGACAGGAAGCGCGGCTCATTAGGTCAGCCCGGCTGTCCCTTATTGCAGACTGCAGGTGGCGTATGGCAGTTTGATCCGGATAAGCCCGGGCAAACTTATGCAGATGGTATTCGTTATGCAACAGGCTTACGCAATGTAGTTGGAGTTGATTGGAACGAACAGACCAATCAGCTATATGTGATGCAGCATGGCCGCGATCAATTGGACAACTTGTTTCCTGACCTATTTACCGCTAAACAAAATGCCGAAATACCTGCTGAATGTATGTACGCACTAAAAAAGGGCGACAATGCCGGCTGGCCATTTATTTACTTTGACCGCTTACAGAATAAAAAAATCCTCGCCCCGGAATATGGCGGCGATGGAAAGAAAGAAGGCAGTTCGGAATATATTGATCCGGTTGTTGCCTTTCCCGCGCATATGGCACCCAATGATATCCTGTTCTATACCGGCAACCAGTTTCCAGCTAAATATAAAAATGGTGCGTTTGTAGTTTTTCATGGCTCATGGAACAGAGCACCCGAACCACAGGCGGGATATTATGTAGTTTTTCAGCCATTCAAAAACGGCAAGCCCTTTGGCGACTGGGAGGTTTTTGCAGATGGATTCTCGGGCTCACCTGAGAAAACTGCATCAGGCCGGGCAGATCACCGTCCCTGCGGACTGGCCCAGGGCCCTGACGGCTCTTTATATGTCACCGATGATGTGAAAGGCGCTATTTATAAAATCAGCTATAAAGCCGGTATGGCATCTGCAGAACGAAAAGCAGCCACAGCCACCGCTCCATCAAAAACTGCTACGGCAGCTAAGATAGCTCCGGCCATTAAAACATCTTATTTAGCAGGGGCAAAAGTCTATGCACGAAACTGCCAGACTTGTCACATGGCTGATGGCGGTGGAGTACAAAATTTAAACGCTCCCCTGAGTAAAACAGATTATGTACTCGGTAATAAGGCCAGGTTGATCAACGTATTGCTAAAGGGCATGAAAGGAGTTGATATCGGCGGGGAAAGCTATAGCAATGTAATGCCTGCACATGATTTTCTGACCAATCAGGAAATTGCCGGAGTGCTCACCTATGTACGTAACAGTTTTGGAAACAAAGCCAGTGCAGTAACCATTGCGGAAGTTGCCGCCGCACGTAAAACAAAAAAACCATGACAAGACTATACCGTCTCCTTTCGGGAACAATTGCTTTATTTTTTTCAGCTGCCTGTTTTGCTCAGGCCCAGCCTCCTGTTTACAATATTAAAAAATACGGGGCCATGGGCGATGGAAAAACCCTCGATACAAAGGCTATCGATAAAGCAATAACCGAAGCAAACGCCGCAGGTGGCGGCACAGTCTATTTTCCAGCCGGAGACTATTTATCGGTAACCATCCACCTGAAAAGCAACGTAGGCTTATACCTTGACCATGGCGCAACTATCGTTGCAGCTACGACCAGTAAAGAAGTGCAATACGATCTGCCGGAAAAAAGCGAGAATGACACCTACCAGGATTTTGGACACAGTTATTTTCACAATAGCCTGATCGTTGGTGAAAACCTCCATGACATCTCTATTACCGGTCCGGGAAAGATCTGGGGTAAAGGCCTGATCAGAGAAGATCAAAAAGAAAACAATGCTGGCTATGCGAACAAAGCACTAAGCCTTAAATTATGTAAAAATGTAATTCTCAGGGATTTCACTGTTGCCTATGGCGGCTGGTTTTGCTTTTTACTTACCGCAGTAGACAACGCAACGATTGACAACATCAAAATGGACACCAACCGCGATGGCATCGATCTTGTTTCCAGTAAGAATGTGCGGATTTCGAACTGCAGCATCAATTCACCAGGAGACGATGCCATTGTGTTGAAGAGTGATTATGCACTGAACTATCCCCGCATGACAGAAAACATCACCATTACCAACTGCCAGGTTTCAGGATATAATGAAGGTACTTTCCTTGATGGCACCTATAAGAAGAATGGACGTAAAGATGCGACCGGAAGGATTAAACTGGGTACGGAATCCAACGGGGGTTTTAAGAACATCACCATCAGCAATTGTGTATTTGACCATTGCCGTGGATTGGCACTGGAAACGGTGGATGGCGCAGTTCTGGAAGACATCACCATCACCAATATCACCATGCGGGATGTACTGAACGCGCCTATTTTTATCAGACTTGGCGCAAGAATGCGTGGCCCTAAGGACTCTCCCTATAGTCAGCTGCGCCGGGTGCTGATCAGCAATGTGGTCGCCTCAGGGGTAACCGGTGAACAGGCCGCAATCATCAGCGGAATTCCAGATCATGACATTGAAGATTTGACTTTGAGCAACATCCGTATCTATTTTAAAGGCGGAGGTACAAAAGCACAGTCCACAAGAGAAATACCTCCGCTGATCGACAGTTATCCGGATCCGAACCGATTTGGGATCACCCCTGCATATGGTTTTTTTATTAGAAATGTAAAAGACTTGAAAATGAACGATGTAGAAATAAGCTATGCAAAAGAGGACCTGAGGCCGGCCTTTATCTTAGATCATGTGACCGGCGCGGACTTTCAGCATGTCCGTGCTCAAAAAGTTAATGGCGCTTCAACGTTCATGCTGACTGAAGTGAAAAACTTCAACCTGTTCAACAGCCCGGGACTGCCTGACACCAAAATAGAAGGAGTAAATAAAAAAGAATTTTAACGACCGCTCTGAAATTAAAAGCAGTCATAAATGAATGACACACAAATAATAACATATGAATTTAATTACTAAAATCACACTCGCTTTTATAGTGCTGACGGGATTATCTCCCCAGCTTCATGCACAATCAAAAGCTATCGATTTGGCTTCCCCGAATGGAGGAATAAAAGTATCCATAAGTCTCGGCGATAAGATCTACTATTCTGTTATGGGTGCCGGACAATCCTTATTGAATAAAAACTCGCTTTCCCTGAGCCTGAAAGATGAAATACTTGGAGAAAACCCAAAACTAATCTCGTCCAGAAAAACCAAAGGAGAAGATATCATAAAACCCTATGTGTCACTGAAATTCTCCAATGTAAAAAACAACTATAATGGGCTTGTCCTAAATTTCAAAGGGAATTTTTCTGTGGAGTTCCGTGCTTTTGATGATGGTCTTGCGTACCGTTTTATAACCAGTAAAAAAGGCGATATAGAGGTTTTGAATGAACAGTTCTCTGTTAATTTTCCTGATAATTATCTGCTGCATGTACAGCAAAATAATGGCTTCAAAACAGCTTACGAAGAATCTTATCAGCACATCGAATCGAATAGCTGGAAACCAGCCGATAAAATGGCCAATCTCCCCCTCTTAATTGACACCAAAAAACAATACAAAATACTGATCAGTGAGTCCGACCTTTCTGATTATCCGGCGCTTTTTCTTAAAGGCAGCGGGAATAACGGTCTGGAAGGTTCCTTCCCGAAAGCGCCTCTTGAATTTGCTCCGGATGGCGACCGTAGTCAAAAGATTACGAAATCAGCCGACTATATTGCAAAAACTAAGGGCTCAAGAAACTTCCCGTGGCGTTATTTTGTGATCACTTCAGATGACAGGCAGCTGATGCAAAATACCATGACCTTAAAGCTATCGGCAAAAAGTGAAATTGCCGACCCAAGCTGGATTAAGCCGGGGCAAGCCAGCTGGGAATGGTGGAATGACGCCACCCCCTACGGACCAGATGTGAATTTCGTGTCTGGTTATAACCTGGATACCTATAAATATTATATTGACTTCGCTTCGAAATACGGCATCAAATACATCGTAATGGATGAAGGCTGGGCTAAAAGCACCACCGATCCCTATACCCCGAACCCAAAAGTAGATGTAAAAGAGCTGATCCGTTATGGCAAAACTAAAAATGTGGACATCATTCTATGGTTAACCTGGCTTACAGTACACAACAATATGGATCTGTTTAAGACCTTCCACGAATGGGGAATCAAAGGAGTTAAGATCGATTTCATGGACCGCAGCGACCAATGGATGGTTAACTACTACGAAAACGTAGTGAAAGAAGCCGCCAAAAATCAAATATTTGTTGACTTTCATGGCTCTTTTAAGCCTGCGGGTTTGGAATATAAATATCCAAATCTGATTTCTTACGAAGGCGTTAGAGGCTTGGAACAAATGGGTGGCTGTACCCCGGATAACAGTATTTACCTTCCTTTTATGCGTAATGCCGTTGGGCCCATGGATTTCACGCCGGGCGCGATGCTCAATATGCAACCGGACGTAAACCGCGGAACGCGGCCAAACGCAACCGGCGTAGGCACACGGGCCTACCAACTCGCCTTATACGTTGTTTTTGAAAGCGGTGTACAAATGCTGGCAGACAATCCGACCCTTTATTACCGGAGCCCGGATTGCACGGAATTCATCACAAGTGTACCAACGACCTGGGATGAAACCAAAGCATTGGCCGCTACGGTTGGTGAGGTGGCTATAGTAGCCAAACGTAAAGGCGGTCAATGGTTCGTAGGCGGCATCACCAACGGCAAAGAAAAGGAAAGAAACATAGAACTGACTTTCGATTTCCTTGAAAAAGGCAAATCCTATACCATGACTTACTTTGAAGATGGCATAAACGCAGGTAAACAGGCTATGGATTACAGGAAAAAGACTGTTCAGGTGAAAGCCGGAGATAAGATAACCGTTAAAATGGTTCGCAACGGTGGCTGGGCAGCAGTATTGAGATAGACTAAAACCTCAATTTACGTGATATGAAAAAATTGTTTTTGCTATGTATGCTGCTGAATACCGCTTTCGGCTTCGCACAGGGTCCGGGAGCGTTGAGCACTTATCCTTTGGCGGTACCTGAAGAAAATTCACTGATGACGGCCTGGGAAAAGAAGCCGGTTCTGGATTCAAAATTAGTGGATGATATGGAAACTGACGGCAGGTGGAAAGTAACCAGCATTGGGCAAATGAACTACACAAAAGATCGCGCAAAAGACGGGAAACAGTCACTCCGGTTTCGCACTTCTGTCAGGGATACTGCTTTTTTAGGCCTTCCCGCTAATAAAACAAAATGGGGTTCACAATACTTTAACATATCTGGACAGGCTGGCGCCGCCTCTGTACAGTTGCGCTTTGAGACGCCGCAGGACTGGTCAAAATTTAATCGCATTTCTTTGTGGGTATATGTGCATCCTACAACGCTCCCAAGGCACAATCTAAATTTGGGCATCAGTAATCAGGGTACAGTTTCGACAATACTGAGCTCTGCCCGAACCCACTACACCAACGACCTGAAACCTGGCCAATGGAACCACATCATCTTTGAGATGCCTCATTTAGAACGCAATAAGGTAACCATGTTTAGCCTGACCAGGGAACTCACCGGAAACGATCCCGGAGAAGATGAAATCGCTGCTTATTATATTGACAACCTGGAAATACAGCGTGTGGAAACCGATCAGTACGAGGGTTGGAATGTTTCACCTGAAAAATTCTCCTTCAGCCATATTGGTTACCGGCCCAATGACGCAAAAGTAGCTATGGTAGGCAATACTGCCGGCAGCAGCAAATTTCAATTAATCGATCAGCAGAATAAAAGCGTTTTTTCAGGCAGTGTAAAAGTGATAAGTGGTAAAACCGGGTCCTTCAAACAGTTAGATTTTTCTGATTTCAAAACAGCCGGGATCTACCGGATCCGTTGCGGTGAATTGGTTTCCAAGCCCTTCCCCATCAATAACAACGTATGGATGGAGCCTGTTGTCAAGGCATTAAACTTTTATTTCTGCGAGCGTTGCGGCTACGAAGTACCGGGCCTGCATAAAGCCTGCCATATGGACTGGCAGGGATTTCGCGGAGAGGTAAAAAAAGTGGTCAACGGTGGTTACCATGATGCCGGAGATCTTTCGCAAGGTATCTGGCGTACCTCAATGGCGACTTATGCCATGTTAAACAACCTGGATGTACTGCAGCAGCAAAATGGTGCAGCAGACATGACCAAAAGAATAAGATCTGAAATAGAATGGGGTTTACAATATCTGCTTAAAACACGTTTTGGCGACGGCTTTCATATTCACTGGTGCCGCATGCGCATGTTTACAGATAATGTTATTAGTACAGTTGACGACGTAGTAGTCCCTGCCGAAAATATAGCCTGGGAAAATTTCCTGGCAGCTGCAGTTGAAAGTAAAGCGGCGGCGGTTTTTGAAAAGTCAAACCCTGACCTTGCACGTCAGGTACGTGCCACTGCAATTGACGACTGGCAGGCCGCTGTGGCCTCTCGTCTGAACTGGGACGAGGCCACTTTTGAAGAAGCATCATGGGGAGTAACCTCATCCTTGTTACTCGCTAAGCTTACAGGAGAAAAAAAGTATAAAAAACACGCTGTTCTGTTTGGCAACCTGCTGATCAAATGCCAGGAACAAAATTTTGTTAAAGGAATACCCATTACCGGATATTTCTATTCAAATACCAGTGGTAAGCGGGTAATACACAACAAACATACTGCATTTGAGGAAGCCCCAATGATTGCTTTGGCCATGCTCTGCAAAGAACTGCCGGAAAATGAGAACTGGATAAACTGGTACAGTTCGGCCGTATTGTACAGCGAATTCTTTATGAAACGCGGCAGTCAGATCTCAGCGCCCTACAACCTGCTGCCAAATTCGGTATGGGCAAAGTCCGAGATCACTGGAGACAAGGATGAAAAACGAAGAGACATGATGCTGCAGCAATTCAATGATGGTACCAGGCTGAATGATGAATACGTATTACGGACCTTCCCCATCTGGAACGATAACCTCTTTCATGGCAACACCAACATCCAGTTATCCAATACCTGGGCACTGGCCGAGGCAGCCAGGTTGCGCAATGATGCCGAAGGAATGAAACTGGTCGGCAAACAGCTGGAATGGGTCATGGGCGCCAACCCCTTTGGACAAAGCCTGATGTATGGTTCCGGCTATGACTTCGCACCTCAGTTTGTGTATTGTTTAAAAGATATTGTAGGTGCTCTGCCCGTCGGAATGGACAGCAGATCAGGTGATATGCCCTACTGGCCCGCCACGGTAAGTGCGACCTTCAAGGAGATCTGGATCGAACCGGTAAACCGGTTTATGGGAGCGGTAGCGGTCTATTCCTCACAGGATCAATCCGCAAAAATTAAACAAAAGCCCGGCAAAAATATAGAGATACAGACTGAAACAGTTCAGTCCGGCAACGGAACGGTTTCAGTAAGCCTGAGTATTTCCGGGACCGGCTCTCATGATCTGGAAATAAAAGCATTCAATGCAAGGGCCAGCCTAAACACAAAACAGATCCACCTTTCAGCCGGTAAAAAAGAAAAAATACAATTCCAGCTCAGCGTTGCAGATCAGACAAAGCCTTATATTGCAGTAGTTTCCGCTGATAAAAATCCGGATCTGCATAAAGAAATCGTGGGTTCTTACAGCGATGCATCCATTTTAACCAAATAAACCTTCGAAAGATGAAAACCACTCAAAACCATATTCTTTGTGCCTTGATTTTATTATTTGCGTCGGGTACCATTTTGGCACAAAATAAGACCAAAGGCAAGACGGCGATCAAAAAAACCGCCGCTTCTGCAACCCCCTGTATGGATGTGCTGCCGCTTTTTACCTCACCCGGCGTGCCTGCAATGGCTCCTGAAGAAGAATTTGCGCCGCTGATTAATTCGACGGAGATACCGCCATCAAATTTACCGGGAAAAGGTCTGGCGCAGCACCCAATGCTGTATGTCGGTGAGAATTGTAACCGCATGTCGCTGATTAAAGATGGTAAAGTCATTTGGACCTATTCTACCGGTAAAGGACCGGAGTACGATGATGTTTGGATGCTTTCCAATGGCAACATCCTGTTTACCCGCATGCAGTATGTGGCCCTGATCACCCCAGATAAGAAAGTACTCTGGCGATACGATTGCAATAACTCTAAAGGGATCGAACATACTGAAGTGCACTCCTGCCAACCCATAGGTTTAGACAGGGTAATGTTTGTAGTAAGCGGCCTGCCTCCCAAATTGATGATCGTCAACATCAGGACCGGCAAGATTGAAGTAGAACAAGTGCTTCCTTCTAACCAGCCACCAACTGTTGGCGATATCCACCCGCAGCTTAGAAGGGCTCGTGTCACTGCTCAGGGCACTTATCTGATATCTTTCCTCAACATGGGACGGGTGGTAGAATATGATAAAGATTTCAAAGAAATCTGGAGCTACAAGTCGCCAAAACCATGGGCGGCAATACGGCTAAAGAACGGCAATACCCTGATCACCGATGAAGCCGACAACTCGACCCGGGAGGTAAATTCAAAAGGTGAAATTGTATGGGAGTTTAATTGCAAAACTGATCTGCCGGCCGAATACCAGTTTACCTCCGCACCGCAGACCTGTACCAGACTCGCCAATGGCAACACCATTTTTGCCTCGCGCGGCCAGGGAGGAAAAGGGCCGCAGCTTATTGAAGTTACCAGGGACAAAAAAGTAGTTTGGGTGCTATGGGATTGGAAAAACGTAGGCGATGCCACTGCATTACAAGTCTTAGCCGATCCCGGCGTTCCTGAAATTCCCGGCCAGTCTGAACATTAACAGAAGAAAATATGAAATATATTTTTAGAATAACAGCATTTGTAGTAATCGCGCTGGCAGCGGAAAACACATTCGCACAAACACTTACCAAAGAACAGGCGGCGCTGGAAAGAACTAAAACCGATTCATTAACCAAGGTCAATTACCAGCAAACGCTGCAGAGTTTGGGTATAAAACTACCTGTCCTTCCACCACAGGCTGACGATCCGGCACGTCCCAAAAACTCTGTACCAAGAGCCAACGGAAGTGGCTATACTGATGCCAAAGGCATGTCACTTACCCGCTCACCATGGGGTGCCTGGGTGAATTATGATGAGGATAAAGCCAACGATTATACCTTGCCCGATCCACTTGTATTAAAAAACGGCAAACCGGTTAACAATGCTCAAATTTGGTGGAAACAGCGCCGCCCGGAAATAATTAGCGATTACGAAACATCGGTGTTTGGCCGCGTCCCTAAAAACACCCCGAAGGTTAAATTTGAAGTTACTGACGTAGATAAAACCACTGATGGCAGCACAATAAAAAAGACCATTGTTGGTCATATTGATAATTCTGGCTACCCGGCTACACAACCGGTTATCAAGATGACCTTATTTCTACCCGCTAATGCTCTTGGCCCTGTGCCGTTAATGGTTATTGCATCTTCCAACAGCAGCGGCAATGCCCAAACCATCAAACTTTTAAATAACACAGGCTGGGCGATAGCATATTTTGATACAAACGCATTACAGACCGATAATGGCGCGGGCTTAAGTAATGGCATTATTGGGTTGGTAAATAAAGGTAAATTAAGAGGACCGGAAGATTGGGGCGTGTTAAGAGCCTGGAGCTGGGGTATGAGCAGGGCCTTAGACTATTTTGAAACAGATAAAACCATCAACCCTAAACAAATTGGCATTGAAGGACATTCGCGCTGGGGCAAGACTGCGCTGTTGGCCGGAGCGATGGACCAAAGGTGGGCAATAGTCTTTGCAAGTTGCTCAGGATCTGGAGGGGCCTCGCTGGAAAAAAGGAATTTTGGAGAAAATCTTGATTTGATTGCCGCCGAAAACGAATACCATTGGATGGCGCCAAACTTTATAAAATATGGAGGCAACTGGAAAGCTTTCCCAGTTGATGCGCATGATATGATGGCTTTAGTAGCACCCCGCCCTTTATTTGTCACCGGTGGAACGCAGGACATTTGGGCCGATCCAGTAGGCGAGTTTAAGGCTTGTGTAGCTGCTACACCTGTTTATACTTTATTAGGGAAAACTGGTATCACTGCGGGCGAATTCCCTGCACCCGATGTTTCCCTTATCAACGGGGAGTTAGCTTTCCGTAATCACGAAGGTGGCCATACAGATTCTATGGACTGGCCGGTTTTTATTGATTTTGCAAAGAAATATTTTAAGTAACCATATGAGAACCTCTTCCGTTTTTTTTGGTGACCATAATGTTTTTAGTGTTTATCACTGACGCGGGGGCCGCTGATACACCAAACGAATAAAAAAAATACCTATCCAAGAAATTCAAGCTTTTATTGCCTGCATTATTCTGTCTTTATTCCTTGACGGTTTTTAGTCAGAAAAAGCGGGCTTCCCTGGTACCTGACAAACCCTCACTCGCACCGGATTATTTCTGCACCTGGAATGTTCAGGGCTATGTGACCGATTACAAGCCCTCATCAATAATGAGGCAGGCCATGACCGAGAAAACTGACCTGGCTATCTGATAAAACAAAAAATTTAGGCTGGAAAGGTTTGGGTCTTTGCGCAGCAGGCCCCTAAATACCAGACCACTGATAGCATAGCTTACTGGACAGAACGTTTTAAATGGATGAAAAACGAAGGTATCAGCTACTGGAAGGTAGACTGGGGGAAAGATTTGAAAAGCGCCGCATGGAGAACTTCGCTGACTAAACTGGGCAGATAGATAGCACCTGACCTGATCATTGAACAGGCCATGCCCCCTTCTGTTCTGTCAACGGCTGAAGTATACCGGACTTATGATGTGGAGAACATCATTGCCATACCACATACGATAGAGCGCATTGGAAAACTATTGACCGCCTTACCAAAAGGTCAGGCAATCAGCATCATTAATTGTGAAGACGAACCTTATATCGCTGTCGGCACAGGCTGTGCTATCGGGATGACCCACGGGGTGATGTGGCACAGGATTGCCTTGCCATTTGGAATCAACAAAACCGATAATTATATCGACAGCACCTTATTGCATGATAATTGGCTGATGAAGAACCGGGAATCATGGATGAGTAATCACGGCGAAGGCTACAACAACAAAATGGCGCCGTTGCTATTGCTGCCATTGGACGAACCATCCATTGTATCACTGCTGATCAATTTAATTCCTTTGACAGATCTGACAGAATAAAAACACAGGGGCAATTACAACAACAACGTTTTCGCAAATAAACCTCCTTTCAATGTAAAAATTTTCTTGATTTAATCTAACTTGTCCAACTATAAATGGATAGGGCCTGCAAGGGATTAAATCATGAAAATTTTATTTACTTTTTTATTGCCGATACTGCTTTTGAACACCTCGCAAGGTAGGCAATCACCCGATAGCCTCTTAACGGTACTCAAAGCCGAAATTCTCAAAAAAAACAGCTATGAACAAAAAAAAGAGGTTCAACTAAAAAGGTTAAAAGAATCCCTCGCAGCAGTTCCAGAAAATAATGTTTCAAAGCAGTACGTCATCTTGAGTCAGTTAATTGATGCTTACAAAAGTTACAATTTCGACTCTGCTCATGTTTACACCTATAAATTGATCCAGGTGAGCAATCTGCTGAAGGATCGCCAAAAACAGCAGGAGAGCAAAATAAGGCTCGGTGCGCTACAATTGTCTTGGGGTATGTACAAAGAAGCATTTGACTGCATAGCTCAATTGAATGCGGCACCGCTTTCTGACAGCAATAAATTACAGTTTTATGAGTTTAAAGCCCGTGCCTTACATGAACTATCTGCCTACAATACCAATAGGTTTTACTCTCCAGCCAACAGGTCCGAATCTATAAAAACGCTCGACTCAGCGGTTGTATTAAGTAAGCCAGGAACCTATGATAAATACAAATATACCGGTCAGCTGTATACCATCACCGGTCAGCGGGAAAAAGCTGTGACCATACTGAAACAGCTATTGAGCAGAAAAGACCTCACGATCCATCAGTGGGCCATGGTGGCAAATGACCTGAGCTATTTAGTATCAGATGAGGAAAAGGAAAAGTTGCTCATGTTGGCTGCAATCTATGATATCAGATCATCCACCAAACAAACTTTGGCCATTTTCAGGCTTGGCACAAGGTTGCTGGATAAGAATGAATTAGACGATGCCCAATTGCTGCTGAATGAGGCCATGGCACAGGCGGCTTTTTTTGGAAATAAAATACAGGAGAAAAACATCGCTACTACACTGACCCAGCTTGCCGCACAAAAACTCATCAGATCTGAAAATAAAAAAATCGACCTTTTAATTGCACTGATCAGTGTGGTTACCCTGGGACTAATTGGTATTGGAATCATTTCCTATATCGTCTTCACTCGTCTGAAGAAAGTGAGAATAAGAGAGGCTGTAGTAAAAGAAAAATATCAGCACCTGAATGAGATCAACAAACGATTACTTGAAGACGGGCATATCAAGGAAGAGTATTTAGGTCATTTCTTTCATCTGATTTCGGGCCACATTTCAAGGTTGGAAAAAGTTAAAAGAAATACCGAGCATATGCTCAAAATAAAGAACTACGAGGGACTGATGAAGCTGGCTAAGGAAATTGATATAAAAAGGGAAAGAGCAGGACTTTTTTATACGTTCGATACGATCTTCCTGAAATTGTTTCCTAATTTCATCGATGCCTTTAACTCGCTACTCAAGCCCGAAGACCAAATTTGGCCTAAAAGCGGAGAAATTCTAAATACCAATTTACGGATATTTGCCTTGATGCGTTTAGGTATCAAAGACAACCAAACGATTGCAAATATATTAGAAAGCACCTTGAGTACTATTTATACTTACAAAAATCGAATCAAAACAAAAGCGCTTTTCCGCGGGGAAGACTTTGATAACAAGATCATGGAGATCAAATTTGTTGATGCTGTTGGTAGTCCACCCGAACAACTAAACCAGATGTAATATTTGATAGAAATTGCAGCCAATCATCTCGAATTACCAAAGGATGCCATGAAGGGAAAATAACATTGCAGCAGTTTAGTAATAACCTGATCAACTTGCAGGATAAAAAGAGAACCTGCCAGATACGATCCCCAACGCTTAGCCATCTGAATCGCGATAGGACCGGCTAACTGTCCGCAAAAGCTATTCAGATACCGGTTTAAGCCCGATCCCTGATCGATGTGGTGACCTCTATAACTGACAAGATCCTTACCGATTATGTATTCGCATTCACACCGGTGCCTATTGACTTCCCGGCAGCACCGGCAATTTAAACGATAAGCTGATGTTCAGGATTCCCCGGCCGCGGGTTTTTTATATATTTTTTGGGGCAATTGATGTGAAAAAAAAGCTTAGTCTATTTCCAACACAGAAAGGATATTGCCTGCCGGATCCTTGAACCAGGCGATGACCGGTCCATCGCCACGAAAGATTCCTTTCTCGTTCGTCTTGAGCCCAGGGTAATCATAATGTTCAAACTGAACGCCTTTTTCAACCAGATGATCAACTGTCGCTTCAACACTCTCAACGGGAAAATTGAGTACTGTAAAAGTTGCCGGCTCATGATCGGGCTTTGGATAAATCAGAACAGGAATGGAACCTGAGATATGAAGTTCAAGATTATCCATTTGGCCAATTCTTACATCAAGGCCCAGGGTGGACTGGTAGAATTCTTTTGCCTTGTCCAGATCATTGGCTGAAAAAGAACTAAATGCTTTTGAATTTTTTAACATAATATTTTGATTTAAGATGATTATTCACTTCTACGGTTTCCAGATGCCCAGCAAGCGCCTTATGACGACAATCTCAGCAACGTGATAGGCAGTATGATCAGCAATCTGTAGCGCTTCCCGCAGGAGGCTTTGTCCGCTGCCATGAGCAAACGGCTCATATAGATTTTTTGTATTTAACAGGGTTAGAAATGCTTTTAAATCTTCAGTAATCTGCATCAGCGAGGCATCCCAGTTTTCTTTATCCGCCGGCGCCATTTCTTTTGGCCAGTATTCCTCAGGCCATTTTGGCGATTTGTGGTTGTCATTCCTGCTGAATTCCTGCATGTCCCATTGCGCTATCCTGATGTGCTCCACAAGCTGCCAGATGCTGTAAGGCAGGCCATGTGGTCTTTCACCAAGCACTTCAAAAGGTATATCTGCGGTCGCATCTTTAAAGGTGACATGTGCACTGCCTCCTTTTAATAATTTTTCGAGCTCATTGATGAAAACTTCCATATGCTTTGACATTCATGATTGTGAGGTATTACCCACAATAATACAACTCAGCGCAGCTAAAGTTTTCTCCTTTAGAACTTAATCAAAATTCTTTTACATTTGAAAATGCCTTTTTCGACCCTTTTTCCGATTCTCGATACCTGCACTTATTTAAACACTGCCAATGCAGGAATTTTATCCAGACAGCTGCAGCAATGGAGAAACAAACATGATGCTGACTATACAATAAGTGGAAGCGACCTGCGTGCAAAACAGGGCGGCATCATTGAGGAGCTTCGCCAGAACTTATCAATGCTTTTTGGATCCAGAACGGACAATACTTATCTCGTACCTAATTTTTCCATCGGCTTCAATACGTTACTGGAAGGGCTGGAAAAAAGTCACCGTTTCCTGCTGCTTTCGGAAGATTATCCTTCGGTCAACTATCCGGTGATCAGCAGGGGATTTGATTATGCCGAGGTTCCGATGACTCCTTGTCCTGAAGATCTAATATTAGCAGCAATAGAAAAATACAAGCCCACCGTTTTTGCATTCAGCATTGTTCAGTACATCAGCGGAATGAGAATAGATCCTCAGTTTATAAAGGATATCAAAGGCAGCTACCCCGAACTGATCTTAATTGCTGATGGCACCCAATTCTGCGGTACTGCAACATTTGATTTTAAATCCTCAGGTCTGGATGCGGTTATTTCCAGCGGTTACAAATGGATGCTCGCGGGCTATGGAAATGCTTTCCTGATGTTATCAGATCAGCTGAAAGAATGTATTTACCAGCAAAGGAAGAGCACGCCACTCCCAACTGCCCCATTCCTGAAGGGAAAAGACTTCCTTTCACTATGCTTTGAACCGGGACATTTGGACACCCTGAACTTTGGAAGTTTAAATCAAAGTGTGCTTTACCTCCAATCCCTCGGACTGGAAAACATCGAAAAAATCAGCCAGTCGGTTTGTGAAAAAGCCAGAGCAGCATTTTATTCAAGAGGCTTGATTTCAGAATCCGTGATTGGCCGTAAAATTCAGTCAAGCCTCATGAATCTTCCAATAAAACCGGACACATTCCAAAAATTGATTGCCAACCGGATTATATGTTCTAACCGCGGAACCGGCACCAGGGTTTCGTTTCATTTTTACAATACTGATAAGGACCTGGACCAACTGTTACAGATTTTAGATCAGGGTACCTGAGCGCTATGATCATCGACCACCCAGATGGAGTCGGCAAAGTAATTATTTTCATCAAAAAAATGCTGCTGGCACCGGAATCCCGAACCTGCGGCCAGTGCTTCAATTTCTTCAATTGAGTATTTTTGTGAAATTTCCATAAAGATCGGTTCATTCTCTGAAAACTGAATCGTTTCATTTTCTCCAATGCGAACCAGCTGATCTGTTAAACTGATCAGGTAACTTTTACAACTACCCGTTCCGGGATCATAACTCGCATAGTGTTCGAAATTACCGAGATTAAAATCAGCATCGAGTTCCCGGTTAATCCGTTCAAGCAGGTTAAGGTTGAACGCTCGGGTAATTCCTGCAGCATCATTATATGCCGCTAGTATCTGTCTCGGGTCTTTCTTCAGATCGAAACCAATAATCAACAGGTCACCTTTAGATAGCGACATTTTTAATTCAGCGCAGAACTTCACCGCCTGGTCAGGATTCATGTTCCCGATATTTGCCCCCATGAATAAAACTACTTTTCTGCGGCCGGAAAATGATGAAACCTTACCGAGCATGTCCAGGTAGTCCCCATTTAGTCCTTTGATGTCCAGTGAGGGTAGTTGCCGCGGCAAATTGTCCTCAAGGTCACCGATCACATGCGCAGAGATATCCACTGGCAAATAACTAAATTCCAATTCCCGTGCAACAAGGGCTCTGAGCAAATGAATTGATTTGGTTGCATCACCAGCACCCAGCTCAATCAGGTCAAAGGCAGTATTTTCTGCCGCAATAAGCTTTGCAATCTCTTCCGAATAGTTTTTCAGAATATCCATTTCCGCATTGGTCAGGTAATATTCGTCCATATCCATAATTTGCTGGAAGAGCCTATCCCCATGCTCATCGTAAAAATATTTGGACTGCATGAATTTCGGCAATGCTTTAAGGCCTACAACCGTGTCGGCCATGAATTGTAGCTCACCAGGCGAAGGTTTTTCGGTAGTACTAGTAGTTGTATTCATATCAAATCATTTGGCTAGTCTTATCCCTGTAAACTGCCATCTTAAATAAGGATGAAAGAAATTTCTGTAAGTAATTCGGCTGTGTCCTGCCGGCGTTGCCACCGACGCGCCGCGGAGCACCTTTTGATTGACCATAAACTTTCCGTTATATTCCCCTATTGCCCCTGGTGCCTTGTTAAAGCCCGGATAGGGCAAATACGCACTTTCGGTCCATTCCCATCGAATGCCCCAGTTAAATTTCGTTGCTGCGACTTCCCACTCAAACTCTGTAGGGAGCCGTAAACCGGCCCAGCAGGCATATGCGTATGCTTCATAATAACTGATATGTGCTACCGGTTCATCCGGATCTACAGGCTTGAGTCCTTCAAGCGTATAGTTATACCAACTGTTTTCTATAAAATGCCAATACATCGGAGCGGTGATGTTGTTGTTTTTTACCCAGTCCCAGCCCTCAGCGTGCCAGTGACTAAAATTACCATAGCCCCCCTCTTCCATAAATTGAAGATACTCCCCATTGCTGACCAGTTCAGAACTGATTGAAAAATCCTGCAGATACACCTTATGCCTTCCCAGTTCATTATCGAAACAAAAGCCCTCTCCTGTATGTCCGATCTGATAAACACCTTCGGTGAAGGAGATCATCTCCCGCAAATTGGAGGTTTCCCGCTTAGCTTTAGTTTCAGCAGAATGATACACCGGAAAGAGCGGATTGTGCCCAAGAATGTATTTGATATCAGTCAGCAAAAGTTCCTGATGCTGCTGCTCGTGATTGAAACCAATCTGCAACAGTTCTTGCAGCGCTGAGGAGATCGGATCCTGCAGAAGTTTAAGCATTGCTTCATCTACATAAGCGCGATACTGATAAATTTCATTCACATCCGGCCGACTCAGATTGCCCCTGTCAGTACGGATCACCCGATTTCCTATGGTTTCGTAGTAACTATTAAACACATAATTATAATCCGCATTGTAAACCTGATACTTCTCAGCAAACGGCAGTAACAGGAAGGTCTCAAAGAACCATGTGGTATGGCCCAGGTGCCATTTTGGAGGACTGACATCAACAATCGGTTGAACTACATAATCTTCGGTCCGCAATGGCAGGCAAATCTGCTCGGTATGTTTCCTGATTTGTGCGTATTGTTCGAAAAATGACATCAATTGTTATCTATATAATTTCTAAGTTCTGTGATAGTAGTAACATTCAAGACTTTGGATTGTTTGGCCCGCATCATCAAAGCATAGGAATTGTTAAATCCTATTGGCTTCAGCCACTGGATTTGATATTTTTTCTGAAAAGCACGCTTCACATAGCTATATGTCCGGTCTTTGTCGCGCGTGATTTCTTTTACAAGTTTGGGATCAGGCTGGAGCAGAACCAACAGTCCGGTACCGGTATATTCTGGGTAAAAATCAATTTGGTCATTCCTCAGCGCATCAAAACAAATCTTAGTCCCCCCCAGTCCGGTTTTGGTTGCCACTTCATAATCGGTATTGCCTTTAATCAGCATATTATACATTTCGGCCAGAATGTACTGTTCGCCAAAAATCTTTGAGCCGATCCGGATGGTACCAGCATGTCCATTGCGCGGACTTTTGTACAAACCTTTACTGATCAGAAAATCCTTTGCGACGCGTTCAGGAGTCTGTTTCAGATAATCCGTCCTGTAGTTCAGATCGGTCATTACTGAATCGTTAATTTTTCCTGCAAGCAGATTAAGCACTGCCTCAAGACCTGGAAATTTTTCCAGAGATACCTGCCGGACAATTGGCGCGGCATAATAGGGTGGAAATATACCTTTATCATCTTTTAGAATCGTCAGCCCGAAAGCCTTTAACCTTCCATCTGTTGAGTATCCACTGATCACATCCAGTTCTTTTTCATAAGCGGCTTTATACATCACCGCATCGCTGATCACTGTGGTATGAATCTTAAGCCCATAAACGGACTTCAAGCCAAGATCACCATCCATTCTACCCATAAATTCCGGCGTAAAACCAGCCTTTAGGCTGGTATCAGATGTTCCAGGAATCATATAAAAACCGCCCACCAACAGGATGAGCAAAGGAAATAAAAAGCGTATTTTCCGTAGCTTCCTGAAATCAAGCTTTTGTACCCCCGATAACAGCAGATCCAAAATCACGGCCAATAGCGCAGCCGGAATAGCGCCTGCCAGGATCATATTACTATTGTTCAGAGAAATACCTCCAAAAATAAATTCGCCTAACCCACCGGCAGCAATAAATGAAGCGAGTGTAGCGACGCCCACATTAATCACTGTCGCCGTTCGGATTCCTGCCAGTATCACAGGCAAGGCAAGCGGTAACTCTACCTGTAAAAGCACCTGTGTTCTGCTCATTCCCAAAGCGTTTGCTGCCTCGATAATGTGCCGGTCGATACCCACAATTCCGGTATAAGTGTTACGGATGATCGGTAACAAGGCATAGATCAGTAAGGCCACAATGGCGGGTTTTGCGCCAATACCCAATAGCGGGATCATGAACCCCAGAAGTGCGATACTTGGAATGGTCTGTAGTATCCCTGCAATCCCTAAAACGCTTCCAGCCAGTTTCCTTCGCCTGGCAATTAAAATACCAAGAGGAAGACCAACGGCTATCGCCAACAGCAGCGAGACAAACGTCAGTCCCAGATGCTGCAAAGTCTGGGTAAGCAATTTGTCCGACTGCTCGGTCATAAAACTCCATAAAGTCTGTTGCTGCTCAATCATGCTTTGCCTTCTGTTTATAGAAATGAAATGCCGTACTCAGTTCCTGAAAATTGATGCGCTTGGCCTGTTGTGTTTCCAGGTCCGAAAACAATTCAACCGGATGATCTCCGGCTGAGCTAAGTCTTTCCATGGCTGACCAAACATCAGTGGAAGAAGAAAGCGCACGTTCTTCGCTTTTTATAAGCTTCACAGGCAGGAATTCCCAGATGTCCTTTATGGTAATTACCTTGAATTCCAGGGCCAGCCGCTGACTGTCCAGGAATTTCCGGGCAAATTCATTAACGGGCTTATAAAGCAGGTCTTTGGGCGTGCCGATCTGAACAATTTTACCATGATCCATCAGACAAATGCGGTCGGCCAGTTCAAAAGCCTCCTGAACATCATGGGTGACCATCACGATCGTTTTTCTTTTCAGCTCCTCCAGCGCTTTAAATTCAGACTGGATGCCTGACCTGGTCACATTATCCAATGCCCCAAACGGTTCATCCATTAAAACAATATCCGGATCAGTGACCAGGGCCCTGGCCAGCCCAACACGCTGTTGCTGGCCCCCGCTTAGCTGATGGGGCAGCAACTCCATGCAATCCTTCGGGAGGCTAAATTTTTCAATCAGTTCCAGTGTACGTCCCAGGGTTTTCTCTTTATCCCATTTCAGTAATTTGGGAACAACAGCGATGTTTTCAGCGACCGTATAATGAGGGAAAAGTCCGGTATTTTGCATGACATAGCCAATTTTACGCCTCAGGAATTCAGGTTTGTCGCTATTGATCTCCTTCCCGTTGATGCTGATTGTTCCTGCATCAGGTTCAATCAGCCGGTTAATCATCTTTAGCGTAGTGGTCTTACCGCATCCGCTGGTACCCAGTAAAACGAGGGTTTCTCCTTCGGCTACGGTAAAGGAGATGTTATTGACTGCTCGTGTATTTCCAAAATTCCTGCTGACCTCTGCTAGTGTAATCATTGCTGCTTAATCTTTGATTTTCATAAACAGATTATTAAGGGATTCAGAATAAGTCGGATGTGCAAACACATACTCCCGGATCCGGTCATAGGTGACGCCTCCCTCCATAGCCATCTGAAGTACTGACATAATCTCCCCTCCTTCTGACGAAAGCATGCAGGCTCCTAGTATTTTTTTACTCTTTCTGTCCACCACAGCTTTCATAAACCCCAGGGTTTCTCCGGTTTCTATCCCTCTTGCCACATTGGACATCGGAATTTTGGCAACCAAAAAATCAAGCCCTTTTTCCTTCGCCTCTGCTTCAGAAATTCCAATGCGGGCCATTTGAGGGTCAGTGAACATACAATAGGGCACTGGTCTGCCAGCAGTACTGCAATTTGCGTTTTCGATCAAATTTCCATAGACAATGATGTAGTCATTATAAGCAATGTGTGTAAAGGCAGGCCCACCTTTTACATCTCCCAGGGCGTAGATACCTTTAACATTGGTCTCCAACTTTTCATTGACCACAACATTTCCTTTTTCATCTGTTGCTACACCCGGAATATCCAAACTGAGCGATGCTGTCTGCGCGATTCTGCCTGCAGCAATCAACAGGTGGCTGGCAAGTATTTCCTCGTTTTTATCCTCTGACTTCAAACGCACGCTAATTTTTCCGTTTCTATTTTCTATTTCATCAATTCTGACGTCTGTCAGAATCTGAAGCCCTTCATCACGCAAGATCTTTGTAAGTTCCGCAGAAACGTCCTCATCTTCCCGTGAGGCGATCCTGGAGGATTTTTCCAGAATGGTAACTTTACTGCCGAAGCGTTGAAACATCTGCCCCAATTCCAGACCAATGTAATTTCCGCCGACGACAATAAGATGTTCGGGAATTTGTTCCAGATCAAGAATGGTCGTTGAAGTCAGATAATCCACTTTCTGCAAACCCTTCAACTCAGGAACAGCCGTACGGGCACCGGTATTGATAAAGATCCAGTCTGCCGTTAAAAGTTCTTCATGTCCATCTGAACTGGTCACTGTAAGTTCTTTATTACCCGAAAACCTTGCCTCCCCAAAGATCAGCTCAACGCCTTCAGTCCCTTCCAGTCCTTTTTGAGAAGAGGACCGGAAAGATTCAACAATCTTATCCTTTCGAGCTATAATTTTTTTTAAATCCACCTTAACTTCGCCTGTTTCCACGCCCAGCAAAGCAGCCGTCCTGGCTTTATGGGCCATATGTGCAGAAGCGATCATCGCTTTTGTTGGGGTACAGCCATCATTGATACACGTACCACCTACCAAGCGTTTTTCAATAATTGCCGTTTTTTTTCCTGCCTGCGCTAATTTCTTCGCCAGCGGAGTACCTGCCTGACCCGAGCCAATGATTATGGCATCAAAATGTTTCATATGCATTAAAATAGGAGATATTTACCTAAAATAATAAAAAACCTTCAGCAGGTTACACAATTAGCGATAAAAAGAAAACCTACCACCATTACTTTACTTATCCTCCGAGCAATCTATGGTAACCTTTCCCGCGGGGCTGGAACAGATCAGGTAATCCCGGATATCTAGACACCATATAAGGCTAAATCGGCTTTATCCTGATCCTCGTCGCATCGAAACGGTTACTGACACTATTCGCATAGGTGATTTTCAATAACGATAATTCATATTTTTTTAAAATAAAGCCCAAACAGAAGCCGGCCTGCGTTTTCATTTTTGGGGACCATTGTTTACATTTATGTAAAACATGATCGGTAGGCATTAAAACGACACCATTGTCTTTTGTCGATTGAAGACAACACATTCCCCGTTTAAAAAACTCCTGGTGTAAATGCCAAACGTTTCTTAAGCGTTTAACAACTTATAACACTGATGTGCGATTTCATACTCTTCGTTAGTTGGAATGATCAAAATTTTCACTTTTGATTGCTCGGTATTGATCTCGGTTAGCGCTTTTTTATATTGCCGGTTTTTGTTGTCATCCAACAGGACGTTCAGGTAATCCAGGTTATGGCAAACTGAAGAACGCATGTCGGCATCGTTTTCTCCGACACCAGCGGTGAAAACAATGGCATCCAAACCATTGAGCACGGCGGCATAGGCACCGATAAACTTTTTAATCCTGTAGGCATAAAGTTCAAGCGCAAGCATCGCTTTTTGATCTCCCTCTGCTACGCGCTTTCTGATGTCTCTCATATCCCCGGAACCCCCGACGCCGAGTAAACCAGACTGTTTGTTGAGCAGCGTACTCAACTGATCTAGGGTGTAACCGGAGTGTTCCATTAAGTGAAAAATAACCGAGGGGTCGATATCGCCGGAACGGGTACCCATCATTAACCCGCTCAATGGACCAAATCCCATTGTCGTATCGACAGACTTCCCCGCATTTACGGCAGTCATACTGCAACCGTTACCCAGATGTATGGTGATCAGTTTCGCCTCCGGTTTTTTAAGCCAAAGCGCCGCCTGTTCGCTGACATATTTATGGCTGGTCCCGTGAAATCCATAAACCCTGATCCCATGCTCCTTATAATAAGATTCAGGTATGGCATACCGGTAGGCATTTTCCGGTAGGGTTTGATGAAAGGCAGTATCAAAAACGGCAATTTGAATGGCATCAGGAAAGGTTTGTTCTGCAACTTCAATACAGGCGTAATTGGCCGGATTATGTAAAGGAGCAAGGGAAAAAAGCTTTTTAATCTGTCTTTTGACATCTTCATCTATGGTAACTGCAGTGGAGAACAGTTCGCCGCCATGAACCACCCTGTGCCCTACCACTGTGATGTCGTGGGTACTTTTGATCACCGCAGTTTCTCCTTCTGACAGTTCAGCGATCACCTGCTGCAAGGCAACACGATGATCCGGTACAGCACTGCCTTTTTCTCCTATACGCTCTACAAGCCCACTAGTGACAGGCGTTTTCTCCGGCATTTTAAAAAGCTGATACTTTAGGGAACTGCTTCCCGAATTGATAACTAGAATGTTCATGAATGTAATTAGATTTCCTGGCACTGTATGGCGGTAATGACCACGGTATTAAAAATATCATCAACCGTACAACCACGGCTAAGATCATTAATTGGTTTGTTTAAACCCTGAAGCATGGGTCCGATGGCTAGTGCTCCAGTCTCCCGCTGCACTGCTTTATAGGTGTTGTTACCTGTATTCAGGTCCGGAAAAATCAAGACACTTGCTTTCCCTGCTACCTCTGAGTCCGGAAGTTTTTGCCTGCCTACCAGGGGATCGACAGCGGCATCATATTGTATAGGTCCTTCGATTTTCAGTTCGGGATGTTTGGCCTTCACAATCGCAGTTGCCTCTCTCACCCGCTCTACATCCTCACCTTCACCGGATGTACCTGAAGAGTAGGAAAGCATCGCAACACGCGGTTCAATGCCAAATCGGGCACTGCTTTCAGCAGAGGAAATGGCAATCTCAGCAAGCTGCTGAGCAGTCGGGTTTGGATTTACAGCGCAATCCCCAAAGATCGCGACCCGTTCAGGAAGACACATGAAAAAAATTGAGGACACCACCGATACCCCGGGCTTTGTTTTCACAAACTGCAATGCGGGCCTGATCGTATGTTGGGTAGTGTGTACTGCCCCGGATACCATTCCATCGGCATGCCCCTTGTACACCATCATTGTTCCGTAGTAAGAAACGTCAGTCATCATATCCCTGGCCATTTCCATGTTTACATTTTTATTTTTACGCAGTTCATACAGGGTTTCTACGTAATCCCCGTAGTTGGCTGAAAGTGCCGGATTATGGATATGAATGGCACCCAGATCCAGATTTAATCCCAGTCTTTTTATGCTGGCACCAATTTCCTGCGCATCACCCAGAAGCGTGATAGATACAATATCCTGGGCAATCAATTTTTCAACTGCTTTGAGTATCCGCTCATCATTGCCTTCAGGCAAGACAATATGCTTCTTTTGACGCTTGGCCCACTTTACCAATTGATACTGGAACATATGCGGAGTGATTCCCTGATAGTTGAAGGTGACAATTTTATCGTCCAGGGCCTTACTGTCCACATACTTTTCAAACATGTCAATAGCCAGTTCAATCTTCTTTTTGTTATCTATGGTGATCTTGGAATGAATGGCTCCTATGGCTGTGGTAGTTTCGAAGGTTCCTTTTTGCACCGAAATAATGGGGATGATGGTTTGCAGTCCTTCGATCAGCTTGATCATCGGTTCATCGGGCAAACTGCCTGCAGTAAGCACGATCCCTGCGATCTTTGGATAATTGACCGAAAGGTTAGCCTGCAGCGAACCGATAATGATGTCACCTCGGTCACCTGGAGTGACGATAAGCAGGTTATCTTTGATGTGTCTTAGGAAATTGGGAAGCATCATCGCACCGGTTACAAAATTATCCACCTGATTGTCCATCAAATCAGCCCCAAACAGCACTTCTGCATTTAATGCAGCAGTGATTTCCTTCATCGTCGGACTTTGTAGACCGCTTTCAATTGGAATTACTGCAATCAGTAATTCCGCAGGCAACTGATTGGTTAGCGCCTGTTTAATACGATCTGCTTCATCAGGATTTACCATATTTGCGATTACGCCTAAAACCTGCACGTCTCTAAGGAGGAAATTGCGATAGATGTTAATAGCTGTTTTAAACAGCTGACTAGCGGTTTTATTCTTGCCTGAAACTACAATGAGTACCGGAGCAGCAAGGTTCTTGGCCATCAGCGCATTTGACTCAAATTCAAAGGCAATGCCTTCTCCCAGGAAATCACTGCCCTCTATAACTGTAAAATCATAGTTTTCTTCCAGTTTTTTGTATTTGCTGATAATCGTATTTAAAATATCTCCTGTATTATCTGAACTGGCATTGTGTAACATATCCTGACGTGTAAAGGCAAAAGCATCTTCATACTTGACAGGTAAAGAAAAATAATTCAGCATGGCTTCAACATGCTGATCGCGTTGATTTGGATCTTCCTGAGCAATGATTGGTTTGAAATAACCAACCTTCTGTGTTTTAGCCAGTAGCATATTGATCATACCAAAAGCAATTACCGATTTGCCGGTGTAAGGTTCCGCAGAGGCTATAAATATATTCTTAGTCATACAATTGGTGTCTGTGATAAATATACACAGATTATGTAAGAGCTGGGATGAAATCGTAACTTTAAAATGCAAAATCCGCCCTGTGAATGCATAATGTTGCCTGTATTTTATTAATTCCAGTATTACCGCTCAAAACCGACTAGTAAGTCAAGACGAGACAATTTCAGATAAAAAAGCAAGCTTAAATTCGCTCTCATTATATTGAGTTAAAGATTAACAAATTTAGCTTTGCAGACTATAAAAATCAAGATATTCATTAATAGAACTATCTATATATCAATCAATTATAACGTTACTGGTGAGAAAAGTTATATATTTTGCTTCCATCCGGAATGTCTAGTCCTGAAAAAAGTTGACTAGTGTTTAACAAAATTACTATTTAGAAACAACCATCAAAATCTGATTTTGATGGTTGTTTTGTTTTCCAACGTTTTACTTTTACTATGGCTTGTGCATGAGCCTGTTTTGGCGTCAATAAACCAATAGAGAAATGTGGTCTAAGATTATTGTATAGT
>NZ_LGEL01000119.1 GCF_001636695.1 Pedobacter panaciterrae
AGATGTGTATAAGAGACAGATATAAACCTTTAGGTTTTTTTAACGCTTCATCTCAAATGCTCTCAAAAAAACAACCCACAAAAAATGGTCTTGGTACCATAATGCAATATTACAATTTAGCAAATCCAGATCGTTTGCGAAGGCCTCTCTATGCCTATTTTTCTTCTTCAGGCAGATTGCCTAAACCATATCAAAAACATTTAAATCATAATAATATGAGACTAAAATTCTATCTCTTAGGTGTTCTAATAATTTTAGGAGCGAATTTAAATAGTAAAGCACAGGTTTCTTATAACAAGAGGGCTATTGGGAATATCGGAACGGTTCCTAGTGCGGGGAATTTCTTAAATGGTGCTAGTCTTGATAATGTGGATATGGCGACTGGTACTTTAAAAGTGGGGATTCCACTTTATGAAATAAAAACGAACGATATATCTGTACCTATAGTGTTAAATTATTCTGCTACAGGATTGAAAGTGGGCCAGGAAGCAAGTTCGGTTGGCATGGGATGGGAGCTCAGCGCAGGAGGGAAAATCATCACGAATATTCAGGGAAAGCTTGATAACTCTGCGAATGGAATAAAAAATAATCCCCTTCCTGACGTGACTTCGCTTCTCCCTTTTACTAACTCTGCCCATAAAACTGTAGTTACTAATATTCTTGAAGGTAAGAAAGATAGTGGTTGGGATACTTATAATTATATACTCCCGAATAGTGGCGGGACATTCACGGAAAATGGGCTGACATTTCCTTATGATCCTTTAATAACCATTAATAGTAACCAAAAGATAACTACTACGGATGGCTTAGTTTATAATTTTGATGCAGGCACTAAACGAAAAACATCCAAAAGATTGTTCTATTCAACCAATAATACCACGACAGTGTATCAACCAACAAGCTATGATCCTGATCCTGTTGAATGGTACGATTATGACCTTAGAACTATTTGCTCGTCCAGATTTAAAGATACTGTTTTCTTTGGTTATGAACGATTTAATACGGGAGTTCCTGGCCATCGTCCGATTCTCTCTGCAAAGAAAAGAACAAGAACAACTGAGACCCTGCCACTTTACAGAAACGTTAGCGCTGCTTCACAAGTAAATGGGGGAGTGATATTTGGGCCGGATGACAAAAAATACAATATTCTGGAACCGATCATTTCACAATCAACAACTGAGGTAACAGTTCACAGTAGAATCAATGAGATTGTTTTTCCAAATGGGAAAATCTTGTTTGCTTACTACGATGATATTTTAGGTGCAGATGCATTACAAACCCTGACTATTTACCGGAAAGTTGACAATAGCTATATTTTAGTAAAGGAGTATTTATTTCAATACGATTCAAATAAATCTTACGGGCATTACCTGGAAGCTATTCATATCTATGATAGTAAGCGTCAATTGCAAAATTCCTGGGATTTTAAATATTACGAAAAACTAAATCGCGATCCCAGGTTTGAAAGCAAATCTCAGGATAAGTGGGGGTTCTTTAATGGGGTTGATACTAACTATACTTTATTGGAACATCCTGATAATGTGATTGCGCTTCGAAATAGAAATCATTACCCGATTGTTGACCTTTTAGGTTTTACTTCCGGTCAAAAAATTCATTATACCAGGCCAGAAGCTATAGAGATCTACGGATATCATCTTGGATATAGGCCAGACCTAAATGGTCCCATTTTTTATAGCATTCCTTTTGCCGATAGGAGTTATAACTTTGCCAGTGCTGTAAAGGGAACGTTGAAAAGTGTAAGAGTTCCAACTGGGGCAAGATATGAATATGATTATGAACCAAATAGGTTTTCATATGATTACTATCCCGGGCAAGACAGCTATCATTCCGTATTTAGGGAGTATGGTGGAGGTATAAGGATTAAATCTATTCTCCGTAATAGGGGTAATGATGCATCTTATTATGGCAGCAATAGTAAAGAGGTATATTTTGCGAAAAAATATGTTTATGGTGAAGGGGACTACGATCATTCAGGAGGTTCATTAGACTCGTCCGGAATAGGTGACGTAACAATACCAGGAAATGTCCTGGCTAACAGGTCAGTATATTATTCCAGTAATCCAAATGACAGACCTGTAGTAATGAATATGATGTTACTTTCTCATCCCATCAACAGTTTGGTTCAATATGGAGGAAGCTACGCCTTGTATCAATCCGTCTCGGAAATACTGATGAAGGGAAAAACCGATGCGGTTGGAAGTTATGGCAAAACTATTTATTATAACAAAAGAATTCCTTATGAAAGCACTCCTGATCGAAAATGGCGCTCAGCTTCTGGTGTTACATTAGATAATCCATACCTCCCTTATTTTAATAATAATCCAGGAGTTCCTAACGAAGAGATTGTTGGTTATGGTAACAAAAAATATGCTTACAATAATTCAATGTATTATCCGGTAGAGGAAACAATATATTCTTACCAGTCATTTAATGCCCCGGAAAATAGTACGAATAAGCTTGTATCTTTTTTTGGATCACTTACCGGACAGATGTTGGGACCTTTCCCCGCATCAACTGGAATTGTTGTAGACCGACCATGGCCAACCTATATTGGGGAATTTAAGTTTAATGGCAATCAGGATATGGGAGAAAATGGATATATAGATTATATAACTCGTATGACCATATTGGACGAAAATAAGACAATAGATTATAATGACAAATATGCTACAGAATTATTAGATCTTAACCGGTTGTCCAGGTGCTTTAGAAAGTCTGATGAGATAACCTGGACACGTAATGATGAGGGTAATTTAGTGATGGCGACTAAGAAGCAGTATTATTATGGAAATCCTGCTCATCTTCTTCCAACTAGGATTTCATCATTTAATTCGAAGATGGATGAGGCAAACAAATGGATTTTTTATCCACAGGATTATCCTTCGGGAAGTATGCTTGGCGTTGACGCAATGAAAACAAGTAGGATTGGTTTGGGAGAGTCTATACAGGAATCAAATACCTATAGCCGGCTCAATGTACAGATGGTTAATTATTTAACAGACGAGGAAATAGTAAGCTATACTTCAGATGCTAATGGAATTCCTCTTCCTTCTGTAGTATCTAAATATGAGATAGCGCACGATTTGAATGGTTACACAGGACGAGTTGATGTGCCAAATGGTTTAGTTTATAAACCACAAATATCATATGAGGGCTATATAAAAGGTAATTTACATAAATATACAGAATCTAAGGGGCCAGGTAATGTGATCTTTTGGGGGTATAATAATCAATATGCAATAGCTAAAATTTCTAATGCAAGCAATTCTACTGATGGGAAGAGTAATGATGTAGCATATACTAGTTTTGAGGGTAATGAGACCTGGACCAATTGGAATTATTCCAGCGTAGGCTCTTTAGTTACTACGCCTTCTGGCAGAAAGGCCTATAATTTGAATGCAGGTAGCATTAGTAAAATTAATTCGACAAAGCCAGGGCGTTATATTATTTCTTACTGGTTCAAAGCAGGAGCCACAGTTACGATAACGGGTGCGACAGTTGGCGCGGCTGTTATAAAAAATACCTGGGGCGATTGGCAACTTGCCGAACGTGAAATAAGTGGAACTATTAATACGGTTACAGTTAGCGGAACTGGTTATATTGATGAATTGCGTTTTCATCCTTTTGATTCTCAAATGGTAACTTATACTTACGAACCTCTGGTTGGATTAAGTGGTATAATAGATCATAATGGTAAAGCCCAGTTTTATGAATATGATGATTCACAGCGTTTAAAAAATATTAAAGACACTAAAGGCAACATCATTAAGAGTTATAAATACATTATAGGCACAGAAAATTTAAACCAATGAAAAAGACAGCATCATTTTATAAGAAACTAAGTTTTACTATAACTGCGGTGTTGACAGTGTTCAATGTTGCAGCTCAGCAAAATAAAGAGGTATCCAGGTATGATAACCAAAAGGAGCTTACCTCTAACACCAGTATAACTTTTAAAGATGGATTTACAGTTCCTGCAGGTGCAAGTTTTAGAGCATATATTACTCAGGGAAATAGCAATCCTCTTAATATCGCGTTAAAAGAGGATATGCATGCTGTGATAAGTTATACAGCAAAGGTGCCTGGAATAATAGATTTAACTGATCCTAAGAATGATATTAAACAAGTTAACGTAGAAGTACAGACTTTAGACCATTATGGAAGATTAAAAGAAATACAGACCATAAAGGCAACTCCAAGTTATAATGATGTTATTCAATTGAAAGAATATGATGGCATGGGGAATGAAGATATTAAATATCTGCCTTACGTAGAACAGACAGGAAGAAAGAACTTCTATAATATGGGATATTCTGCAGTCGTAAAATCATATTATAATCCTTCGAATTTAATTAGAACGCCCTCTATATCAGCTAACAATAGTCCATTTAGCCAAATTAAATATGATGATTCACCTTTAAACAGGGTTAAAGAAACGAGTGCTCCGGGAGACGATTTCAGCATGGGGGCTGGACACACCGTAAGAACCTCTAGTACAACGACGTATAGTGATGTTGTAGTTTATAAGGCGAGGGACGTCGGTTATACTACCTCGTCGCTGGTTAGAGGATTAGATAGTCAAAATAAATATTATAATTCCCTGGATCTTTATAGCGAATACATAATGAATGAAAATGTGTATAACGGTCCGGGAACAGTTACCGAGATAAAAAATAAAGAAGGAGAGTTAATTGTTCGGCGGCAATCCAAAAGTACCAGGAATGGCTCCGAGTACTTATCAACCTATTATGTTTATGATGATATGGGGAATCTTCGTTTTGTTTTACCACCTAAGGCTGAACCTGACACCGCAGTTATTACTCAGGAAATTCTTAACGAACTATGCTATCAATATGGTTATGATGGAAGGCATAATGTTATTTCAAAAAAGCTACCAGGAAAAGGTTGGGAGTACATGGTTTACAATAAGCAAAATCAGTTGGTTTTAAGTCAGGATGCAATTCAAAGAAGTAAATCGCCACAAGAATGGAATTTTATCAAATATGATGCCCTGGGAAGAAATATTATTACGGGTATTTATCAATATGGAGCTAATGCGAACGAGAATTATCTGAATAAAGTAATGGATAGTGTAAATGTTCAGGCGGCTCAGTGGGAAACAAAAGCTACTAATTCCACAGGTTATACGAGTAACACTTTTCCAAAAACCTGGAATAAACTCTTGTCTGTTAATTACTATGATAGTTATGATTTCCCTGGTGGCAATCCATATCCTTATACGGGAGCAGAAGTTAGCAATATGACCAGAGGTCTTATTACTGGTAGTAAAACCAATGTTTTAGGTACGAACAATATGCTGTGGACTGTAAATTATTACGATGAAGATGGACGAATAGTAAAGCTGTTTAAGCAGCACTATAAGGGTAAGACTCTGGTAGCAGGGAATTATGACGAAATAAGCACTAGTTATGATTTCACGGGAGCGGCACTTAGTAGTGTAAGAAGTCATAAAGTTAGTGGCGTTGAACAGCTTCGTTCAGAAAACCAATATACTTATGATCATATGGGGAGGAAGATTAATACATGGCAAAAGATTGATAATGGGCCTAATATTCTCTTAACTCAAAACGAATATGATGATTTTGGAAACTTGTATAAGAAAAAATTGCATTCTACTAATGGAACTAATTTTTTACAAACTGTTACGTATTCATACAATGAGCGTGGATGGCTTTCACGAGCAAATGCCCCTAAGTTTGATATTAAACTAAAATATAATAACCCTAGCCATGGTTCTTCGCCGAAATATAATGGCAACATTACCGAGATCGAGTATTCTGGAAAGTATTCTGGTGATAGGTGGTTTTCTTATACTTATGATGAGTTGGATAGGCTGACATATTCAGAATATAGCCTTAATTCGCAGCTAAATGAAGTCATGCAGTATGATAAAGCAGGAAACATTCTGACGTTAAGACGAGGCCCGACTACCAATACTCCTATTCAGTATAACTACCAAAATGGAGGGAAAAGCAATCGGTTGGAAAGTGTCTCGGGCTCAAGAGTTGGTAGCTTTACGTATGATGTTAACGGTAGCGCAATCACAGATGGAACTAGAAATAATACATCCATTGTTTATAATCAATTGAATCTGCCTTCTACAGTAACCAAAACAGGTGGAAATGCGACATATCTTTATGATGCTGCAGGTACAAAGTTGAACTCGATACAGACCGTTGGATCTACTTCTACAAATGTGGATTATATCAGCGGTATTCATTATAAAAATGGAACAATTGATTTCATTGCAACGGAAGAGGGAAGGGCTGTAAGAAATTCATCGGGTGTATACAATTATGAGTATAACCTGAAAGATCATCTTGGAAATGTTCGTGTAACTATCGATAAATATAATGATACTGCCAGAGTTATACAGGAAGATGAGTTTTATGCTTTTGGATTAAGTGTGCCAAGATATGTTTTAGGTACTAAAAATAATTATCTTTACAACGGCAAGGAGTTGCAAACAGTGCTGACTGATGAGTATGATTACGGGGCAAGGTTTTATGACCCGGTGATTGGACGATGGAATGTGATCGATCCTCTGGCGGAGAAAGGAAGGAGGTGGTCACCTTATACATATGCATTTAACAGCCCAATTAGGTTTGTTGATCCTGATGGGATGTGGCCAGACGAAGGCGATGGGCCAGATGAACTCACGGGTGTTCAAACAGGAATGGCCATAGGGGGGATGATTAGAGATGGTATACATGGCATCAGAAATCTCGTAGCCGCTGCAGGTGATTACTTAGGTGTTAATAAGGCTGCTCCTGGAATGAAATGGAAATCTGTAGACAGTGAAGGTGGCACTTTAGGGTACATTATGGCTCAAGTTCCTAGTCAAGGGGCTCGTGATGCAGTTGATCATTTAGGTGATGGCTTGAGTGCTTTGGCTTTAAACGGCTTAACTGCAAGAGGTAGAGATGGTATACTGATGTCCACTAGCGGACAGGAGACTCGAACTGTAAGCCAAGCTTTAAAAGCATCGGTAAATGCAAATTCTAAAGCCAGTACACTTGAGAATACACTTTATAGGCTTGAAACAACCGGAGGAGAATACCTTAAAACTGGGATTACTTCGAAAGAAAATCCATTAAAAAGATATACGAATAAATTTATGGAAGATAAAAAGATGATTAGATTGGATAAGGGAAGTCGAGTAGATATGCTAAAAAAAGAGAGAAGCATAGTTGAAAGTAATCCTGGTCCTCTGAACTTGGAGCCATGGGCAGGATCTAAAAGGATGACATTTTGATGGTGGGATATTACATTGATGCAGGAGATGAGCATGTCTCAGAACTTATTACACCATATTTGTGGCAAGATTATGGGTTGTCCACTTTATTAAAAAAAGAAACTAGAAATAGGAATTATGGGAAGGATTTGGAGTTATTACTAATTAAGTATTATGTTGAGGGTAAATTTAGCAGCTATCTTCCTCATGAACCAAAAGTGAATAACTATATGAGTAAAAGTAAGGATATTGGTGTAGACATTGCGGTTACCAAAGATCTGTTCCATGACCGCAATGAATTTGAAAGGAGGGAGTTTATTGTGGATAGCACATTACATGCAATTAAATTGATCAGAGATAAGTTAAAGAAGAAAAAACTGGATATCAACTTTGAGTCTTTGATAAAGGATATAATCGAAATTTCAGAAGAATATCTAAAAAGACTAGAACCTTATTCAAAGGTATAAGAAAGCAAAGCCCACCAGAAATGTTGGGCTTTTGTTGTTTATTACGAATAAGCTTTACCTGTTTTGGCGTCGCGAATAATTGCTTACGGATACGGCTGATCTTTCTGCCGATATGAATAGTATTTAGCACTAGGAGTTCAACTTTTAAAGACAGATTATGCTGCTGCAAAAGCAATTATTCAGGGTGATGGTAAAGCTTTGGGGAACATCATTGTCTGATCAGGGAACGACAAACGTACTGTAGGTGCGAGTTTTTCAACGACCCAAGTTACCGAGTCAAGATTTGGGTCTCCAATTGCAAAATATGAGGAAAATTCCTTTTCTTTAGGTTGGAAAGCCATATTAGGGGTAGAGTTAAAATTTACATGGTAATTTTTTATGTCAATAAAAGATTTTAAATCAGAAGAGTTAATTTTTGGAGTAATAGCCATTTCATCGATTATGCTGGAGACAACATCGGTTGTTCCAGCATTGGTATCTTGTTGTTTACTGAGTTTCTATTATTTAGTTTTTTGTTGGTACATTTTTTCTGTTAAAAATGAGAAAAGGATTTTTCGTTCGATATTATTTGGTGTTTTGTATTCGATAATATGGC
>NZ_LGEL01000120.1 GCF_001636695.1 Pedobacter panaciterrae
AGATGTGTATAAGAGACAGCTTTTTACTCCGAGTGTAAGTATTGGCAGTTCATAAATAGGCAAAATGGGTGCTATTACATGATAATTATCTTTAAAATGATCAATCACGTCATCCCAGTTGCTTAGCTCTCCCATCAAACCATGAAGTAATACCAGGGTCTCACCTTTTCCAGCTTCTATATATTTAAACCCATCTTCTTCTATTACTTCGTATCTCATATTGAATATTTTGTAAGGTATGCTACTAAGTTAGTAGACTAAAATTAAATTAATGTAATTTTAAAACATTATTTTAAGAAAATGGCTCAATGTGCTTAATGCAACACAATTTATGCCAATTGTGTTTTTACAATCTCTGCAATTAATTTACCATCAGCTTTACCTGCCAGCTCCTTATTAGCCAGTCCCATTACCTTACCCATTTCCTTTACAGAATTGGCACCGGAATCCTTAATAATCTGTAAGATCACAGCTTCAATTTCACTCCTATCCAGTTGCTTAGGCATGAAATTGCTGATCACCTCAATTTCTTCTTCTTCAACAGTACTCAAATCTTCTCTGCCTTGTTGTTTATATATGTCGGCCGACTCTTTACGTTGCTTAACTAATTTTTGTAAGATTTTAAGCTCTGTTTCTTCAGTAATTTCTTCTGATGATCCCTTTTCAGTTTTTGCCAATAACAAAGCTGCCTTTATTGCTCTTAAGCCTCTAAGCTTTGCCTGGTCTTTTGCAAGCATTGCCTGTTTTATTTCCTGATCTATTGTATTAGCTATCATATGATTTTCTGTTAGTATTCTATTTTCTATTAATTATAGTCCCTGTTGCCTGTGCCGTAGGCATTATTAGCATATCATTTATATTTACATGGGCAGGTCTGCTTACTGCAAACCATATCGCTTCAGCAATATCATTTGCAACAAGAGGTTCCAATCCATCATAAACCTTTTTTGCTCTGCCTTCATCTCCCTTAAACCGAACTTTAGAGAATTCCGTCTCAACCATTCCTGGATTTATAGCAGTAACTTTTATACCATGAGGCAATAAGTCGATCCTCATACTTTTATTTAAGGCATCTACCGCATGCTTTGTAGCACAATAGACATTTCCATTTGGATAAACTTCCTTACCAGCGATAGATCCAATGTTTATGATATGACCAGATTTCCGGGCAATCATCCAGTTAGAAACTATACGCGTTGTATACAATAAGCCCTTAACATTAGTATCAATCATCGTGTCCCAATCATCAACACTACCCTTGTCAATTGGATCAAGCCCCTGACTTAGGCCAGCGTTATTAATTAAAACATCTATTTTCTTCCATTGTTGAGGTAAAGTTTCCAAACGATAAGATAAATCTTCATTATCCCTTACATCCGCAACTATCTTTTTAACTTCAACGGCATATTTATCTTCCAAATGTTTAGATACCTCTGTTAAAAGCTGTTCTCTTCTACCGAGCAAAACTAAGTTATAACCCTGAGCCGCAAACAAATGCGCACAAGCAGCCCCAATACCTGAAGTTGCTCCTGTAATTAATGCAATTTTTGACATCCCTGATTTTATTGATTATTAAGCAAAGCTATAATTTTTTCAGCAGTAGCATCACTCAAAAAATAAACTGAATGTCACATGACGCAGCATTAATTTATCTATTGGATAAGAATAGCGATTAGGTTCTCCTTTTAAAACGTTATTGAATGAGTAAGATAGTTTAATTTCAGGCGACATTTTAAAATACTCGAAGTAAAGGTCAAAACCTAATCCTGCTTCATAAGAAAGATAATTACGGACATTATTCACCATTTTATCTCCCGGATCAGTTATGTTCGCATTATTAGTCTTTTTCTTCGATGAAATATCCATTGAATATTTAGCGCCACCTAATACATAGGCCCTGAAATTATTCCGTCTATCAGACTTTAGTTTTAACCCTAAAGGAAATTCAACTAGTGTTGAGGATATTTTCCGTTCAATATTATTCTTGATCTCATCGTAATGATAAGATAATATCCTATCATTAAAAACCAATATTGGTGTAAATCTTAAATCGGCATTTTCTATCAAACGTTTGTTTACCACAAAGCCGATTCCAAAACCAGGAGAAGAATCTGATGATATTCCCTTTAACTCAGGAGGGTTTGGATCGTCTGCCAAAGGCCCGATATTTCTCCAATTTTCCTTCTTTAAAATCTTATATTCCGAAGAAAGGTACTGAAATGTAAACCCAAAGTGGAGATTAGAATCATCTACCCCACCTCCCCAGTTTTGAGCTCTGGCCGACATGCATGCAAAGAAGCATAAAATAAGTAAGCCTGATTTTATTTTCATTTGATCCCGGTATAAATTGCACTTATACCAAATGTAAGTCGCCTGTCCTTCGTGTCTGTAAAACCAACCTTATTCATTAAACGGGTAAACTCTTCACCATCCGGAAATGCGGCTACAGATTCAGGCAAATAGCAATAGGCCCTGTTATCTTTAGAGAACAACTTACCCAGCATAGGTGTAATGTGTTTAAAATAAAAATTATATCCTTGTTTAATTGGGAATTTTCGAGGTTTAGAGAACTCAAGAATGACAATTTTACCCCCCGGTTTCAAAACTCTGTACATATCTGCAAGTCCTTTTTCCAGGTTTTCGTAATTCCTAACCCCGAAGGCTACTGTTATAGCATCAAAATGATCATCACTAAAGTGCAATCCTTCAGAATCACCGGTCTGAACAGAAAAAACATGCTGCAAATTCCTATCCTGAATTTTTTTACGGGCAACATCGAGCATCCCTTCAGAAATATCTACTCCAATAATTTTCTCAGGCGCTAAAATTTTTATTGCTTCAAAAGCAAAGTCGCCTGTACCCGTTGCCACATCAAGCATGATGCGTGGTTGGATAGACTTAAGCTCCCTAATCGCCTTTTTACGCCATATAATATCAATACCTAAGGACATAAAATGATTTAAAAAATCATAAGTTCCAGATATATTATTAAACATGCTGGCAACTTGCTCCTTCTTTGTTGCCGTTTCAGATTGGTATGGTGTGATGTTTTCGTTCATGGTACGCAGCAAAGATAAGTATTGTTGAAAACTAATTTTCTACCTTTGTCAAATGATTATAAAATCAGCAACATTTATTTGTAGTAATACAAAGGTTTCAGCACTACCAGTTGCCAATATGCCTGAGTATGCATTTATTGGACGTTCAAACGTAGGAAAATCCTCATTAATTAACATGCTGGTTAATCAGCATGGATTAGCAAAAACCTCGCAAAGGCCAGGTAAAACTCAGTTAATAAACCATTTTTTGATCAATGAGAAGTGGTATATTGTCGATTTGCCTGGTTATGGGTATGCTAAAGTATCCAAAAGCAGTCGCGAGAAATGGGAGAAATTTATCAGGAATTACATCACAAAGCGTGAAAGCTTACAGTGTGTTTTTGTATTAATAGACAGCAGGCTTGAACCACAAAAAATAGATCTTGAGTTTTGCTGCTGGATGGGAGAGATTCAAATTCCCTTTGCGCTTGTGTTTACCAAAGCAGATAAACAAAGTACAGTAAAGACCGATCAAAATGTTTCCGCATTTAAAAAAGCACTGAAAGGATGGTTTGAAGAAATCCCCCCATATTTTGTAACCTCAGCTGAAAAAAGTACAGGCAGAGATCAAATTCTGGATTTTATCGATCAGGTAAATCTTGATTTTGTAATGCCTATTTTAACCCCTAAGGAAGATTTTTAATAAAAATTAATGAAAAAGTATTTTTCACTGGTACTATTTGCCCACTCTATTTTTGCTTTACCATTTGCACTGATAGGTTTTTTCCTTGGCGTAACTACTACCTCAAATCCATTTAACTGGCTATTGTTGGTCTTGGTATTACTATGTATGGTTTTTGCACGTAATGCAGCCATGGCTTTTAACAGGTACCTGGACAGAAACATAGATGCAAAAAATCCACGTACTCAAATGCGGGATATCCCTGCGGGTAAAATATCTGCTAACGAAGCATTAATATTTGTAATAATTAACTGTGTTCTTTTCATTACAACAACTGCTTTCATTAATAGCCTATGCCTTTACCTTTCACCAATAGCTCTATTTGTTGTACTATTTTATAGTTACACAAAAAGATTTACAGCGTTATGCCATATGGTGCTAGGTCTGGGGCTTTCACTTGCTCCCATTGGTGCCTATATTGCCGTAACCGGTGCATTCAACATCGTTCCCGTGCTTTATTCATTTGCTGTACTTTTCTGGGTTAGTGGTTTCGATATTATATATGCTTTACAGGATGAAGACTTTGACAGAAATGAAAAACTTCATTCCATCCCTGCAGCAATGGGGATCAAAAATGCCTTAAATCTCTCCATAGTATTGCATATATTTTCTGCTCTTTGTGTAATCCTGCCCGTAATGTTTACTTCATTCAGCTGGGTTTATTATATAGGTGTGGCATTCTTTTGTTTTATGCTAACTTATCAGCACTTACTGGTAAAACCTAACGACATCAGCAAAGTAAATAAAGCATTCGCCACAACAAATGGATTTGCTTCTGTAATATTTGCCGTTTGTTTTCTAATTGATGCTTTCCTAAGAACTAATTTTAATTTCTAAATATGATTAACCTTACCATACCTAAAAAGAAAAGAATCTACATCCCTCAAAATCTGGAAATGAAATGGGATAATCTTGAGCCTATACTTAATGAGCTTTTGGCGCGTCCAATAGATGATGTAAATGATTTAGAGCAGTGGTTAAAGGATAAAAGTGAATTAGAAGCCGCTTTAGAAGAAGATTTTGCATGGCGCTACATTAAAATGAGCTGTGATACGGCAAATGAGGTACTGGTAAAAGAGTTCCAGTATTTTGCTACAGAAATTGAACCGAAAATTTCGCCGATAGCTAACCAGCTTAACCAGAAATTTAATGACAGCCTCTTTATTGATGAACTGGATCACGACAAATATTTTGTCTATATCAGAGCGATCAGAAAAGCATTAGAAATTTACCGCGAAGAAAATGTAGAACTGTTAACCAAACTTCAGGTAACCCAGCAAAAATATCAAGCCATTACTGGTGCAATGAGCGTGATGATCAATGATAAGGAATACACCTTAGAACAGGCGGCCAACTTCATTAAAGATACCGATAGAAGTATAAGGCAACATGCCTGGGAAACCATACAACAACGTCGTCTTGTAAATAAAGATGAACTAAATATTTTATTTGATGAACTGATCGTTATGCGTCATCAGGTAGCGTTAAATGCTGGTTTCGAAAATTACCGCGATTATATGTTCCAGGCGCTTGGCCGATTTGACTATACCCCTCAGGATTGCTACCATTTTCATGAAGCTATAGAAAAACAAATTGTTCCTATTTTAAAAGAACAGGCAGAAAAAAGAGCGGAGCTACTTGGAATTGACGAGTTAAAGCCATGGGACATGGAGGTGAGTACCACTGGAAAACCAGCTTTAAAACCATTTAAAAATGGACAAGAGCTAATTGACAAAAGTATTGACTGCTTTAATGCCATTAATCCTCAATTGGGTCAGATGCTTTCTATTATGAAAACCAACAATCTGTTTGATGTAGAAAGCAGAAAAGGAAAAGCACCAGGTGGTTATAACTACCCTCTTGCAGAAACCGGCGCTCCTTTTATTTTCATGAACTCTGCCAATTCCCTAAGAGATCTAACCACAATGGTTCATGAGGGTGGCCATGCAATACATACCTTTCTGACTGCAAATCTGGAATTAAATGATTTTAAACATTGTCCTTCGGAAGTTGCAGAACTTGCCTCGATGAGCATGGAGCTGATTTCCATGGACAACTGGGATATTTATTTCGACAATGAAGAGGACCTCATCAGAGCGAAAAAAGAGCAGTTGGCAGATGTACTTAAAACATTACCATGGGTGGCCGTTATAGATCAATTCCAACACTGGATTTACACTAACCCAGGTCACAATGCAGCCGACAGAGAGGAAGCCTTTAAACAAATCTATACTCGTTTTGGCAGTGGGTTTACTAACTGGGATGGCTTGGAGCAAGAATTCGGCAACATTTGGCAAAAACAATTGCATCTTTTTGAGGTTCCTTTTTATTATATTGAATATGCCATTGCACAATTAGGAGCAATTGCAATCTGGAAAAATTATAAAGAAAATCCTGAAAAAGCATTAGAACAATACCTCGCAGCACTATCCTTAGGATATACTAAACCAATTAATGAAATTTATGAAACCGCGGGGATTAAATTCGATTTCAGTTTAAAATACATCGAGGAGCTGGCATCCTTTGTAAAGGATGAATTACATAAATTAGGTTAAGTTTACAACATAATATTTAAGTTTGAATATCAAAACCGGACCTAACCACTAATGTATGTTTGAAAAACTTTTCAGGAAAAAGTCAATAGCCAAAATATTAGAAGACGCAGAGAAAGGCTACGGCGACCATGGAGCTTCGCTCCATAAAACACTTGGTGTAAGGGATTTAACAGCTTTTGGTATTGCTGCTATTATTGGGGCGGGCATTTTCAGTACAATTGGTAAGGCCAGTGCTGATGGGGGACCTGCAGTCATATTTCTTTTTATATTTACTGCTGTTGCCTGTAGTTTTGCTGCTTTTGCCTATGCAGAATTTGCATCAATGGTTCCTGTATCTGGAAGTGCGTACACCTATTCTTATGTTGCTTTTGGCGAACTGGTAGCATGGATCATTGGGTGGTCGCTCATTATGGAATACGCCATCGGAAATATAACAGTGGCTATATCATGGTCTGATTATTTTACAGGACTCCTCTCCTCCATACGAATACCTGCATTAGGTATAAATGGCATTCATTTACCGGATTGGATGACTATGGATTATCTGACAGCATATAATGGGCATGCGCATGCTGAAGCACTTGTCAATGCAGGAAAAAGTTATGCGAACCTTGATGACGCCACCAGAATAGCAAACAACGCATGGATAACAGCTCCCCGAATTGGAGACTTTCATATTGTAGCAGATTTACCGGCTCTTGGAATTATCATTTTCATAACCTGGTTGGTATACAGAGGTATGAAGGAATCTAGAAATGCAAGTAACGCTATGGTTATTGTAAAACTTGCTGTTATTTTACTTGTCCTTGCAGTAGGCGTTTTTTATGTTGATACTGCTAATTGGGACCCATTTGCACCCAATGGGGTATCAGGAGTATTAAAAGGAGTATCAGCTGTTTTCTTTGCCTATATAGGTTTTGACGCCATCTCTACCACTGCCGAAGAATGTAAAAACCCTCAACGAGATTTACCAAGGGGGATGATGTGGGCAATTATCATCTGTACCGTTCTATATGTAGCTATTGCACTTGTACTGACAGGGATAGTGAACTTTAAGTTGCTTGCCGTTGGTGATCCATTGGCATTTGTTTTTGATCAGATTGACTTGAAACTTATGAGCGGCATAATTGCTGTTAGTGCAGTATTTGCTATGGCTAGTGTACTCCTGGTATTTCAAATGGGTCAGCCAAGAATATGGATGAGCATGAGCCGGGACGGATTACTTCCAAAAGCCTTTTCAAAGATCCACCCAAAATACCACACTCCATCTTTTGCTACTATTGTAGTAGGTTTTGTAGTAGCTATACCTTCACTTTTCATGAACCTTACCATAGTAACAGATCTTTGTTCTATCGGTACACTGTTTGCATTTGTTCTGGTCTGTGCCGGGGTTCTTGTCCTACAAAACAAGCCAGATATCCAAAGAGGGAAGTTCAGAATTCCATACATGAATTCAAAATTCATTATCCCTCTTTTATTCATAGCCACATTATTTGTTGGTTTTAGCTTTTACAAAAAAGAGACCAATGCTTTTATTTTCAATACCCCCAGAATATATGAGCCTGTAAGTTTTATTACCGCTTTAAATGACAATGAGCTCAGTATCGCAAAAAAAGAAATAGAAATTGCCCAAACTAAAGCGAACCTTATTGAAAAGAATACGGATTCAGAAGCATATCTAAATCAGCTATCCTCTGAACGATACGAACAGTTCATTATGTAGCTATTGCACTTGTACTGACAGGGATAGTGAACTTTAAGTTGCTTGCCGTTGGTGATCCATTGGCATTTGTTTTTGATCAGATTGACTTGAAACTTATGAGCGGCATAATTGCTG
>NZ_LGEL01000121.1 GCF_001636695.1 Pedobacter panaciterrae
AGATGTGTATAAGAGACAGCCTTAATACCATATAGAAATACAACTATAAAACATACAAGTGGAACTGCGTAAGAGACAGGTGTTGAGTATAAGTCAGCAATAGTCCCCATAATATAAGGCACTAATGCACCACCTACAATTGACATAATAACAAAGGAAGATGCCTTTTTAGTGTGCTGTCCTAAATCTTTTATGCTTAACGCAAATATGGTAGGAAACATAATTGACATAAAGAAAAACAACGCCATCAATGCGTAAACAGAGATCCAGTTGTTATCCCAGATCACCACAAAACAGAGTAGAACATTTACTACAGCATATATAGCCAGTAATTTATTTGCTTCAACGATACGCATTAGAGCTGTTCCAACGAAACGTCCAACAGTAAATAAAATCAGACCGACAGAAAGTAATTTAGCTGCATTTGCGTTATTTATCCCAACTCCACTTTCGGTACAATAATTAATAAAAAGGGTGGCTATTCCAACCTGTGCCGCAACATAAAAAAATTGAGCAATCACACCGAAAGTAAAATTGCTATGGCTAAACAATGGCTTCTTATTTAACACCTCAGAAGTAACGATCTCACTCTCCTTAATTTCGGGCAAAGTAATTTTAATAAAAATCCCAACAACAACCAATACCAAGATTCCGATAATTACATAGATAAGTTTAACCGAATCCAAATTACCATCCCCTGTGTTACTGTTTTCACCAAAGAACAAGTAAGAAGCTATAATTGGCCCAAGAAAGGATCCTACACCATTAAAACATTGGGAAAGGTTTAGTCTATTTGCTGAGGTTTGAGGTGGACCTAATACAGTTACGTAGGGATTTGCAGCTGTTTCTAGGCAAGCCAAGCCTGAAGCCAAAATAAACAAAGCTAAAAGAAAAAAATTGAAGCTTGATTGTTCTGCTGCAGGATAGAAAAGAAAAGCGCCAACTGCATATAAAAGCAACCCCATAATGATACCCTTTTTATAGCCGTATTTATTCATAAATAACCCTGCCGGTAAAGCAACTAAAAAGTATGCTCCAAAATATGCAGCCTGCAACAAAGTAGATCTGCTTTTTGTAATATTGAGCGCCTCCTGAAAATGCTTATTCAAAACATCTAATAATCCATAAGCAAAACCCCACATAAAAAACAGGGAGGTAATCATAATAAGCGGAAAAAGGTACTTGTTTTTAGTCATCTGGTTTAATTTTTTGGTTAATCAAAGAACGCGTTTTTTGAAGTGATTTATTTTATCATTTTATCTTATTATTAAGCTATTTTGGCAAATAAAGGTTTAAGTATCCCTGTTCAGTGGCTTAATTTGCATATACCATATGCAAGATTCATTCTATTTGCCAAAATAACTTAATCAATAAAGCTGTGATTATTTGATTTCGATTCGCGCATTAAACAACCCCATAGTAGTATGTGGAGAAAATGGCTTATGTAATTGCCAGCTAAACGGATAATACTTACCTTTTTCAACTGCTAGCGGCTTCAACTCCTGACGATAAATGGTTTGATCTAAATTGTTATCGATGCTCATTACATTGATCTTTTTAAATCCATTGTAGTACTTAACAATAAGCTGATTTGTCCCCTTTTTAAGTGGCAAAAGGATCACATCCTTTAATTGTTTTTCTTTAAATGGATTATTATGCTCAGCCAGCACCCTTCCATTTAGTGTAACAGTTACACCATCTCCACTGGTTATCCCAACAAGGTAAGATTGATCCTTATCCGAGCTTATTTCCTGTAATAGATAGGTTGCCGAATTTCGGTCTGCCGCTATTTCGTAAGTAACATTATTTTTTATGTCATCTTTTTTCTCCCATCCACTGCCATTTGAATTTGGCCAGGGCTTGTTTACGTCTACATTAGTTAAGTTACCATGTACTCCGCCAACACCTGAGTAAAGTGGTCCTGTCTGATAGATATCTCCCCACTTAATTGCAGAGGGTTCATTGTTCAGTTTTTCTGCACCCGTTCCGTTTAAGGTTACTGCAGTGGTTTTACCATTAACTTCTACATCTATTACTTTCCCTTTTTCTTCATCTGTATAATAGATCACAGGCACAAGATTTCCGGTTTTTAACGGATTAATTGTCCATAATTCTTTTACAGTACTCTGATAACGGTTGTTGTAATCTATTCCTGAATTGCTGTAATACTTAAAAGCATTGTGAGAATCAAGAATTAAAGGGCCTTTATCGAAAGCTATGATATTCGCCGGAGGCACTGAATAACCATTTACAAATTCTACTACAATTACTTTAAATTCTTTATTTATATCTAAACCCTCCGGAACATTAATCTTTACTCCTGAAGCATTTTGAGTGAATTTCCCTTTTTTATTTTCTCCAAGAACATACACATTTTTAATTTTCCCTGTAAGACCGGGAAGCATTATTAATCCATTTTCAGGAGCCGAAAGAAGATGCAGATAAATTTTGTCAGGTCTGCTGGTTAAGCTACCCCATTTGAACGAAATATGAAAAGGGTCAGGATCTGTTCCGTAAATTGCTTCCTTATTTTTGTCGAGCCATTTACCTATACTTAACAAAACATCCTTTTCAAAATCAACTACAGAACCATCTCCTTTAGGCCCGATATTTAAAAGGAAGTTTCCTCCGCGACTTGCAACTCTGATTAAACTTGTAAGTTTCTCGCGCATTTTTTCTTCTTCACTTCCTCTGTTCTGCCATGAGCGATAGCTCCATGTTTCATCAAAAAAAGATGCAGGTGATTGCCAAGGCACTCCTATTGCATAGTCAGGTTCCTGATTGTCGCCCATTACATTAAAATCGCCCATATCATTCCCTATTCTGCTTCCAATCATGCAATTTGGCTGAAGCTTATGAACTAAATCTCTTAGCTCCCTACTTTCGTCAGCATTTTGAGACCCCATATCAAACCACAGTTCCGAGACAGGCCCATAGTTGCTTAACAATTCTGTAATCTGCTTTTTATTGTACTCCACATGTTCAGGAGTAATATAATCTGAATTGCTACTCGAGATTGGAGATGCCTGAGGGAAATGCCAGTCGATTAATGAGAAATACAACCCAAATCTTAATCCACCACGCTTACAAGCATCAGAAAGTTCTTTTACAATATCCTTTTTATATGGTGTAGCATCTACCACGTTAAAATCTGTTGTATTTGTTTTAAACATACAAAATCCATCGTGATGTTTTGATGTAATTACCAATGAACGCATACCAGCCTTTTTAGCCAGAGCAACAATAGAATCGGCATTCCAATGTTGTGGATTAAACCTTTTAGCTACTTCTGCGTAAGTATCGCTGTATATACCGGCATGAGCCTGAATTTGTTCACTTAATCCTTTGGTTACCGGCTTACCTTCCCAAACGCCACCCAATACAGAGTAAATTCCGTAGTGAATAAACATTGAATATTTTTGATCCTGCCATTCCCTTAATGCTTTGGGATCATGCTGTCCAAAAGCAAAGGTTTTACAGAAAAGTAATAGTGCAAATAAAATGGTTGTTTTTTGTTTCATATTTACTTAAGTGGTTTATCTAAGGTTATCTTTTGTGTATTCTGATTTCTAAAAATGGTTATCTCAATTGTTTTATCTGACTTATTTTTCTGCTGTTCAGCAATCAGATCGGCTACCTTATTCGTAACCTTCTTCTTAAAAGAAAGAATAACATCATTAGCCTTTAACACACTCGCAAAAGGACTATTTACATCGACCCTCAGCACCAGAACGCCTGTTTCCTCCGGCATTCCTGTGGCAGAGCGTTCGCCCAATGTTTCCAGGTTTTTAATCTGTAGTCCAAACCATTCGATTGATGCGCTCATATTTACCCCCTCTATTCCTTTGAGTATTGGAATTGGAGCTTTTTTGGCAATCTTACGTAAAGCAGGTGAGGTTACCCCAAATTGATCTGTAGCAAAATTCTTAAAGCCCACACTAAGTGCTTTAGATGTACTTTTAACCCTGTAATCGCCAATTGAAGGGTTTAAGAATTCAGGATTCCCAAATGTAGAATGCTTATCAGTACCTGCCTTTTGTGATTGCGCTAAGGAAGCTTTATCTGCAAAGAAATTATAATCTATCTCCTTACCCCAAAAATTAATCCCTATGGGATAATAATTCCTGGTTACGATGTTATGTCTAAATACATCCCCACTATTCTCAAACCATACATGCGGATGAAAGGAATTATTTAAAATGATATTATTTTCTACCGTTCTATAAAACCCTTCACGTAGCTTTAAACCACCATTTAGGCATACATTATTGTAAATATGATAATTACTTGATCCATCGTCCAAATCAATATCCCATCCATGTTCACAATGAAACCTGTTATCGTGTAATGTTATGGTTCTAATTACATCTGCGGTGATTAAGGCGGGATTATCTTTAACGATCTTATTCATTACAGGAACATCAGCATTCCAATACCTGTCTCTGCCCCATGAATTAAATGCCCCATGATCTCCAGATTCCAAAACCGTATTAAAAACGTCGTTAAAAGAAATCTCATGACCACCCCATGTTCCTTCACTGATATTTATCCCAGCTCTTGGAACATCATAAATTGTGTTATGGGTTGCAGTAATATTCATGGACATAGAGATTTGCACTCCGGCTACCTGTTTTTCAATCTGTCCTAACCCATACATCAATGTATTTTCGACCGTACAATTTGCAGGATAGTTATTTGTTTTTGGCCCACGAACAGTATCAATTTCATTTACAGGAACAAACCGGGAGTATTCAAAACTAGGGGAACGGACTGCTTTTGGATCACCTACAAAACAGACCCCACTTGCACCGGCGAAGGCGATATGGCAACCAGAGATTTTGTTATTTCTATTGTAGTTACTTAAAAATACTGCGTTGCCACCAACATGGTTAAAAAAACAAGATCTAACCTGACAAGACTCCGCACCTTCCATTAGAACAGCTCCACCTCTGTATATTGTCCAGTCGCTCCGCAATAAGGGCTCTTTTGTATCCATAAAAGTTCTAAGCGTATGGGTAAGCTCCAGTCCTTCAATACTAATATTTTTAACTGGATTTTTTTCTGATCCCCTGAATTCAAAAAGATGTTTTAGTAAGGGGATTTCTACTTTAGCAGTGCTAAGGTTAGCCTCTGATTTTTCAGGGTAATAATAAAGCAGCTTTTCATCCTTGTTGTAATACCATTCTCCTACCGTATCCAGCTCTTCAAATATATTTTCTACAAACCGATACTTATCGTGCATACCCATTTGCCGGTTATTCTGATAACCGCCTTCCATTTTTAGTTTACCATCCGCATCTTTTCCTGTGATTTGATATTGATACCCACCCCACTCTGCTTTATGTAAAGCGTGGATAAATCCTCCGGTTGGATTTTTCCAGCTTGAAATACGTTCCGGACTAAGTGCATCAGCTGAAGATCCCCCATAAAACCTTACAGCAGGATTATAGTTCGGATATCTTGCCATACGCTGCTGACGGTGGTTAATGAACAGCTGATCAAAAATATGATCTCCACTAACTTTGGCTTTCATTATGTTTCCTTTGTACGGCTCCCACTTCAAGTCTAAAGGGATACCGCCACTAATAATTACTTTTTCGCTTGCATAAGGCTTTATTGTTAACTCTCCATTTGTTTTTCTGGAATCTTCAGGGGTAAATACGACAGTCTCAGCCAGGTAATATGTTCCTCCCCTAAGGTAAATTATAACCTTTCCAGATGTCCCTCTTGCTGCTATCCGTGCTTTTTTGATACTTGCAAAGGGCTTATCTATAGACCCTGAATTTTTATCACTTCCTTTTGGGGAAACATAAAAATCCTTACCAAAGGAATAATTAACAATCAACAATAAGGCAGACAGGATTGACAATAAAGATTTCATTAGCTTTCTTATTAGGTTCATTTGGTTTCTCAAAGAAAGCGAATTACAATCTACAAAGTTTTCTGAAATTGTCTAAATATTAAGCGATTTTGGCATAACATCTTAATTATATGCCAAAATAAAGTAATTATAATAAAGCGAGTCATCCCGACGGCAGAAGGAATCTCTTGGCCACAAGCTTGCTATAAAGCAAATTTGCATAACCAAGAGATTCCTCGGCTTCCCGGGATGACGGTGTGGTGATAGCGATGTGCTGAATGTTTTATTTTATCATTTTCTTTAAATAAATGATCGGTATTTTAATCATAGTCTCGTCCGATAAATTTCCTGAAACAGTATTTAGTTTGATGTCCTCCAAATTCACATCTACTTTACCTGAAGTATTTAGTGTAAATTGATTGATAGCAACACGATCTTTATTTTGCTCATCTCCTGAGATATTTAATCCCGATTCAGCAGAAGCAGAGATATTTAATGAATCGTAAGACTTATCTTCGGATCTGAAATGTGAAGATTTCAGATCCAGATCCAGAGACTTAACTCCTTCTCCAGCCAACAGCAAATCATTGATCTTTTCAGCATTGATGCTTAGGTGGTTTACATTGAAATCGCTTTCCATATTTAAAAACATTACATCCTTAGCATTTAGCTGTAGCGCTTCTGCTTTGTTTTTAAATGTTAATGTAATTGCATCCAACTCAGATAAATTTAACTCTTCTATTTTGGGCGCATACACATATATAGCTATGGGATACGATACATCTTTAAAATCTCCCTTCAATGAAATGTGGAGTTGCTCATTAGCATCAATACTCACCTCAACAAAATTCTTATATATCTCGGAAACTTTTACTCCATAGTCTTTGTCATTCACGAGATTTATGTACCATGATTTATCTCTACTTCCTATAACACCTACTCTATTTCCAGTAACACTTATAGATTTGAAGGTTTTCTTAAGTTCTATATTTGTAAAACCATTAGAGTTGGAATTAAAACGCGTATTGGCATTCCCTTGTTCTTTGATTTCTTCAGGATCTTTATAATCTCTGTTTATGGTGTAGGCCATTATCGTTAATGGTACAACAAACATCAGGATTGCAAATGCGATTAATAGTTTATTACTTGTTTTCATCGAAGTATTTTTTTTAATGGTTGCAATGTCTTTAAGACACATTCAACCTAAGGGTTAGTAAATGTTTCGTTAACAAATTTCTTATATCTTGTTTCCAGCTCCTCAAATCCAATATCCAGGAGATAAAGGTTTCTAAAAAAAACAGGAAGCTCTTCGTCCATAAACTGAACTTTACGATAAAGTTTTATTTGCTTAATAGCATCCTCTGCTATAAAAAAACCTATGCCTCTTTTGTTGCTGAGGATATTTTTATTTTGAAGAAGTTCGTAAGTACGCATTACCGTATTAGGGTTAACTTCTAATGACACGGCCAATTCTCTTACCGAGGGTATTTTTTCTTCATCTTTCCATTTGCCCAACAAAATATGCTCACAAACGTAATCCCCTATCTGAAGGTATATTGCCTTATTATCTCTAAATTCCATGTTTGTGTAGTTTAATTAAACCTCTTTCTCTTTTACACGATAAAAGGTTACTGTCCAGAAAAACAATGTTATGAATGCAGTTCCAATTAGTATATAAGTAAGGACTTCATCGTTGTGGGATCTATATCCGAAATTAGCAGAATCCTGCACCTTGTTAAGGGTCAACCACGTTCCTGCTTTTATAAGTGCATATATAAGCCCGCTGCAAAAAAGCATTGTAACAACTGCCGTTTTTATATAATGAAACCTATTAAAGTAAACTGAGCCTAAGAGAAAAATACTGGTAATCATAAACGGAATTCCATACATAGGCGTCATCTGTTTATGCTCCAACAATTCGGAGAACAAGGTCCTTATGCTAACAACACCTGTTTTAGGCGTAGGAAAAGCCCCGGACGTAGTGCTAAATGTAATATGGCCAATAGACTTTTCGATGTAGGTTACAAAAGTCAGATCCACAATATAAAAAACCAGCAAAAAGCTAAATACACTTAAAATACTTGTGTAAAATAAACCGCACAGCCATTTTTCCAAACTTGAGGCGGGGGCCATTAGTTCAATTATTGCCTTAGCTTTTTGTCCCAGCATTGAAAAATAGCTACTGGCTATTACACTGATAAAAATGAATCCCAATGTAAGAAACAAAGGAATTCTAAAATACAGATTTATAAAACCATCTGAATTATAATGG
>NZ_LGEL01000122.1 GCF_001636695.1 Pedobacter panaciterrae
AGATGTGTATAAGAGACAGAATTAACACTTATAATAAACTGGCATAATTTTTATACAGCATACGTAGCTAAACGTAATTTGCGCTCAAAGATGCTTGTATTAAATGAAATTTTAATAAAATGAACTCATTTTTGGTCAATTTCTCATTTTTTAATGCACAGCGACGCTCTGCCAGGCGAATTAAATTTGGACAGAATTAAAAAAGATTGTACTGGTAATAAAAAAAAGTTAATTTTGGGGTCAAGATCAAATTATTTAATCTGCTGCCATACAACTCTTTTAAAAGATTGAAAAATATGGCTTTAAAGTCTCTAATGAAGAAGAAAATTTATATTGCCGGTGCTGGCGGAATGCTTGGTGAAGCCTTTCACTCTGTTTTTAAAGAAGAATACGAACTTAAATGTACTGATAAGGATGTCAATGAAAATTGGCTTAGTTTTCTTGATTTCCGTGAGTTCGAACAATATAAAAAGGACGTAACCGACTTTAACCCTGATTATCTTTTTCACCTTGGTGCCTATACTGATCTTGAGTATTGTGAACTTAACCAGGATGATACCTATCTTACCAACACCACTTCAGTAGAAAATGCAGTTTACATTGCAAATCAACTGGATATTCCATTGTTATACATCAGTACCGCAGGTATTTTTGACGGGAAGAAAGAATTCTATGACGACTGGGATGAACCGAATCCACTTGGTCATTATGCCCGCTCAAAATATATGGGTGAGCGTTATGTAAGGGAAAATGCAAAACGTTACATCATTTGCCGTGCAGGCTGGATGATGGGTGGCGGACCAAAGAAGGACAAAAAGTTTATCAATAAGCTGATCAGGCAATTGGTTAAAGGTACCAGAGAGCTTCATGTGGTAAATGACAAAGACGGTACACCAACATTCACAGTTGATTTTGCGAAAAATGTAAAGCTGTTATTTGAGAAAGAATATTGGGGCTTATATAATTTAGTATGTAATGGCGAGACCAGCAGACGTGAAGTTGCTGAGGAGCTTGTAAATATTCTGGGTTTATCAGAAGAAGTAACCTTTAAAGAAGTATCATCAGATTACTTTAAAGACACTTACTTTGCGCCGAGACCTACCTCAGAAAGGTTAATCAATAAAAAACTTACTTTAAGAGACTTAAACATCATGCGTGACTGGAAAGTAGCTTTAAGGGAGTATATTGATAACTATTATGCGGAGTACCTGGAAGAGAACCTTCCTGCTGCGAAAGAAACCATCAGTCTTTAATTATGCGTATTGCTGCATTTGGCTTCCGGTCAATGCCTCCTGCAAAAGGGGCTGCAGGCGCGGATAAATTTGCAATGGAGTTATTTCCAAGGCTGGTTAAGCGGGGGCATAGCGTTGTAGCTTATAACAGACAATACCCCGATGTTTTTGTAGATGTTGAAGAATATGAAGGTGTCAGGATAAAAACCTTCAAAACTACATCAAAAACAGGCTTCGATACCTTATTGCATTCTTTCAAATGTACCTGGGATATTATTGTGAACAATACTGCAGATATCGTTCACATCCAAAACGGAGGTAACAGCATCTGGGCATTGCCATTGCGTATTTTCGGGAAAAAAGTATTTATCAGTCAGGATGGGGTAGACTGGAAACGCGATAAATGGCCCTGGTATGGTAAACTGTATCTTAAACTTTCGGCATACCTGACAGCTCACCTGCCTAATGAGGTGATCTTTGACAATGTGATCGCCAAAAAGCTGTTCGAAGAACGCTTTAAAAAGAAATTCACTTTTATTCCTTTCGGGAGCGAAGTAGCACCATGGGTAGATCAGCCCGAAATATTAAATAAAAATAATCTCGATAAGCAGGAATATTATCTTTTTATAGGAAGGTTCATTCCCGATAAAGGCCTTCATTATTTAATTCCGGCGTTTAAAAATTCCAATTCAAAGAAGAAGCTGGTTCTGATAGGTGGGTCGCCAAATCCATCTCCTTATGAACAGCAAATCATGGATATGGGAAATGACAAGGTATTGTTTCCGGGATATGTATACGGAGGAGAAGTCAATACCCTTATCAAAAATGCCTATTGCTATATTCAACCCTCAGATGTAGAGGGTTTGTCGCCTGTCGTACTTAGTGTAATGGGTCTGGATGTTCCGATGATCGTAAGTGATATTGAGGAGAATGAATATGCGGTGCGCGACACCGTCAGAATGTTTAAAAAAGGGAATATCCTGTCTTTAACAGAAAAAATTAACTATTGTGAAGCTAATTATGCTGAAATGCTGGAATTGGCAAAGAGAGCTCAGGAGCGCGCATTAAGTGTTTTTAATTGGGAGAATGTAGCAGACGATCATGTCCGTGTCTTTACAGAAAAATAATCTAGATAGCCTTCCTGAAAAGCAGAACCAGCTCTTCCGCGGTCTTTTTCCATGAAAAATACCAGAGTCTTTGAGTCCCTTTTTGAATGAGATCAAGGCGTAGTTCTCTGTTGTCTAATACCATTTTAATTTTATCAGAAATATCCTGAGGATCGAATGGATCGAATTGCAGGACTGCATTTCCACCTACTTCCGGTAAGCAAGTATTATTAGCCGCCAAAACAGGTAATTTGTACCTGAAAGCTTCAAGAATTGGAATCCCAAATCCTTCGTTTAGTGAAGGGAAAACGTACATTAACGCATTTTTGTACACTGTTGCAAGTTCAGCATCAGTTAAATATCCGGTAAAGATAACCTCATTTTCTAATTGCGAATCAGCTATAGCTTTCAGGATTAAATCGCCGTCATCACTAAATTTCTTTGGGGCATGAGGGCCTGCCAGAACTAGTTTCAGGTCATTATAACCCGTGTTTTTCAGTTTTTTAAACGCATAGATTAAGGCAGGGATATTCTTCCTTTTAAACATTGAGCCCACATGTAACAAGTAACGGCAATCAGCAGGAATAGCCTTTATGTTTTGAACAGGAAGATCATCCTCAAAAGACTTCGGACCTTCATAAACCACAGCCAGTTGGTTCCGGGGAATTCCCGTATGGCGTGCAATCTGATCTTTTGCATATTGAGTTGGTGTAATCACAAAGGGAGACCGTCTGGCAGCAGGAATGGCTGTTTTTTTATAAAGTTCAAGCCACAGTTTGCCATAATGCTCCGGATTTTCAAAGAAGAATGCATCGTGAAATACTGGAATTGTTTTGTAGCCCAGATGGATCAGTGGTACAAAATTATCGGTACAAAAGACAATATCACAATCTTTCCTGTAAGCCTTAATAGGAAGAATTACCTGCTTCCACAGCTGATACCGGAAATGTTCAATCCATTTGAATAGTTTATTCTCGCCGGTGTAGACAGATAAAAAGGTATCCAAAAAATGGAAATGAATGCCAGTGTCATTCATCTTTTTAAATTCCTTAACCAGTTCTTCCAGGTAGGTACGGGTTCCGGTTCTCGCTAACCTCAGGTCGCGGACATCTACTCCTATGATTAATGGCTTCGGCATATTAAATCCTGCTTTTAATGACCTTTGCAGGTACGCCCGCCACGATGGAGTTTGCTGCTACAGATTTTGTAACTACGCTTCCCGCTGCTATCACGCAGCCGCTTCCTATATTTACCCCATCAAGAATAGTTACTCTTGCACCAATCCAGCAATTATTGTCTATGGTTACACCTATCCGCTTTACGCCCTGATCTTTGATTAATTTTTCGGGGTCATTGAAATTATGGTTTTCCGAGAAGATCTGAACGCCTGGTCCAATGATTACATTATCTCCAATGCGAATTCCACCTTGTCCGGATAGATACGCCCCGGCATTAATACCAGTGCCGTTTCCAATAGAGATCCCGGTGCCTTTTTGAGCGATTATCCCGGTGCAGATCAGAACAGAGTCTCTGGCTATAGAAACATTATCACCAGTTGTAATGCCCTCTTCTGATAAGGCATTAATAAATACATTATCTTCAAGAATAAGGTTTCTGCCGGCAGTGAACTGGTAGGCATGTCTTACCTTAACATTGCTGCCTTTAAAAACTAATCCGTGTGATCTTTTTAAAAATAATCGCAGGAAAGAACCTCTGATGATCTGAATAGCCCTTACAAATGAAAATGATGCCAGGTCTCTTACGGAATAGTTACTTTCCCATTTATAATCGGGGTTGTTTTTAAGCTTCCTTATTATCTTTTCAATGATCATGGGTAATTGCTTGTACTTGTAAATCCCGTTTTTGATATTGATTCATAATCACGCTGATCATTAATCCGGAAAGGAACCAATTCATGTAAGAAATATACGAAGATGATTCCACTTCTGAAGTCAGAAGGGGAATGAAAAAACCAATCTTCATCAGTAGTACTGCCATACAAATCTTACGTTCCTTTCCTTTTAATTTAGGCAGCCATTTGACACCCAGACGGATGAAATAGATGTAGATGGCCATGTAAAGCAGCAAGGCAATAATTCCTGCCTGTACACCGATGATGATGAACTGGTTTTCCCCACCAACATTTTCACCTAATGTACCGCCTACCCTTCCGGACGAACCCAGCCCCAGGCCAAGTGGATGTTCAATCATCGCCATTATTCCCTGAACCCACTCCACTACGTGACCCACACTTGAAGGGTTACTGAAATCGATGGTATTCACAATGACCTCTATGATCCCATGGGTTTTATCCTCGAAACGTGTTAACAGATAGATGAGGTAGGCTGCGCCCAGTGCTGCACAAGCATGGATGGTATGTGTTATAAATTTCTTTTTTGTGAGGAGCGCATAAAAATAGATGATCGCAAAATAGGCAGCAAAAGGAGCTCTTGAAAGCGCAAGCACAATAGATACAAATGATGCCCCAAGGGCGATCAGGCCAATTGTGTTCAGATTGAGTTTATTATCATCACGGGTGTATAGGGCCCCAATCACTGCCAGGGCCAGCAAAGTTGCTGCCGCATGTTCCAGAGGATTCGCGAAGAAACTTGCAAAACGCTTGTAACCGCCTTCCGATTCAAAAGTCGTTGTCAGACCGTAGCTGCCACTAGGTTCAAAATTAAAGAAATAGTAACTGTACTCTGCATATCCGGTCCGGGTTTGAAGGTGCTGGTTCATCAGGTATTCAACAATAACAACAACACCGGCAGCTATGGTAAGCAAAATGATATAGCTGAAATATTTGTTGATGTAAATCTGCTTATAATTAATCAGGCGGCCGGTAAAATAAACAAGGACATAAAATGAAGTACTCTTAAATGCAATGAGCCTGTTTACAAAACCTTGTTCGCCAATAGGAGCTAATGCATATAATAATGTATAGGCAAAGAATCCCATGATGAGGTAATCTATTAAATGGAACCTTGGCTTTGTAGTTAGTGCCATCAGGTTTAGTCCTAAAACACTAAGAATCATCAGCTCCTTGAAAAACTGGAAAACCGGGATAAGGTCTTTTAATCCTAAACTGAAGGCAACAGACATCGCTGTTGTGTACATCGATAAGCCAAAGATCAGGAACAACAACAAGCCATCTCTATGCCCCCTTAAGATCTCCCTTATTGCCATTATAAAAGAACAAATGAAGATCAGAGGAAAAATAAACATAGTCAGTTCTTTGTTGAATTTATGGTTTTGATGGCCAAATTAAGTTTTTCGGAGTGAAAAATCCATCTTTCAATCCTTTAAATAAATATTCGGCTTTTTTATTTCTTCCCCTTAACTTAAAATAAGCGTATAAGGAAAGGTAATAGGGCGCATGGTAAAGAAAAATTATGGGGTAAAATAACGGCTTACCATATCCACGTAAAAACCAGATCTTATTTCTGTTTACGTAGTAATGGATAACAGGACTTAATGTCCCTTCATTACCTTTTTTCTCTTTTCCTGAAGCACCAGCCTCATGGTACATTTTGCAGGAAGGCAGATAGTGAAGTTCATAACCTTCATTGCGCAGTCTGAAGGATAGCTCTACATCTTCGTAGTACAAAAAGAATTTCTTGTTAAAACCACCGGTCTTCCTCAATACTTCATTTCTTATCAGGCAACAGCAGCCGGTAACCCATTCTACTTTTTTGTAATCGTGTTCATCCGCCGGCTCAGGGGTATTTTTCCTGTTATAGGTAAACCCAAGTACAAAGTTTACATACGAATCCCCATTCCAGATCTTATTTCTTTCATGCATCCAATAAATTGCAGGCTGAACAGCAGCAGCTTCAGGGTGACTTTGCATGTGCTGCAGTAACTTACTGATGATATCGCTGTCAACCAGCGTATCTGTATTCATGATCAGGGAGTAAGTGTAACCTTTACTGATGCTATATTCTATCGCACGGTTGTTTCCTTCTGCAAAGCCCAGATTTTCCTTGTTGTCTAGATAAATGAGGTCCGGGAATTGATTTTGTAAAATCGTTAACGAGCCATCTGTAGATCCGTTGTCAGTGACGACGATGTCAAAATGATTCTGATCGCAGTATTGCAGGACAGATTTTATACAAGCTGTCGTGTATTTCGGAGTATTCCAGTTGAGCAGGATCAGGGCTACAGGTTTAGACATTTTGGATGGCGGGTTTCTTTACCACATATTGATACATAAACAAGGCGCAAAGTTCAATAATTACTGTAAATGAACCAAACCATTTATAATTGGCATAATGTAAGAGCAGGAATGCAAGAACCATAGAAAATGCAAACAAGATCATTGCGATCCTGAAAATGTAAACACTATTATTTTTGAGCAGTTGATCCAGTACATTTAATACGTTTAAAGCAGAAATGGCAGGGAATAATGCCATTGTCCTTAAATAGATAATGGCTGTTTCATTTTCCTCACCGGATAATATGCGCACTGCAAAACCCGCAAACACAAAGAGCAGTACAGATCCGATAAAGAAAATCCCTGCGATAATCAGCTGCATCCGCTGCCGGTATACCTTCCATAATTTAGTACTCTCTTTATACAGCTGGGTAGATTTTGGATAAACGGCATTGGACACAGTAATGAGAAGGATCCTCGAAGACCCGACTACTTTATCGCAAAGCGTATATGCTCCAAGCCAGGAGGCATTGCCCCATTTACCCAAAGCAAAAATGATAATGGATTGTTGCAGATTAGTAGAGATGTTATTTATGGTGAGGTAAAAGTTGTCTCTGGTAATTCTCCAAATATCAGTCTTTACCGGAAGCCGAAAAGAAAGCTTAAACTTCGGGATTGCATTGAGCAGGAGGTATGAAAAAGTCACCACAGTGGCCATTCCCATAATAAAATTTACCCATTCCGCATCCCTGGCATCTTTTATAAAGAAGATCAGCAGAATAATAGACAATACTTTTGAAGCAAGATTTGAAATGTTGTAAACTTTTAATTTTTCAATTCCTATGAAGAAAAAGAGAGGATTCAGCACCTCTGAGAGTACCAGTGGAATGGCGTAAAGTATAAATAAATAATACTTAATGTTGAACCATTGCATTAGGTATACAAATGCGATATAGGCCATAAAGAACAGCAGTCTGATCCATAAGGTGTTGTAAAATACGGTGCTGAGTTTTTCAGGATCATTGATGTTGCCGGCGATGTCTCTGATCCCGGTCTGGTTGGTGCCGTAATTAACAACGGTTCCAGCCAATTGGGAAAATGAATTGGCTAGCATGACAAAGCCAAAAGCTTCAATGCCAATTTTATGGGTGATCAGGGGAAAGATGAGCAGCAGCAGCAATACATTCGAAAGCTGAATACTACTCAGATTCGCAAAATTCGATAAGATATTGGTGTCTTTTATACGGTTGTATGAACCTGTTAAAAATTGTTTCAAATCTGATAGATGAATCGTCAAATTTAGCATATTTAAATCATAATCTAAATTTATGACTAAGTTTGCACTTATCTATGAATGAACAGTACCG
>NZ_LGEL01000124.1 GCF_001636695.1 Pedobacter panaciterrae
AGATGTGTATAAGAGACAGTCTAATAAGTATGTCTACATCTGTGCTTGCCCAGTCTAACTTTAAAACACAGCAATTAACATTTGAACGTGTTAAACAAGCTTACGATGAGAAATGGAATAATCTGCAAAAGGAACTTAAAAACGATCATATAAGAGACAGATTCAGTATATATATAGCGGCATACAAGGCCGAGGAGAAGCTAGAGATTTGGTTAAAAGAGGATACACAAAACCGGTACAAGTTATTTAAAGTATATTCCTTTTGTCAGCATTCAGGTATTCTGGGCCCCAAATTAAAAGAGGGAGATCTGCAAACCCCCGAAGGATTCTATTACATTAATGCATTTAATCCTCTAAGTAATTTCCACTTGTCTTTAGGACTAAACTATCCTAACAGCATCGATTTGTTAAGGAGTGCTCACGAAAAACCGGGCAGCGACATTTACATTCATGGAAAATGTGTAACTGTTGGTTGCATTCCAATAACAGATGATAAGATAAAAGAACTTTATATATTAGCTGTTGAAGCGCGAAACGGGGGACAAACTCAAATCCCGGTTCATATCTTTCCGTTCAAAATAACTGACACTAACCTCAATAAGTATTTACCAAGATTTCCTCAATACAAGAATTTCTGGACAAACCTTCAACAGGGATATAAGTATTTTGAAAAACATAAACAAGTACCACAGGTAATGGCACTTAACAACGTCTATCAATTTAAATAAAAACGGGTATCAGAAATCAATTCCGACACCCGTTTTAAATCTTTATTTTTGACTTACAACATTCCGCCGCAAACAGACAATACCTGACCGGTAACATATGAACTCATATCAGAGGCAAGGAACACGCATGCATTTGCTACATCCTCAGTCTCACCTGCTCTTTTCAAAGGAATACCGTCTTCCCAGCCCTGTACTACTTTCGGATCTAATACCTCTGTCATTTCAGTACGAATAAACCCTGGAGCAATAACATTGGTACGGATATTACGTGAGCCTAATTCCTTAGCCAACGACTTAGAAAATCCTATTATACCTGCTTTAGACGCAGCATAATTAGCCTGTCCTGCATTCCCTTGAACACCCACTACAGAACTCATGTTAATGATAGATCCCTTACGCGCTTTCATCATCACCTTTGAAGCAGCCTTAGACACATTAAATACGGATTTCAAGTTTACATTAATCACTTCATCCCAGTTCTCCTCACTCATTCTCATCAGTAAACCATCCTTCGTTATACCTGCATTATTTACCACAATATCCAATGCGCCAAAATCAGCTACAATATCATTGATCAGTTTCTCTGCTTCATCAAACTTAGAAGCATCGGAACGATATCCTTTTACTTTTGTTCCAAAACTTTGTAACTCTTGTTCTAAAGCCTCTCCCTTTTCTACCGATGATAAATAAGTAAAAGCCACATTAGCGCCATGTTCTGCAAACTTCTCCGCTATTTTGCGGCCAATTCCTTTAGATGCACCTGTAACAAGTGCTGTTTTTCCTTCTAATAACTTCATCTGTATTTCTTGTTTGGTTATATTCAATTAATTATATCAATTATAAAAGCAATTAGATAGTTGGCTCCTGTTGACTCAGGCAATGAAAACTGCCTAATCCCCAAATAATATCTGTTGAATCAATTCCTACAACTTTTCTATCAGGGAAAACACTTTGTATAATTTCCAAAGCTTTTTCATCATTCACATCTCTAAAAGTGGGCACAATTACCGCAGCATTGGCAATATAAAAATTAGCGTATGATGCCGGCAGTCTGGTATCCTCATGGATTACCGGAGAAGGCATTGGCAATTTCACAATATTCAGAGGTTTCCCGTTTAATAATCTTAAAGTCTTTAGTGCCTCCAGATTCTCCTGTAACAGCAGATAATTCTCATCTAACGGATTGCTCTCTACAACTGTTAAAACTGTATCCTCGTTAATGAAACGGGTAATGTCGTCAATATGACCATCGGTATCATCCCCAACTATTCCATCTCCTAACCACAAAACTTGTTCAGCACCATAAAATTCTTTTAGGTAAACTTCAATCTGCTCCTTACTTAAATGGGGGTTTCTATTTTCGTTTAGCAAACATGCCGTAGTTGTAAGTATTGTTCCTGCACCATTAAACTCAACAGATCCTCCCTCCATCACAATATCAGGATGATAAACAGATAAATTAAAATGCTCAGCTATTTTGGTTGGAATTACATCGTCAAGGTCATAAGGAGGGTATTTACCTCCCCACGCATTATATCCCCAATCCACGATTGCTTTTTTTCCGGTCGCCCTATTTAGTAAAAAAGCTGGCCCATGATCTCTGCACCACGCATCATTACTTGGATTAAAATAAAATTCTATCTGGCTTAAATCAGCCCCTACCTTTTCCAATTCAGAAATAGCAAAAGCTTTAGTCTCTTCATTGTTAATGTTAATCCTTACTTTTTCACCAGTTGCCACAATTTTAATAAACTGGCAATAAGGCTCATATATAGCTTCGATCTTACCTGGCCATGATTCTTCCTTATGGGGCCAACTTAACCATGTTGCATCATGTTTTTCCCATTCAGCAGGAAAGCTAAAGCCTAGTTTCTTCGGACTGCTGTTAAATATTACTTCGTTAAATGATGACATTTTTAAATCTTAATCTTCGTCAATAAATCTTTTAGTAATTGGCTGATAAGAATCTATTCTACGATCTCTTAAAAAAGGCCAATGTTTACGGAAGAAATCAGACTCAGATAAATCCAATTCCACTACTTTAGTTTCTTCATTATCATGTGAACCCAAATAAAGCAATCTACCCTGAGCATTTGTTGCAAAACTTCCACCCCAGAACTTCATAGCTCCATCTTGTTCAAGTCCAACACGGTTTACGCTCACTACTGGTACTCCATTGGCAACAGCGTGAGAACGCTGAATAGTCTGCCATGCATTATATTGATCCTGGTTTGTTTCCTCATCCTGATCTGTAGCCCAGCCTATCGCTGTTGGATAAAACATAATCTCTGCACCCATCAAAGCAGTAATGCGTGATGCTTCAGGATACCACTGATCCCAGCAGATTAAAATACCGATTTTAGCAAATTTTGTTTGAAAAACTTTATAACCTAAATCACCCGGTGTGAAGTAAAACTTTTCATAAAAAGCAGGATCATCAGGAATGTGCATTTTACGGTACTTGCCAAGATAAGTTCCATCAGCATCTAAAACAGCTGTTGTATTGTGATATAGGCCTGCCGTACGCTTCTCGAATAAAGAAGCAATAATCACTACACCCAATTCTTTAGCAACGACTTGTAAAGCATCTGTGGAAGGCCCGGGAATAGCCTCAGCCAAATTGAAGTTGTCATAATCTTCAACATCACAAAAGTATAGGGAAGTAAAAAGTTCTTGCAAACACACAATTTGTGCGCCTTTTGCTGCTGCTTCCCTGATTTTTAAAATTGCTTTATCTAAATTTTCTTGTTTATTACTGGTACAGCTCATCTGCACCAATCCAACTTGTACTTTTGCCATTCTTTGTTAACAAATAATTTGACGCAAAGTTAGCCAAAAAAAATAAAAGATAGGAGGCTCAAAACCGGCTAATACTTACGAAGCAACGGCATCCCTGTACTCCTGCTGAAGCTCAAACAGGCATTTAGCGCATAAGCAACCATCGTGTAACTCACTAATGTACTGTACCTCATTTAAGTTCAGCTGTACAACAATACACTGGCATTTAGTGTACGAGTTAGCTTTACACTCTATTGGTGTACCACAACGTTCGCAAGGTATGATTTCGTGTTTAGCCATTGACCACAAAGATACAAGATCAGAAACTAATGATGCCTGGTTGCCTGTTAAAAATGACAAATAGGATATTAAACATAAAGCTCGTTGCAGATTATATTAAGAATGAAAAAGGAATTTTGTTAGACAATAGTCTAACCGAGTCTAAGGAGAGTCTGACTTGAGTCTGAGGTGAATCTTACCTGTTTGCATCTCCAGATAGATACCTTTATGGTTTATTTAGTTCGTCATTCTGAGAGCCTGGCATTAGAAAAAACAAAAAAATGGCAATGACAGCATGATATAGCTCACATCGTCATCTCGACGACAGGAGAGATTCTCTTGTTTAAGTATAGTTCAAGAGATCTCTCCTATCGTCGAGATGACGAAAGTTTTAAATAACCTGTCATTGGTAATTTATTTCAGAAGAAGGAAGCACAAAAAAAGAGCAGGTATTGGTACCTGCTCTTTAAATATATTAATTATCAAATAATTATTAACCTGAACAGCTGATGCAACCTTCTTCCATCGAGCAAACTGGTCCTTCAACAATTTCTTCTGCGCTTTGTTCAATGTGCTCAGGAATTACTGGCTCCATGTTTTTACCTGCCTGATTCTCAACTGTAAATTTAACAGCCTGAGAAGCAGCTTGAGTACGCAGGTAATACATACCTGTTTTCAATCCTTTTTTCCAGGCATAGAAATGCATTGAAGTTAATTTAGAAGTATTTGGCGCATTAATGAATAAGTTTAGAGACTGAGACTGGCAGATATAAGCGCCCCTGTCAGCAGCCATATCAATAATGCTACGCATTTTTATTTCCCAAACTGTTTTGTACAATTCTTTAATGTAATCAGGAATCTCAGCAATGTCCTGAATAGAACCATTAGCTAAAATAATTCTGTCTTTCATAGCCGGAGTCCATAAACCTAAAGCTACAAGGTCTTTTAATAAGTGCTTGTTAACAACAATAAACTCACCGCTCAATACCCTTCTGGTATAGATATTAGAAGTATATGGCTCAAAGCACTCATTGTTACCCAAAATCTGCGAAGTAGAAGCTGTAGGCATTGGAGCAACAAGTAATGAATTGTAAACGCCATCTTTAACCACTTTCTCACGTAAAGTTTCCCAATCCCATCTACCGCTATCTGGTTTCACATTCCAAAGGTCGAATTGGAATTTACCTTCAGATAAAGGAGAACCTTTAAATGTTTGGTAAGGACCATTTTTAACCGCAAGATCATGAGAAGCAGTCATCGCAGCAAAATAAATTGTTTCAAAGATTTCTTTGTTCAATTCACGTGCTCCTTCACTTTCAAAAGGCAGGCGCATTAAAATAAATGCATCAGCTAAACCTTGTACACCTAAACCAATTGGTCTGTGGCGCATGTTCGAGTTTTTAGCTTCTTCTACGGGATAGTAGTTGTAATCGATGATCTTGTTCAGGTTTAAAGTAGTCTGATAAGTAACATCATATAATTTTTGGTGATCAAATTCACCGTTGATTACATATCTGGGTAAGGCTAAAGATGCAAGGTTACAAACTGCAACTTCATCTTTAGAGGTATACTCAATAATTTCTGTACAAAGGTTAGAACTCTTAATTGTACCCAGGTTTTGCTGATTAGACTTACTGTTTGCAGCATCTTTATACAATAAATAAGGGGTTCCTGTTTCAATTTGTGAATCAAGGATAGCAAACCATAATTCCTGAGCTTTGATGGTTTTACGTGCTCTTCCTTCTTTTTCATAACGCTCATATAAAGCATCAAACTCTTCGCCAAAGCAATCAGCCAGGCCTGGTGCTTCATGCGGGCAGAACAAGCTCCAGTCGCCGTTCTCTTCCACACGTCTCATGAACAAATCGCAAACCCATAGTGCATAGAACAAATCGCGTGCACGTAATTCTTCTTTACCATGGTTTTTACGCAGGTCTAAGAAGCTTAATACATCAGCATGCCAAGGCTCTAAATAAATTGCAAAAGCACCTTTACGCTTACCTCCGCCTTGATCTACATAACGTGCAGTATCATTAAATACCTTTAGCATTGGCACAATACCATTACTTGTTCCATTAGTACCACCAATATAAGAACCGGTAGCGCGGATGTTATGGATACTTAAACCAATACCACCAGCACTTTGAGATATCTTAGCTGTTTGTTTCAATGTATCATAAATACCTTCAATGCTATCATCCTGCATGGTTAACAAGAAGCATGATGACATTTGAGGCTTAGGAGTAGCTGCATTAAATAAGGTAGGAGTAGCATGGGTAAACCAACGCTCACTCATCAGGTTATATGTAGCTATAGCGCTTTCAATATCACCTTTGTGGATTCCAACAGACACACGCATAAATAAATGCTGAGGACGTTCAACTATCTGTCCGTCTACCTTTAACAGATAAGATTTTTCAAGCGTTTTGAAGCCGAAATAATCAAAACCAAAATCTCTGTCATATATAATTGTGCTGTCAAGGGTATCAGCATTTTCTTTAATTACTTCCCAAACATCATCAGCAATAAGAGAGGCTGATTTACCTGTTTTAGAGTCAATATAATTATACAACATCTCCATAGTTTTAGAGAAAGATTTAGTTGTATTCTTATGAAGGTTAGATACAGCTATACGTGAAGCCAGTAAAGCGTAATCCGGGTGTTTGGTTGTTAAAGAGGCTGCGGTTTCAGCTGCAAGGTTATCCAATTCAGAAGTTGTAACCCCATCATATAAACCTTCAATCACCTTCTTGGCTACATCTATCGGATCTACAAGTTCAGCATTAAAACCATAGCATAACTTTTCAATACGGGCAGTTATTTTGTCAAACCTTACCGCTTCCTTACGGCCATCTCTTTTTATTACAAACATATTTTTCAGGTATTTATGGTGCATATTGGATTTGTGATGAGCAAACCCAGCATAGGCACCGAATTAATTATTTATTTATATTACTTATCGCCTAACCCGATAAGTTTTAAAAATCATCGTCTAAAGAGAAAGCCGCAGCTTTATCTTCTGTAGAGGTTAATACACCACTTTTCTGGTAATCACCAACTCTTTTTTCAAAGAAATTCGTTTTACCTTGTAGTGATATCATCTCCATAAAATCAAATGGATTGGTTGCATTATAGATTTTAGTATAACCAAGCTCTTGCACCCATCTGTCTGCAACAAACTCAATATACTGCGACATCAGTTTTGCATTCATTCCAATCAATGCCACGGGTAAGGCATCTGTAATAAATTCTTTTTCTATTTCTACAGCATCTTTAATGATACCGTGAACTTGTTCTTCTGTAAGCTTATTTTTAAGCATGCCATACAATAAACAAGCAAATTCGCAATGTGAACCTTCATCTCTTGAGATGAGCTCATTACTGAATGTTAAACCTGGCATTAAACCACGTTTTTTTAACCAGAATATAGAGCAGAAACTACCACTAAAGAAAATTCCTTCAACAGCCGCAAAAGCTACCAAACGCTCTGCAAAGTTACCACCTTCTATCCAGCGTAATGCCCATTCCGCTTTTCTCTTAACACAAGGAACGGTTTCTATTGCGTGGAATAATCTATCCTTTTCATCAGGATCTTTTATATAAGTATCAATTAACAATGCATAAGTTTCTGAGTGGATGTTTTCCATCATGATCTGGAACCCGTAAAAGCAACGTGCTTCAGGCAACTGAACTTCACTCATAAAATTTACTGCAAGGTTTTCGTTTACAATACCATCACTGGCAGAGAAGAAAGCCAAAATATGAGAAATAAAGTGCCTCTCGCCGTCATTTAAGTTATCCCAATGCTTCTGGTCGTCCGAAAGATCAATTTCTTCCGCTGTCCAAAAACTAGCTTCACTCTTTTTATACATTTCCCAAATTGCCGGATATTTAATCGGTAAAAGAACAAAACGGTCTTTGTTTTCTTTTAATAATACTTCTTCTTCTTGCATAAGCCTTTGTTTAACGTAGTGAATGATTGAACTATGAAAAACCCTTAATAAACGCTAACAGTCGACAAAACCATAC
>NZ_LGEL01000123.1 GCF_001636695.1 Pedobacter panaciterrae
GCTCGGAGATGTGTATAAGAGACAGATTAAAGGTAGTGTTAAAGATAGTACCAATCAGGGAATACCAGGATCCTACGTTAGGGTAATTACAGGCAAAGATACGTTGACTGTAATTGCCGATAAGGAGGGTGATTTTTCTATTTCTAATATTTCAACTCAGAGTTCTGATCTGCTGGTTCGCAGTATTGGCTATAAGCCCTATGCTTCAAGTATTAATTTTCAGGAGAAACAAAAACATGTTGATCTGGGTGATATCATACTCAAAACGGAGTCTAACATGCTCGATGAAGTGGTAATTAAAGGCAAGGTTACCCCTATAAAGGTAATGACTGATACCATTGAGTACAATACAGATGCGTTTGTAATAAGGGAGGGTGATTATGTAGAAGACCTTCTGAAACAATTCCCTGGTATGGTAGTTGACGAGAATGGAAAGGTTACTTCTATGGGCAAGGAACTTACCAGACTCAGGGTAAACGGAAAGGATTTTTTTACAAGTAATGTTGCTGAGTTCATTAAAAAGTTGCCATCGAGCATATTTTCTCATGTTCAGGTAATTGATGACTATGGTGATGAAGCTAATTTTACAGGAATGAAAGTTGGAGAGCCCACGAAAATCCTTAATCTGGTTACTAAACCAGGAAAGGACAGGGGGACATTTGGCAACATTAGAACAAGTGCAGCCACCAGCAATAGTTACGGTTTAAATGGAAATGGCAACCTTTGGAAGGGGCGCAAGCAAATTAGTGCCAATGGGTCATTTAACAACACAAATAATGCAGCTCAGATTAATAATAGTGCTAATGGATCGGTAAGCTATGCTGATAATATCACTAAAAAGCTTTATTTAAATGCAGGATATAACCTTGGTAATAGCACTTTTGAAAATACCAATTTTAGTAATGTTGAAAGCGCTAATAGCTTAGGTACTATAAATAGTATTAACGAGAACAAAAGTAATTCGGGGAATAGCAATCATAATGTGAATTTGGGGCTTACAAGTAATGAAAATGGGAAGTTTTTTCAAGCAGGTTTAGGAGCCGGCTTATCAAATGGAAGTTCAACTAATGCTTCTTCGTCTCTGCAAAGCGGAGTAATCCGCCAGGATTTTTTTACAGCTACCAGTTCAAAACAGCATAGTCCAAACATAAATACGAATGTAAGTTGGGGGCTAAATAGTAAGGGGAAAAAGGGGAGAATGACATTTAATTTTTCGGGCAGGGTAGGTGGATCCCGAGGAAATCAGGATATTCTAACTGATATTGATTATTATGATCAGGTAACAAATGAGAAGATCAAGGACTCTTTATTAAACAGATTGGTTGAAACCAGAAATGGGAACAGAGGAATTAATGCAGGGTTCAATTATTCATTGTCGTTAAGTAAACCAAAGGATACTATACGCAAGAGTCTGGAGTTTTCTTACTCGTTCAGTTTGAATTCTACAAATAATGAATTGGAAACAAGAGTTAAGGATATAAACGGGAAGATAAGCTTTATTGATTCCTTAAGTAATATTTATACGTCTACTTTTATCAACCAGAATGTAAGGGGTGGATACAGGTACAATTCAAGGAAGATCAATTATGGTATTGGTTTTACCTTGCAGCCAAATGTGTTGATTGGCAGTTATGAAGGAAGAGCAGATAAGATTAATCAAAAAACTTTCAATTCATCTCCATCAGCAAACTTTAGTTATGTGATTACCAAAACGCAGTCGGTAAATATGAATTATAATGGGAATAGTAATGCACCCAGATTTGAACAACTTCAGCCGGTACCGGATACCAGGAATCTGCAAAATGTAATTATTGGTAATCCGGAATTGAAAACATCATTCAGACATTCAGCAAATGTAAATTATAGCTTGTTTGGGCTTACTACCGGGAAGTCATTGCAGATAGGTATTGCTGCAGGTACAACTCAAAATCAGGTGGTAAGCAATATTGTACTGATTAAGGATACTTTAAATGGCTTAAAGCAGGAAACGCATTTCCTGAATGTAAATGGCAATTACAATATAAATAGCAATTATAATATTAGTATACCTTTTGCTAAACGTAAGTATAGTGTTTCTTTTAGAGGTAATGTTGGTCTGTCAAATTCAGTAGTGTTTACCGATAATGTGAAAAATAACAATAGTGGTCTTAATTATTTTCAGAACTTGGGGTTAAATATGCAATTAAAGTCTCTATCAGCCGGTGCTTCTGCCTCTTATTCATATAGTGAGAATAGCTATACTATTGCGAGTTTTAAACCCAGAAATTTAGAAAGCTGGAGTTTAAGTATGAATTGTACGTTTAAAATCCGTAAGTCTTTTAGTACTTCAATTGATGCTTCCAAGAATTTTACGAGTGGGTATACATCGGGTGTGAATAGTCCCTTATTGATTAATGCAAGCATTTATAAGAGCTTTTTTAAGAATAATAGGGTCTCAGTGAGTCTAAGAGCAAATGACTTGCTTAATCAGGGTAATAATTTATACAGGATTGTTTCTGATAACGCTATAATTGAGAATCGGAGTAAGCAGATCACCAGATTTTTTACAGCAACTTTTTCAATGAATTTAGAGAGGTTTGTTAAGTAGTTGAAGCCGCTGTTTATAAAGTCGCCGTCATTTTGAATACTTCATTTCGAATATTCCTGCCATTTTGAATATTCCCGTCATTTTGAATATTCCCGTCATCTCGAATACTCTCGTCATCTCGAATACTCTCGTCATCTCGACGTTAGGAGAGATCTCTTGTTTTAGCATAATCAAGAGATCTCTCCTAACGTCGAGATGACGATCGTTTTATATAGCTCCTAACGTCGAGATGACGATCGTTTTATATAGCTCCTAACGTCGAGATAACGGGAACTTTATAACAGCTCTTTTTCTAATTTTATATATTCTTTTAATAGCTTAATCTGATTGATCGCTCTGTTAAAATTATGACCTTCATATTTCGCGCCGTAATAGACATCATTTTGTAGGTAATCGGTTAAAAAGCGAATTGCCTGCATGTAAATGATGAATTTACCAGAATAAGTGAAGTACTGTTTTTCAGTTTCTGTTAATACATCTTTCATTTCTTCCATATAGCCATCATAAATAGCAGTATAGAATTCTTTTCTGATACTTATTTTTGAAAGATCCGTTTCTTCTTCGCTGGCTTCGGCTAGATATGTTCTCATCATATCGCCAACATCACTGATAAAATAACCAGGCATTACAGTGTCCAGATCTATAACACATAAGCCGTTATTCCTTTCATCGAATAATACGTTGTTTATTTTGGTATCATGGTGTATTACCCTCAAAGGAATCTCATTGTTGGAAACGATATTAGTGTAGGTATCAACAATATCTTTGTTCTCAGTAATGAACGTAATACTGTCTTTAGCTTTCTCCAACCGGTCTGCAGATGCATTTTTACAAGCAATCTGGAATTGGCTGTATCTTAATTTTAAGTTATGAAAATCAGGGATGGTGATACCTAGCTGCGTAGCGTCAAATCCGGCAAGGATTTTAGAAAACTTACCAAATTGTTTTGCAGCCTCATATGCTTCTTTCCTGTTCGTTAAAGAATTAAGTGAGGTTGAGCCTTCAATAAAAGGAAACAATCTGTAATAACCGTTGTCGATATCTAAAAGAGATCTTCCATTTAAGTCGCTTACGGGTGATACAAATAAATAGTTAGGATATTTTACATCTAGATACTCTTTGATCAGTGATATATTCCTGTCAATATCCCTGGGTATTTTAAACACCTCGTTGTTTACTTTTTGTAATATATAGTTTTGGGTATCGGTTGTTACTTTCCAAGTATGGTTAATTAACCCATCGCCAAATAGTTTTACAGTAGCTTTATCTGAGTTTAACCCATACAATGGTAAAATATTTTCGAACATGCGCTTAATAGAATTTTGATTGTTTTACCCAAACCTAACTAATTCAGTTTATTAAACTGGTGTGCAAACGGTTGCGCAAAATTACTTAGGGTCGTTTATAACAAGTACAGACTCTACAACGACATTAAAGAAGGCCTGATCAGCTCCCGACTCATTTTTAGGTTTGTTTATTAAGTCGATGAGAATGTCAGCTGCTTTTTTCCCTTGCTTGTATGGAAATTGCTCAACAGAGGCTATTGGAGTATAGTCCATATAGTTGATAATAGGCAGGTTTGCATAGCTAACAAAATCGATTCCGTTTAAGTTAAGCGATCTGGTATACCTGATAGCAAAAAGAGCCACGTAGTCATTAAATGTTACTATAGCAGTAGGTTTTCTGCGGTGATTGAGCATGTTATCCATCACTTCGATTGTTCCTGCTTCTGTTAGATCGGAGTTGATGATTAGCGTTGGATCAAATTTTAAACGATTTGATAACATTGCCTTAATATAGCCCTCTTTTCTTTCGTGGCTGGCAACCAGGGTGTTGGGTCCGTTTATCATGCCAATGGTACGATGGCCTTTTTTCAATAAGAAATTTACAGCTTCGTAAGTTCCGGTTTCCAAATTAGAGGCAACGTAATGTATATCCTTAACAGGGGGGATGCGATCGAAAAATACGACAGGTATGTTTAACCTTTTAAAGATTTCGAAATGCTCATATGTACTGGTAGTTTTTGAAACAGATACAAGTAGCCCATCAACCCTTTGAGTTTTCATTTTCTCAACAAGAAGTTTCTCTCTTTCTGCGTCGTCGTGCGATTGAGCTAACAGTACAGTATAATTTCTTTTGTAAGCGATATCTTCTATTCCACTTATGGCTGTTGAAAAGAACGATTCTGATAGTTCTGGTAAAATAACCCCAATAATAAATGATTTCCCGTGTAAAAACTGGATAGCTTTCTGATTTGGCTCGTAATTGAGCTCTGAAGCTAGCTTTTTAACACGCATTTTTGTAGTCAACCCAATACTTGAGTGGTCATTTAATGCTCTGGATACGGTTGAAACCGAAATCTTGAGGATTTTAGCAATTTCTTTTATGGTTGTTGGTTTATCAGACATTATGGCCAAATATTATAATAAACTTTGAATAACCTTACAATTTTAATAAAAAACTGTTTTATTAATTGATTTAGACCAATATACACATAAAATCACGCAAACGTTTGTCTGCAAAATTTTTAATATTTCTATCGGTAAGTGAATAAGATCTATTGCTAAAATAGGGATGTATCACTTAAAAAAGCCTTTAATTTTTTAGAAAATATTAGAATTTAGTTGTTTTTGAGAAAACTGGCTCAATTAAATATTCGATTCCTGATAATTTTTATTGGTTGCATTTAAAAAAGCCATTAATGGCAAAATATCAAACGTTTGCGTGTTTTTTTTCTGTCTTTGATTTAGTGATTGATGATATAGTATATACCTTGTGTCATATTCTTCTCATAGAGAAAAGGGAGAAAGTATAAAAAACTAACCTAAACGTAGAAAAGAACTAAATAAATTATGAACAGAAGAGAATTTGTTAGAAACTCAGGGCTAACTGCAGCAGCTGTTACTATTTTGCCAGAGAATCCATTATTTGCAAGCTCAAAGGCAGATAAGGTTAAAATAGCAATAATTGGTGTGGGCTTACGTGGTCAAAATCACCTTGATTTGCTATTAAAGAGAGATGATGTGGATTTAGTAGCCATTTGCGATGTAGAGCCAAGAATGCTTAATACAGCTAAGGCATTGATTGCAAAGAGTGGAAAACCAATGCCTAAAATTTTTACAGGTGATGACAATGCCTGGAAAAAAATGCTGGAAACTAAAGGTTTGCAATCAGTATTAATTGCTACTCCGTGGGAGTTACACAAGCAAATGATCATTACTTCTATTGAGGCAGGTATTAAATATGTTGCTACTGAAGTTATTTTAGGTATAACGCTACAAGATCACTGGGATGTAGTTCATGCTGCAGAAAAGAACAATGCGCATGTAATGATGCTTGAAAATGTATGCTACAGAAGAGATGTGCTTGCAGCATTAAATATGGTTAGACAAGGTTTGTTTGGCGAGATTCTTCACCTTCAGGGTGGTTATCAGCACGATTTACGCGAAGTTAAATTTAATGATGGTGTGAAGCCTTACGGTGGTGGCGTTGAATTTAATGAGAAGGGTTTTTCTGAGGCAAAATGGAGAACAAATCACTCTGTGCATAGAAATGGAGATTTATACCCGACTCATGGTATAGGTCCAATAGCTAATTACATTGACATAAACCGCGGAAACCGATTTTTGAAATTAAATTCTTTTGCAACGAAGTCGAGAGGATTACATAATTATATAGTAGATAAGGGTGGGGCCGACCATCCGAATGCTAAAGTAAATTTCCGTTTGGGTGATATTGTTACTACTACTATTGACTGTGCCAATGGCGAAACTTTAATCCTTCAGCATGATACCAATTTACCAAGACCATATTCATTGGGCTTTAGGGTTCAGGGAACCAAAGGCTTGTGGATGGATGTAAACAAAGGTGTTTATGTTGAGGGAGTAAGTAAACCTCATCAATGGGATCCGGCTGATCAATGGTTAGATAAATATGATCATCCGCTTTGGAAAAAATACGGGAATGACGCGCAGGGAGCAGGTCATGGTGGTATGGATTTCTTTGTGATCCATGCTTTTATTGAATCTATTAAACGTAATACTGCTACTCCATTAGATGTTTATGATGCAGCAGCCTGGAGTGCAATTACCCCTTTAAGCGAACAATCTATTGAACTTGGAAACGAGACGGTAGACTTCCCTGATTTTACAGGTGGCAAATGGATGCATAGAAAGCCTGTTTTTGCTTTAAATGATGAGTATTAATTTTAGTTAAATCTCGGTAGTTCGTTTTCGTCATCTCGTTTTTCGTCATTTCGTTTTCCGTCATCTCGACGATAGGAGAGATCTCTTGGTTATGCTAATTTGCAGAAACTTGATCAAGAGATCTCTCCTATCGTCGAGATGACGGAAAACGAGATGACGAAAAACGAGCTATCACGCCCTTACCTTTTTGAATACCCTCTTTTTTATTTTGAATATTTCAAAATTGAGTTTTGTTAACATTAACTTAACATTGAAAACTCATCTTTGTATATGTTTTTAAATATTCTGGCTTTAGCCTTTCTAATCTTAGCTTTAATTGCAGCATTTAAAATGGATACTCCGCTACAAGGCGTATTATTTATGGTAGCAATAGCTGCAGTTTGTGGTCTTTTGTATTTATTTATTTTATTTCCTGGGTTTTCTGGTCTGGCGGTTGCTGCAATGCTGGCTGCTTTTATTTTCAGACAGAACAAAAGATAATAAGCTATCTATTTAGTTGTCAGGTTTTTTTATTTGATTTAAGCACTGTGAGCAGTGTTTTTAGCTTATAAAGTTTTGCTTAATGATTTCAGCATAGGAAATCTGATTCAGTCAATCTATAAACTGTCTCTTATACACATCT
>NZ_LGEL01000125.1 GCF_001636695.1 Pedobacter panaciterrae
GTCTCAATTTAACCAAAATAAGTATATCAAACTTTTGCGCTCTTTTTTATAATGAAGGAGTGCAAATAATTAAATATAATTACACTTACATAAATTAATGTACTCATGAAAAGAACAATACTGAATTTTGCCCAACTGGCAGAAGAAATGGAAGTCTTATCTTCAAAATCAAGTAATGCTATAAAAGGTGGATTAAAGATGGAGGATTTAAAAACTATCGTTAAATTTATGAACGATAACAATATTACCTCTCTAACCAACCAAGATTTAAGTCAGCAAAATTTGTCATTCGAATCACTTATTGACTACAACTATTCTCCTACGGTCAGAACTTTTATGATTGCGGGGCACTCAGTAACAGTTGGCGGTCATCCCTTAACAACGACAGCTTATCAAGAAAACCCTAATCCGGAGATCAAGTATAAAATTTCCAACGGGGTTTCACAAATAAGTTTTGACAATGGGGCTACTTGGTCTATAGCATTAGATGAGGTCTCTATTGTTGGAAGTTCAACTGTTCCTAGTTATCCTATCCAAAGTACACCTGTTTATGATTATGATAATGATCGGTTTTTAATGGCAGTAACTACATTCAATGACTACAATTGGGATAATATTACTGCAAATACAGTTTATGCAATGGGAAAAGTAGCAGGAGGTTTTTATCCTAAAGTTGCTGAATGGTTAACTAACGTTGCTTTAACAGATCAATCATTGGTGAGGGCAAGCGCTAATGATCTCTTAATAAGAGCCATTCAATATGAATTTAGCAGTGTTAGCCTTATTCCGCATCCAAGTGGACCTACGACATTATCAATCGGCGATTGGAACGGCGGAAGAGCTGAATTAGATACCTACGTAAAAAATATAATGAGTGGCATCTATAATGATATGATTCAGAATCACGTCTTAAAATTTAATAGTACCGGTGATAAGTTAATTATCGATAAGGATAAATATTTTCAATATAAAGAGGATGGAGCATTTGATAATTATCTGATGAATAATTCTGTCCATCATCCGATTGAATAATCTTAAGTATGAAAAAGTATAATACTAGCAAGTTCAAATATACCTATTTATTTTTTTTAATATGCGTCTGTGGATTTTCTTCTTGTGCACAAAAAAAAGAAGTTAGAAGTGATATTGAAGATAAATTATTTGGAAGTTGGCAAGGCGTTAGAAAGCATTCTCCAGACCTTCAAGATACGATCGCAGTGGCTGTTTTAATTGATAGTGCAAATTTTCTTCTGAATATTGGAAGCGAGAATGAACGATATAATTTTAGAGTTTTTATTAAAGATGGGGACACTCTTTTAGAGAGGACTAAGGCATTCAAAGGTCTCCTAAATGAGCCGTCTTATTTGAAAGTGAATTTTATTAATCAAAATGAGGTAAGACTTTTCTTCACATTTAAGCAAAGTGAACAGATGTATCTTTCAGATAACAAAAGTGGATTTTATTTAAAGAAAATCAGGTCAAAATGATCTTCTTGTCTGCCCAACCGGATGAAAAATATTTTATCTGGCAATTAGAAGTCCAGTTGCATAATTTCAATAAACTAAATATAGCACCAGAAGATATTCAGGTGCTTATTGGTTTTAACCCTTTAAAAGGACTAAGTACTGATTTTAGGCGGTTTATGACAAATAACAAGCAGGCTTCCTTTTTTGCATATCCAGATACCAGAGGGGAGGTTTTTTACCCGTCGTCACTACGACCGCATATCATCAAAAAACATTTCAAAAGATTTCCAGATCTCAATAATAAAACGCTTTTTTATCACGATTCCGATATTATATTTAGGGAGGTGCCTGATTTTAAAAAACTTATCAGGGATGAAATATGGTATGTCTCAAATACAAGATCCTATTTGGACTCAAAATATTTGAATTCAAAGGGGAATGGATTACTTGAAAATATGTGTGATATAGTTGGCATTCCGGTTGGAACTGTAATCAAAAATGATATCAATGCCGGAGGTGCTCAATATGTATTAAAGAATTGTTCTTATGAATTTTGGGACAAGGTAGAGTTAGATTGTCAGAAATTATATTTTATTCTGAATATCTATGAGCAATTGAATACTAAAATACTAGATCTAAACCCAAAAAATAAAATTCCGATCCAGGCATGGTGTGCCGACATGTGGAGTTTATTATGGAATGCCTGGAAATTTGGCTATTCGACGAAAATCCATAAAGAATTGGAGTTTTGCTGGCCTCAACAAAATATCGGTCGGTGGCATGAAACAAAGATTTATCATGATGCTGGCATCACAGAAAAAATGAGCGAAAAATATTTTTGCAAGCATTTATACAAAGATATAACTCCTTATAAAGAGAACTTCTCTTACGTGCTCAAGGATTCATGTTCTCTTATGTATATTGAAAACCTACTGGACTACATAAGAAAATCTAACGTATAATGCTTACCGAAAGTCACCTTAGGCAGATTGGCAGCAGAAGAAACATTCAGGCTTAGAAAGCCGAAACCAACCTCTAATCTGGCAACTCCTAATAACAAATTTTTGATGAAATCTGCTGTACTCCTGAAAGCTTCGAAGACAACTGTCCGATACTTATCTCTGATAATTTTCTCACCTAATTAGATGTATCCTGTCATTCAGATCATAGGACTTTCAACTTAATTTAGCACAATCACTATGGTTTTATCATCACTACAAAACAAAATTTCCACCCCAGTTTTTTGTACACTTTCATCGCAAAGAGCAGTGCACGAATGGTCTCCACGATCGACGTCACGGCATCCGAAGCGTAAATCACTCTTTGAAGGGTGAGATGATACTCTGGATCTGAGTGTCATTCAAGACAAAAAGGCTACAGATTAATATCTGCAGCCCTAATAAATTTTAGCTAAAACTTTTAACACCATACTAACACAGTGTTAAAATATGTACCCGAGAGCAGATTCGAACTGCCACGCCGTTGCCAGCACCAGCCCCTCAAGCTGGCGCGTCTACCAATTTCGCCACCCGGGTATCTTGCTGCAAAGATATATTTATTCGCAATATAATGTCAAGCCATCATAAGCTAATTTGATATTTTCAGGCAATTCTTTTTCAACAACCTCATGAAGCCCCATATTGTGGCTTATATGCGTGAAATAAGTCTCTTCTGCCCCTATCATTCGTGCAAAGTCAATAGCTTCATCTAACGTAAAATGAGAGATATGCTGTTCTTTCTGCAAAGCGTTTACAACGAGTATTTTAGCACCTTTAATTTTGGCTATTGTTTCTTCTGAAACAGTTTTGGCATCAGTAATATAAACAAAATCATTTATCCTGAAACCCAGGATTGGAAGCTTATAATGCATTATATCCAAAGGCACAATTATTGTCTCTCCCACAGAGAAATTTTCAGTTTCAATAGTATTTAAATCGATTTGCGGTAAACCCGGATAGTGTGCTTCAGCAAAAATGTAAGAGAATTCTTTTTTCAAAGCGTGCTGAACACGTTCTGTGGCATAAATCTCAATGTCCTTTTTCAATAGGTAATTAAATGGCCTGATGTCGTCTAAACCTGCAACATGATCTTTATGTTCATGGGTAAACAAAATGGCATCCAGATCTTTAACATTTGCCCTGAGCATCTGATACCTGAAATCCGGGCCACTATCTATAACAATGGTTCTATCATCTGTTTCTATCAGTACAGACACCCGTAAACGCTTGTCTTTATGATCGGTAGACCGACAAACAATACAATTACATGCGATAACAGGAATACCCTGTGAAGTACCTGTTCCTAAAATCGTGATCTTCAAAATAGAGGAGTTACTGTCATAACACCAAACTTAGAAAAAATTGTTAAAAAAATACAATCTTACCTCAAGTCAACCACCTCTACACCCGGATACTTTTTAGCATCAAAGGCAAATGTAGATTCAGGGACCTTAACATTAGGCACAAAAGATTTAATAGAATAAGCATACTTATTTCCATTCTTATCAAAGATCAGTACATTAGCAATTTGCTTAGCTACCTTATCAATACCTAAACGAATTTTGAAAAAAGATTTTTTGGTATCTATCGGTGATAGGTCAATCATTTGATATACCTTTCCTCCAACCTTACTCTCTCCTGTATACAAATATTTGTAGCCCTTTTCATAAAGGGTAAAGATCTTTGCAGGATTTATTACATCATCACTGTTATCTACATTTGTAAGTTGAACCTCTTTATCATCCTTCAAATAAGTCCACTGGCTTTTACCATCACTAATTAAGTCTTGATTCGTCATAACAACCTTATACTTATTATCACTGGCTTTCGCGTATAACGTACCTTGTTGAGTTTCCTTAATTTTTGCCTGTTGATTATCTAAAGTAAAAGTAAAATCTGCTTTAACAACATCGTATAAACGATATTTCTTGCTAACCTCCGCTAAAATCGCTTTTGCCTTAGTATCGGTTTGAGCGTAAGACGACAAGGCAACTCCCAACACAAACATCAACAACACTATCTTCTTCATCATGTTCTTTAATTATTTATTGAGCTCATTCAAGAACTGTTCCAAAGCGTAGTCGTCGGGGATTAAAACTTCCCTAGCCTTGCTTCCTTCAAAAGGACCAACCACACCTGCTGCTTCCAGTTGATCGATAATACGACCTGCCCTGTTATAGCCAAGTTTCAATTTTCTTTGTATTAAAGACGTTGAACCCTGCTGATGCATAACAATTAACCTTGCAGCCTCTTCAAACATAGAGTCCCGGTCATTTGGATCAAAATCTAATTTAGCTGATTCTGCTGCTTCGTCAATATATTCCGGCAACTGATAGGCTTCCGGATAACCACGTTGAACTCCAATAAAGTCAGAGATTCTATCAACCTCAGGAGTATCCACAAATGCGCACTGCAACCTGATCAAGTCATTCCCTGTCGACAGTAACATATCTCCCCTACCTATTAACTGATCTGCACCACCACTATCCAAAATTGTTCGTGAATCTATTTTAGACAATACCCTGAAAGCCAAACGTGCCGGGAAATTGGCCTTAATAGTACCTGTAATAATATTTACCGAAGGACGCTGAGTTGCAAGCACAAGGTGAATACCAACCGCACGTGCAAGTTGTGCCAATCGGGCAATAGGCGTTTCCACCTCTTTACCTGCCGTCATCATCAAATCTGCGAACTCATCAACAATCAGCACTATATATGGCAAAAATCTATGTGAATTATTCGGATTTAATTTCCTTTTGATGAATTTCTCATTGTACTCCTTCAAATTCCTTACCTGTGCATCCTTTAACAGATCATAACGCTGATCCATTTCAATACAAAGAGAATTTAAAGTATTAATTACCTTTTTAGTGTCTGTAATAATAGCATCGGCTTCTCCCGGCAATTTTGCCAAAAAGTGGCGTTCAATTTTATTAAACAGGGTTAACTCTACCTTTTTAGGATCAACCAACACAAACTTAAGTTGTGATGGATGCTTCTTATAAAGCAACGATACCAAAATGGAGTTAATACCTACTGACTTACCCTGACCTGTTGCCCCTGCAACAAGTAAGTGAGGCATTTTAGAAAGGTCAGCAATATAAACCTCATTCGAGATGGTTTTACCAAGTGCGATCGGTAAATCCATCGTAGTTTGCTGAAACTTCTCTGTAGCCAGTATACTTCTCATCGAAACCATCTCAGGATGCATATTAGGTACCTCAATTCCAATAGTACCCTTACCGGGCATTGGTGCTATAATACGAATACCTAAAGCGGCTAAACTTAAAGCGATATCATCTTCCAGGTTCTTAATCTTCGATATACGAACACCAGGCGCCGGAATAATTTCATAAAGTGTAACTGTTGGACCTATAGTTGCCTTAATCTTATCAATTTCAATATTGTAATGATTTAAGGTTTCAACAATTTTATTCTTATTGGCTTCCAACTCATCTGCATTTACAGATATTTTATTAGACCCATAGTTTTCAAGCAATTCCAGATGAGGGTACTTATAGCTAGCAAGATCCAGAGTAGGATCATAATTACCGAATTGCTCAACTAGTTCTTCTGATTTCTTATCCTCTTCAGTTTTTTCGATAGTTAACTCAGGCTCCACCTTTATTGGCACCTCCAGAATTGGAGACTTAGGTCTTTCATCAACTGTTGGCGAAAGTACAACCGGTGTATGCATCACATTTACTGCTTGAGTAAATACCGGGATCTTTTCTTCCTCAACTTCTTTCTCTTCAAATCTTGATGGAGTAACTACAATATTCTGCTCTTTTTTACGCTGTCCCAATTTATCATTCAGCGTAAACTCAACGGGTTCGGAAGGCATCTCATTTTCCAACACGATGTTATCCGGTGTTTCAGGAACAATTCCATTATCCTTTTTACGCTCTGGAAGTTTAAAGTCAATATTATAGGCAATTATTAAAATAGTTAATCCTAAAAAGGCAATTAATACCCCAACACCCGCTGTCCCGATCTGTGCAGTTAGTAATTTATTGGTCCAATAGCCAAACTCACCTTCTAAAAAGTGAGGGGCATTTGAAAAGAAAGCATGACCAAATCCAAAAGTTAAAGAAATAAACAACAGAAAGAAGAGGCTATAACCAAGTGTTTTTTCCAGGGCAAATATTTTTACTTTAAACAGTAACCTGTATCCAATAACAAAGAATACAAAAACGAAAAGAAAAGAGGCCACACCAAACCATTCGTAAATAAATTGATGAGATAATAACGCTCCTATTTTCCCAAGCCAGTTTTGTACTACAGGTGGTATATTTACTTGCTGCAGTTCCTCGTAAGTTTTAAACAAATTACTCCAGCCACCGTTGGCATCTATTACATAACTATAATCTTCCTGCCATGTAAATAAATAGGATGTAAAAGCAATTAGAAAGTATAATGAAAGAATAACAAAAAACAAGCCTATAATCTTAACCGCCCGCCCATTCTGAAAATCCAGACGGGGCAATATCTCTGATCTCTCCCTGAATTTCTTTGCGCCTTGCGATCTGGAGCCCTGCTTATCAGCTTGATCATTTTTAAAAGAATTGGACTTAAATTGGTTTCCCCTTACCGACATTTTTCTTACGAATATTAATAATCAACAAACTTAAATAATATTATTGCCATCTATGCTAAGATATTACAAATACCGCTAAACATCCTTTAATTCAACAAATTTATTCATCATAAAAACGTTTATTTCTCCAAAAACTTTTACGCGGTTGTCACTTTTGCGATAGCATAGTCCGTCATCCCAAGGAATCAAGGGATAACGAAGTTTTTAAAATAAATTCTTCACATATTTTAAACCTTATCACACAATTAAAGTCATGTATCTGTCTCTTATACACAT
>NZ_LGEL01000127.1 GCF_001636695.1 Pedobacter panaciterrae
AGATGTGTATAAGAGACAGCTCTAAAAATATAAAAATATACCACAAGTTACTAACCTGAGCTATTCATTAAACCAAAGTATGTTATTTACACTTAATATTTACGCATTTTTTTCGCGCAAACGTTTGCGTATCCTATGAATTACCATATTCCTAAAAATCTAAACACCGCTTTAACAGGCAAACAGCTACACTACCCATTATTAACCCTATAAATTTGCGATATTAAAATAGAAATCAGCGAAAAAAATTCATCAAGGTTGAAGTTGAACCAAAATTATCCTGCCTTCAATCTTAAATTTAGCAGGCCCGGTTCTTTCTAACTTATCAAGTAACGAAGTAATATTTGAGAATCTGGACGCAGAGCCAGTATATAATGTTTTACCAACATTATCGTCGGCAAATATTACATCTACATCATACCAGCTTGCAATCTTTTGCATTAGCGACTCAAGAGTTTCCTTATCAAAGGAAAAGAAATCTTGTTTCCAGATGGCTCCTTCTTTTATATATGTACCATAAATGTCATCAACCTCATTCTCAGCAACAGGTTGTAACCCGGGTTTTAAAACAAAGGGCTGATCAGAATTTCTTAACCTTTCAGATCCTGTTGACAAGCTGACCTTAGAACCAGCATTATTTTCAAGTAGCTCTTTATTATTAAGGTAAATAAAAAAACCTATTGAAAGTGCCACCAAAATAATAGCAGTTGTACCATATTTTAAGAACTCATAATCCCGTTTTCTCTCCGGTTCAGGCTTTGGTCGAATATATGTTTTATCCTCCTTGAGATTACGTTCCCCATATTTTTCCATAAAGTTTGCAAATGCTGCAGGAGCACTTGTAAAACCTTTCATCTCCATTAGCTCAGTTTGTCTATATGCTGGATCCGTAAGCTGATTAAACATAATCTTGTTTGTTTCGCTTTCAGCTATCCATATCTCTAAATCTCTCTCGTCAGTTGCATTTAGTTCTCCTCTAATCTGCCTACCTATAAGCTCTACTATTTTTTTTATTTGTTCTTCTGATTTCATCCTTTTCAATTGATCCTTATTATTACGATGCGAAAACTGAATCGTACCAATCAGATTGAAAATATTTTTACCTGTAACCCATGGCCTGCAGGTCAAATAATTCTGCATACCGGCCTTTCTTGAGAATCAATTCTTCATGACTACCAATTTCTATCAATTGTCCCTTTTCCAGAACAAGTATTCTATCTGCCATGCGCACAGTTGAAAATCGGTGAGATATCAATACTGCAGATTTTCCTTTCGTTAATTCTGCAAAGCGTTGAAAAACTTCGTATTCAGCCCGTGCATCAAGAGCTGCTGTCGGCTCATCAAGAATCAATAACTGTGCTTCTTTCATATATGCCCTGGCCAACGCTACTTTTTGCCATTCCCCACCAGACAACTCTACGCCTTGAGAAAAACGCTTACCTAGCATCTGATCATAATGTAATGGTAGCTTTTCAGCCAATACATCAGCCAGACTTTGTCTTGCTGCGTTTTCGATCAACCCCCTGTTGTCCTGCTCTGGTATATTCCCAACTGCAATATTTTGCGCAAAGGTCATCTGGTACCGGAGATAATCCTGAAAGATAACACCAACGTTCATACGCAATTCGTCAAGATCATATTCTTTTAAGTTCACACCATCAAGCAATATCCTGCCTTCTGTTGGATCATAAAGTCTTGCCAGCAACTTAACTAAGGTTGTTTTACCTGAACCATTCTCCCCTACCAATGCAAGCTTCTCATCAGGATGAAGTGTAAAACTTAAATGCCGGTTTGCCCATCGTTCCGAATTTGCATACTGAAATCCAACATCTTCAAATGTAAATCCCTCTCTGATTGGATTTGGAAAAGGTTTAGCCTTAAGCATCTTTCTGATCTTAGGCTCAATCTCAAAGAATTCGAAAAAATCACTGAGGTAAATAGCCCCTTGAGAAACTGCAGTAAAACGTAACAATACTCCTTCAATTAAACCACGCATCTGCCTGAACGAACCAGCTAAAAATGTAAGCTCACCAATAGTGATACCCCCACTTATCGTTCTATAAATAATATAAATGTAAGCAAGGTAATAACCTGTACTACCTAAAAAAGCAAAAAATGTTCCCCATACAGAACGTTGCAACGACAGTTGCTTATTCTCTTTATAAAATCTTTCTGAAAGTTCCTTAAAGCGGCTGATAATAAAGCCTGAAAGATTAAACACCTTAACCTCCTTTGCCGTCTCATCACTAGCTCCAAGATAACGGACATAGTCAAGTTCTCTACGCTCTGGTGTTCTTTTTCTGGAAAGTGCATAGCTTTGATCATTAAAATATGACTCACCCAAAAATGCAGGGAGAATGGTGACCAGTAATACTACAATCAACCATGGATTAAAAGCAATTAATCCTACGGCAAGAAATCCCATAGTAATAAGGTCCTGGATCTGGCTCATTACCTGCGATAATAATACGGTCCGCCCAACCGTTTGCTGCCTTGCCCGTTCCAGTTTATCATAAAAAACGGAATCTTCAAACTGATCCAGATCTAAAGTGGCGGCGTGCTTCATAATCCTTACTGAAGTGTAATTGGAAAACAAATCGCCCAATAAGCCATCCATCAAATTTATCGCACGGCTTAAAACATCAGTCAATATAGCCAGGCCAAATTCTAATGCTACTAGCTTCCAAAGATAATCCTGAGTCTGCGATCCATCAGCACGACTTAAGTGTACCACTTCATCAATAATATGCTTACCAACCCACAAGATAGCAAGAGGCATAATTGACCTGACAATCCGCAGCGCAAAATTACCTATGGTCATCCATTTATTGGTTTGCCATACCAGTTTAAAGAATTGAGGTAAATTCCTGAACGCGGCAATCCGCTCTTTGAAGGTTAAAGATTTTACGTTTAAATCTGCACTCGCTTTTTTCGGATCCAAATGGGATTAAATTTTCACTAAATTAGAAAAAGGTCATTAATTATAGCTCTTTTCAATGCAAGAAATCCTTACAATGTTTTAGCTCCAAGCCAGGTTCTAACCTGTTCTGCATAGCTTTCGCCAATCGGAAGTATAGCATCGCTTAGTTGTATTTTTTTGTTTTGAACGGATCTGACACGGGATACAGGAATAACATAACTTCTATGAATTCGTCTAAATTGTAGCTCAGGAAGTACCTCGAGTATTTTTTTCAAAGACATTAATGTTAAAACAGGCTTCTCATTCGTCAAATGGATTTTTATATAATCCTCCATACTCTCAATATATTCAATATCCTTAAGTATAATCTTAATCATTCTATATTCAGAGTGTACATAAATAACCGGTTCCTCTTTAGTCGAAGAAACATTAGCTTTATACCTCTTAAGATCAATAGCCCTGGAAACTGCTTTAGAAAATCGCTCAAAATCAATTGGTTTCAACAAATAATCAACGGCTTCTAATTCAAACCCATCAAAAGCAAATTGTTTATGTGCGGTAGTAAATATTATCATTGGTTTTTCCTTAAGGGCTTTTGCAAGCTCTATTCCTGAAATATCGGGCATATTAATATCCAGAAATATGAGGTCAGGATTCTTACGTTTCAGGAATTCAACACCAGAAATTGCATCTTCAAAAGTACCAAGCAACTGTACCTCTGGCATACGCGCAACATAAGAACGCACTAGTTCTAAAGCCAAAGGCTCGTCGTCGATTGCCACACATGTTAAAGACATACTTGATATTTAGCCTTAAATATATGGATATTTAAGAAAAAAGAACCAGATTCACATTGAAGGCTCCATCTTTGTCATTAATACTTAATTGGTATTTACCCGGATATAAATGATCGAGTCGCTGTGTGGTGTTCTTAATTCCAACGCCTAAGCGATCATTATTTTGCTTATTCTCGAAAATCTTATTTTGTGATTTAAATACGACCCTATCTTGAAACACATCTATATTAATTGCAATTGGGGCTTCAACATGATTGCTCAACCCATACTTAAAAACATTTTCTATAAAAGTCATTAAAATAAGCGGGGAAATAAGGTGTCCTGACGGATCACCTGTGACATGATAAGTCAAACTCACCTTTTTACCTAAACGTAGCTTTTGAAGGTCAATAAAATCACGGATACAATCCAGTTCACCTTGCAGCGAAACAAAGTTTGCTTCGGCTTCATCTGTTACATATCGCATAATATTGGACAACTTCATAATGCTATCTGCAGCATTCTGACTTCCAGTTACACACAATGTATAAATGTTATTCAATGTGTTATACAAAAAATGAGGATTGATCTGAGCTTTTAAAAAAGAAAGCTCTGCATTGGCTCTGTCAGCTTCTGCAAGAATCGCTCTTTTCTCAGTAAGCTGCAACTCTTTAATAGAGCTTAAAGCTGTTCCCATACCCATCACCATAGCAAAGACAAAAAAGCTTAGTATATCAAACTTAAATGGCCTGTCTATTGGGGGTAAAGGTCTGCGATCCATTTTCAAATCTGTCATCGGAACCTCAGCCATCGGCCTGGGTGGCATTGGCCTATCGTGTCCTTTCCCTTCCTGCATCATCCTGTCGAAAGGTTTAATGATCATCACCGCAGCTAGTAATAAAAGAACTGAAAGGGTATAGATTACATATTTCTTTTTCACATAAAATTTAGGAAACAAATAATAGGCATTGATATAAAATATAAACATATACACCAAAGGAAACTGCAAATAGGGCCAGGATAATCCATGTATCGAATTATCATGAGAATTCCCTCCCTGACTAAAAAACAAGAGCGGAAAGCTCATAAACAGCAACCAGGCTACCGTATGTATAATGATGGTTGAAGTTTGAAAACGAATCATATACAAATCAACATGTTTTATTCTAAATAACAGAATTGTATCGGTAAACCATTTAATTCTATCGATGGATACGACTATTTGTTTTATTCATCGATAGAAAACCCCTGTTTATCGGCACTTTAATAACCAGCTAAAATATCCTATGCAGATTTGTTTTTAACAAAAATTAATCAATAAGCATAAATGCCATGGAAAGAAAACAATTTTTAAGGAGTCTAATGGTCGGGATCATTTCTACGCCAATATTATGGGAAGCCTGCAAAAAAGACAGTCTGGATGTTACAAGCAGTGAATCAGTAACAGATTCAGGTTCCGGAACCGGTGGTAATACTTGCACAGAAGCTCCATCAGAAACCGAGGGGCCATTCCCTACTAAAACCCCATCTGGTTACGTTAGAAGTGACATTACCGATGGTCGCAGTGGATATAAATTAACAGCCAAAATTACGATTACAAATTCAAATAACAACTGTGTTCCTATTGCAGGAGCTTTAGTTGATATCTGGCATTGCGATGCAGAAGGAAACTATTCTGAATATGGTGGCTCAGGCATGCAATCTACAAATTATCAATCTGTCCATTTTTTACGAGGACGACAAATTACCGATGCAGATGGTCTGGTTACATTTACGAGTATATTTCCTGGTTGGTATACCGGTCGTGCAACCCACATCCATGTACATGTTTACAATGCAGCAGGCAACTCTCTAAAAGTTACACAAATTGCTTTCCCCGAGGGTTCAGGTACAGCATTGGCAATCGTTAATGGATATAAAAAGGGGATGTCGGGTTATACATATAATGCAAATGACAACGTATTTAGTGATGATAAAAACAATTCAGAAGTAGCAACAGTTACAGGCAGCATAGCCGATGGATTTAACCTTACCATGAAAATTAATGTAAAAGCATAAACATATGAAACCAGGAAAGATCTTTTTAAGCGAACAACGGGGAATTGAAGAATCAAGCCTATCTAAAACCACCATGATGTTTAACAGCAACAGCTACTATAATGAATACAAAGAGCCATTCAGAAATCTGACTGCGCTAAATGATGAATTACTCGTACCTTTTGGTAAACTTGAAGTCTCCGCCAAGGAGGCTTCACATTTATTGATAATACCTGTTACTGGCGACCTTTATTACCAGGATGCGAATGAAAACACAATAGAAGTTAATATTGGCGAGGTTAAAATTTGTAGTCTTACTGCAGGGAGCAGGTTCAATATACACAATCCTTATGGATCCGATTTCATCAACTTCCTTCAAATTTGGATCAAAGATGAATCCATTTCACAAGATCAATCATTAAAACCAATAGCTTTTAACATAAGTGAAAGACTTAATCATCTAACTCCAGTCGTATCTGGCGTAACCTCAGCGTCAAAACCTCTTCCATTTGCCCTAAGTATTGGCCAGTTTGGTGGCAGAGCAGAAACAACTTACAACCTTAATAGCAACAACGCTTTTTTCACATTTATCATAGCTGGGGCTTTTGAAATTAATGGTAGATTAATGCATCCAAGAGATGGATTGGCCCTATGGGATGTAGATTCAATAGAGATAGAGGCTTTGAGTTCAGAAGCAACATTACTTTGTCTTGAATTATTTAACTAAGGGTTTTATTACTATATCTCAAGTAGCATCATAAACAACATACCAAGTAACATTACTAGCCTGCCTCTAAGAATGGACACGCCTCTTGTTTTCTGATTTTTAACAGTTTGAACAGAAAGACCAAGCTTTTCTGCAATCTCTTCATTGCGAAGCCCCTCAATATAGCTCATGGAAACAATTTTACTACATTGTTCTGGTAGTCCCTTAATTTCAAGATAGATATCTCTTAGTACCTCAGTGCGGATCATTTCATAAACAAAATCAGGTTCCTGATCTCCAATCTGCATAGCAAAGTTCAATTGTCTTTCTTTAGCATGATTGCTTTTGCTTAGATGATCCATACAGGTCCGCTTGGTAAGCATATACAAATATGACCTTAAATGTTCCGAACAACTAATTTGATGATTGCAATTCCAAAGCTTCTCAAAAACCTCCTCAACAATATCCTCAGCTTCCTGCACATCAAACACGTACTTGTTGGCAAAATAACACAATGAAGAAAAATATTGTTTAAATACCTGCCCAAATGCCCGCTCGTCTCCCTCACTGAGTTTAACGAAAAGATCTGATTCATTCCAATATTTTAATTGGCCGGCACGCATCTATTTCTTTGTTTGGTATGCAACTAGCATAAATATAAACAAATATCTTCTAAATGTTAAATAATTATTTTTCAATTGTCGGCATAGTTTAATATTACGATCTTTCAGTTTAGATCAACAAAAAACAATTTAGTAACACTTCAAACGCACATTTTCTAATGTACATTTTTTACACAGTGTCGTTTAACTGTCTCTTATACACATCT
>NZ_LGEL01000126.1 GCF_001636695.1 Pedobacter panaciterrae
AGATGTGTATAAGAGACAGGTATAATATGGAGAATGTAAGCAATAAAAATATAATGGCTTTAAACACTGTTAAGTTTATTGATACCAAATTGAAAATGCTAACAAGTAATTTATCCGGGGTTGAACAAGACGTAGAAAATTATAAAAGGAATAACAAAATTACGGAACTGAGTGCAGATGCACAGATGAATCTGCAATCATCAGGTAATTACAATGACCAGCTTTCAACAAGTGAAGTGCAATTGAGCCTTATTCAATCCATAATTTCTTATTTAAAAAATGCAAATAGTGAGTTTGAACTGGTTCCAAGTACGCTAGGTTTAAAGGATCCAACCTTATTGAGTTTGACAGAGAAATACAATAATCTGCAGATTGAAAGACAAAAGCTATTACGTAATAGTAGTGTTAGTAACCCTTTGGTTATAAATCTCACTGAGCAATTAACTAGTCTGAAGGCTAGCTTGCTGGAAAATCTTAACATGATAAGAAGGGGATTAACGTTAGAGAAAAACAAACTAAACAGTAAATCTTCGCAATTTGCGGCCAAATTAAATAGTGTTCCCGTTATTGAACGGGGGCTATTGGAGAGAAGCAGAGAACAGAGTGTTAAAACAACACTTTACCAGTATCTATTACAAAAGAGAGAAGAAACTGAACTTTCGTTATCAGCTACTATACCTACTTCTCAAGTGGTAGACAGACCGGCATATAATCCAACTCCGGCAAAACCAAAAGTGCAGTTTATTTATATGCTTGGGATGATGGCAGGTCTATTTGTACCTTTTTCTGCAATCTATATTAAAGATAAACTGAATAATAAGGTTAAAGACATTTATGATGTAGAGTACATAGCTATAAATGGAAAGATTTTGGGAGAGCTCAGTCATAAAGCGATAGGGGAATCAATTGTGGTTCATAAAGATAAAAGCACTACTATTTCTGAACTGTTCAGGTACATCAGGTCTAACCTCCAATTCATGAATACAAACAGGAATAATAAAGTTCTGTTGGTAACCTCGACAACAAAGGGTGAAGGGAAGACTTTTTTTAGCATTAACCTGGGGATTACACTATCGCTGGTTGAAAAGCGTGTGGCTATACTGGAGTTTGATTTGCGTAAACCAGATTTGCTGAATAATATGAACATCAAAATGAAACTTGGCTTGTCTGATTATTTAAAATCTGAGAGTATTCTTATAGATGATATTTTGATAAAAGCACCTCAGTCTGATAACCTCTATGTTATAGGTTGCGGTGAAATATCGGATAGCCCGGCAGAAATTCTAATGAGCCATAAGCTAAAAATTCTGTTTCATGAGCTTAAAAAACGGTTTGATTATATTATTGTAGACACTTCTCCGATTGGACATGTAGCTGATGCTTTTACGCTGGCAGAATATGCAGATTCGAGTATCTACCTGGTAAGATACAATTATACCAATAAAGCAGATCTTGCAATATTTGAAGAAATATGTGAGAACAGGAGATTGGTAAATCCAATGATCGTATTTAATGATGCTAAAAAAGAGAATAAGAATGCCTACCGATATGGTGGATATGCTTATCCGGGTTAGTGATGTATTAAGATTCAGTAGTAGGTTAAGTGTTTGAGGGATATAGTGACAGATCGGTAAACAGGACCGATATATTCAAGAAATGAAAGGGGAGTAACAGGATTTTTCTTTAAAACTACAAGTTATCATGTAAGTGAGGTAGCGAAGCTGTATCCGACCCCGATCTAGTTAATAATCTCAAATCAGAATTATGGAAAATCTGTCTACCATCAGAACCCACGTGCCACGTCGGTGGTACGTAATCTACACACGCCCAAGATGGGAAAAAAAGGTTGATGAATTGCTTAAGCTGCAAGGTATCAACAGCTACTGTCCGGTAAGAAAGGTAAAAAATAAATGGGCGGATAGAATAAAAGAGGTGGAGCTTCCTTTATTCAATTCTTATGTTTTTGTATTTATTGATCCAAGAGAGGAACTTAAAGTAAGGGTTACTTTAGGTGTAATGAACTTTGTGTATTACATGGGGAAACCAGCTCAGATACGAGAAAGTGTTATAGAGGAAATAAAACAATGTCTTCAGGTATTTCCCGATGCTGAGGTTATGGATTTTCAGCATTTAGAGGTTGGCGATAGGGTAAAGATTAAAGGTGGATTGATGAGCCTTAAAGAAGGTCAGGTAATTAAAATTCAGGAGAGAACAGTGATTGTTGTAATTGACAGCCTTAACTGTGTTTTAACCACTAAAGTACCTATTAACAGTCTTGAGTTAATTAACTAAGACAAATCTTTGAAAATTATGGTACGCTTAAAAGAACTGGATGTTTTAAGAGGAATTGCTGCACTTAATGTTGTCGTATTCCATTATACAGCTAAGTTCAGAATGAATTTTGGCCATAATTATCCTTCAAAATTCGATTGGGAGATCGGGCGTTATGGAGTAGAACTGTTTTTTATGATCAGTGGCTTTGTAATTTTTATGTCTCTTCAAGGTAAAACGTCATTAGAGGATTTTGCCTACAAAAGATTTTCAAGGCTATACCCAACCTATTGGATTTGCGTATTTATAACCTTTTTAATTGTAAATATTTCTCAGGATCCAAAAATGGAAAGTAATAGTATCACGGTTCTTTTAATGAATATGACCATGATACAGGGTGTTTTCGGGATAAAGAATGTTGATGGAGCATATTGGTCGTTAGTGCCAGAATTGTTTTTTTATGCTTTCATGGGGGGCTTGTTTCAACTCAGGTTGCTAGGGAAAATGAGAACAATAGCATTGATATGGCTAGTATTAATGATTAGCAATAGTTTATTTAAACTCCCATTTGGTGCTTATTTATTGAATTTACAGTACGGGATGTTTTTTCTGGCAGGAATTCTCTTTTACAAGATAAAATTTGACGGAGGAGATTGGCGGGAACATGTTTTAATTGGTTTTTGCTTTTTAGCCGGGGTAATAGAAAATCCGACCTTGATCTGTTTTTGGGTATTTACTGCTATATTTTGTTTGTTTTATCTGTTTGTTTATGGTAAACTTAAGTTGCTTACATGGAAACCTTTTGTGTTTCTAGGTTATATTTCCTATCCATTATATCTGTTGCATCAAAACATAGGTTTTGTGCTAATGCGAAAAATAGGACAATATATTTCTAATGAATTCCTGGTAATTTTTATAGGCATCATTTCTATGGTAACCGTAGCATGGCTGGTAACCCGTTTTTTGGAAAAACCAATACTTCATTTTTTAAGGAACTATAGGTTTCATAAACCCGGGTATTCAGGTTCTTTTCAGAAATAAACCCTTACGATGTCTTTACAGAAAAAAACAATTTCAGGGTTAATCTGGAATTTTACGCAACAGTTTAGTGTTCAGTTGATTGGATTTTGCATTACAATGATTTTGACCAGGATTTTACTTCCTGCGGAATTTGGTCTTGTTGCAATGCTAACTGTATTTATTGCTATAGGTAATTCTCTTTTAGAGAGTGGTCTGGCGTCTTCGTTAATAAGATCATCAGATTTGGGACAGGATGATTATTCAACGGTGTTCTTTTTTAATCTGGGAGGAAGTGTTGTTTTATATGGCATTATTTATCTGGTTGCACCGCTGATATCTTCATTTTACCATCAAAATGTACTTACCCTGATCCTCAGAGTTTATGCATTGGATTTTATCATAAATGCTTTTTATGGTGTGCAGAATGCACGGTTAACGAAGGAGATGAATTTTAAAATTCAGATGAAAATTCAGATCCCTGCGGTATTGATAGGTGGGATATTAGGTGTTTTTCTGGCATTACAGGGCTATGGGGTGTGGAGTTTGGTCTGGATGGGTTTATTCCAGTCTTTCTTGTCAACAGTAATGCATTGGATTTATTCTGGCTGGACACCAAGTTTTGTATTCAGTAAACAATGCTTCAGGAGGCACTTTTATTTCGGCTATAAAATGACCTTAACCGGGTTGCTGGATATTCTTTATAAAAATATATATGTGTTAATTATTGGTAAATATTATTCTGTTGCTCAATTAGGATTTTACTCGAGGGCAGACTCTACCAGCCAACTGCCTATTGCAAACATATCTGCGGTAATAAATAAAGTTACCTATCCAATGTTCGCTTCGATAGCTGATGATGATCTAAGGCTAAAAATGGTATATAAAAGATTAATGCAGCAAGTTATTTTCTGGAATACACCTATTTTAATTTTATTGGCGGTAATAGGCGAGCCTTTATTTAGATTTCTGTTTACCAGCAAATGGTTGCCGGCAGTACCATACTTTCAGATTTTATGCATTGCAGGTATTATGTACCCTTTACATGCTTATAACCTTAATATTTTAAAAGTAAAGGGCAGGAGTGATCTGATTCTGAAACTGGAATTAATTAAAAAATCAATTTGTGTAGTCGGCATTTTATGTGTGTTCCCGTTTGGAATATATGGTCTGTTATATTTTCAGTTGATGTTCAACTTTTTGGGTTATTATATTAACTCAATTTATAGTGGAAAACTGATCAATTACTCAATTCGAGAACAGGTTATTGACATTGCTCCGATCATTGCAACATCTGTTTTTGCAGGCATATTATGCTATCTGGCTGATATGCTCTGTTTTAGTACCCTTCACCTATTAGACATAACAAGAATTATAATAGACGGTCTGTTCTTTTCTCTGATTTATCTGGCATGCAGTTCAATTTTAAGACTTGCACCAATTCATGATTTCAAACAATTAATCCTAAAAAGATGATACCTGTAACCAAACCTTTTCTTCCAAAAGTTAACGAATTTGAGGAATACATTCACAGTATTTGGGAGCGGCAGTGGCTTACCAACAATGGTCCATTAGTAAATGAACTTGAATTAAAACTTAAAAACTATTTGGAATTGAAACATTTGCTGTTTGTTTCCAATGGTACAATGGCATTGCAAATTGCTATTAAGGCACTGGGCCTGAAGGGAGAAATTATTACCACTCCTTTTTCTTTTGTTGCGACAACAAATAGCATAGTTTGGGAGGGCTGTACACCAGTATTTGTAGATATTGATGCAGAAACATTTAATATAGATCCTAAAAAAATTGAAGCTGCGATCACACCTCAAACATCGGCCATTTTAGCTACTCATGTATATGGCAACCCATGTGATATTGATGCAATTCAGGAAATTGCAGACAGGTATTCTTTAAAGGTAATTTATGATGCTGCACATTGTTTTGGTACCAAATACAAAAACAAATCAGTATTTGCTTATGGCGATGTGAGTACAACTAGTTTTCATGCTACTAAAGTATTTCATACGATTGAAGGAGGAGCTGTATTTACTCAGTGCCCGGATTTGTTGAAAAAAATGGCTTTGATGAGAAACTTCGGACACGATGGTCCTGATGAGTTTTCTGAACTGGGTATAAATGGTAAAAACTGTGAATTCCATGCTGCGATGGGTTTGTGTAATTTGAAGGAGATTGATGAAATTCTGGATAAAAGAAGGTTGCTTTCATTTTATTACTGGAAAGCCTTAGCTAATCTGGAGGCCAGATATCCGAAACTAAACGAGAATCTTGACTACAATTATGCTTATTTCCCTGTCTTATTTGATAGTGAGGATTTGATGCTGCGGTGCCTTAAAGCCCTGGAAAATGAAAAAGTTTATTGCAGAAGATACTTTTATCCTTCGCTGTCTACATTACCTTTTGTTACTTCAGCTTATATGCCAATATGTGATTCAATTTCAAGAAGAATTCTCTGTTTACCGTTATATCATACTTTAACCTGTAGTGATCTTGACTTGATTACACGAGTTATTCTGAGGGTGCAGAATTATGATCACCCTGCTGAAATTGCAAAGTTGAATCATACTGTTCCTTTAAATAGTTCGCAACCTGTATTCGCTGGCTTGCAAACTGGAGCTATCTAATTAATTAATTAATGAAATATAATATGGCTATAGCTAAACCTGAAATAATGGTATCGGTATGTTGCATCACCTATAATCACGAAAAGTATATAGCCCAGGCTTTAGATGGGTTTCTAATGCAGGAAACCAATTTTAAATTCGAAATTCTAATTGGTGAAGATAATTCTGCTGATAACACAAAAGCAATTATTGAAGATTATTCTAATCGATATCCTGGTTTGGTCCAATTGATCAGTCATAATCCCAATAAAGGAGCAATAAGAAATCAAATTGATATTTTAGGAAGGGCAAAAGGAAAGTATGTAGCGATGTGTGACGGGGATGATTTCTGGACCGACTCTGCTAAATTACAGAAACAAGTAGATTTTTTAGAGAACCATGATGATTATGTAATGTGTTGCCATCATAGTAAGGTTATAGACGATTACGATAAGCTTGTTTATGTAAAGGATACTCCAGTGAGCTTGGAGTATGATTATAAAGATGTTTTGCTTGGAAAAAGGGAGGAAACCAGAATTTGCTCTTTGATGATCAGAAACATTCCTCAAGTAACCGAAGTGACAGAGAAAAGTTGGTTTTTAGGTACTTATGGTACTGATGTGCTTTTTAAGTTATATGCATTGGCTAACACGGGTAAAAAAATCTATGTTTTGCCAGAAGTTATGGCTTGTTACAGGCTACATAATGGTGGAGTATGGAGCATGATTGATCCTAAGATTAGGAAATCAAGAATGATTAGCGATTTTAACCTGACAATTAGGAATTTCAAGTATTCTTCTCTCCTCAAGAGGCAACTTTTGAAAATTTACCTTAAAAAATATTTTCTTTTTGATATCAGGTACTTCAATTTCAATAATGCATTCCAAACAATTACCACATTATGGTAAGGAAACATAAGTTAATTTTTGCTATCAATAGTCTTAATGGGGGGGGAGCAGAGCGAGTAATTTCTAACCTTGGCAATTATTTTTATAAAAAAGGTTTTAGTGTTACGATGATTTGCTTAAATGAGGCAAAACCAGGATATCACCTGGAACAAGGAATAAAAATTATCTCTCTTGTAAACAGTAAGCGTAATCAACAGTTTTTTTTTCGGCTGTGGTATGGAGGAGTAACTTTTTTTAAACTCCTTTATTTATTGATAAAGGAAAGACCAAGCTGCGTAGTATCATTTATGACTTCAGCTAATTTGTGGATGGGCCTTACCTGTAATATTTTCTGTCTCTTATACACATTT
>NZ_LGEL01000128.1 GCF_001636695.1 Pedobacter panaciterrae
ACGCCATTTATTCCCCGAAATATAAGGGTCAATTAAATCATCTCTTTTAACCAATATCTGGCTTCTGGTAGCGTGTTTTAATTGATGTATAGGACTATAAATATCTGTAAACATTGTACAAATATAAATACCCTTTTATTAAGCAGTGCTAATTAATGCTTGAAATAGATCTTTTTGATCAGGTAAGGGAAGAAGTTAAGGATTATCTTTACGTTTTGAGTAAAATTTTTCATAAGTAAGACTTTTTAGTTTGGATCAAGCAGTTCTCAAATAATAGGCCAATTTCTTTTCTAAATATGTTGTCGCTAAAGATTAGTTTTGCAAAACGAAATCGCTGGAACCCTGAATTGTTAAAATAAGGGGGTAATGTAGGGGCATTTAATGATTAATTAATAGAAATAAAATACAATTTTAATGGAAAACAACAATAGCGGGGCAGAATTAGAAGAGCAGGATCTGTATGAACATTTAAACATTGTTGTTGATAAAGGACAGTCTTTATTGCGCATAGATAAATTTCTAATGCACCGGGTAGAGAATGCTTCCCGTAACCGCATTCAAAATGCAATAGACGCCGGAAACGTATTGGTTAATCAGAAAACAGTAAAGCCGAGTTATAAGGTGAAACCTGCAGATGAAATATCTGTTGTATTTCCACATCCGCCGAGAGATACCGAAGTTTATCCCGAAGATATTCCATTAGATATTGTTTACGAAGATGCTGATCTTTTGGTAGTAAATAAACCAGCCGGAATGGTGGTGCATCCGGGTTATAACAATTATACGGGTACACTTGTAAATGCACTGGCTTTTCATTTTGAGCAATTACCTCAATTGCCCGGGAATGAAGGCAGACCTGGATTGGTACATCGCATCGATAAAGATACCTCTGGCTTATTGCTCATTAGCAAGAACGAGATTACTATGACCAAACTTGCCAAACAATTTTTTGATCATAGTATCACCCGTAAATATGTTGCTTTGGCCTGGGGAGATATAGAGCATGATGGTACAGTAACGGGCTATATTGGTCGTAGTGCTAAAAACAGAATAGTAATGGATGTGTATGATGATGAAGAAAAAGGTAAGTGGTCTGTAACACATTATACGGTTTTAGAACGTTTAGGATATGTAACACTAATTAGTTGTCAACTTGAAACGGGAAGAACTCATCAAATCAGGGCGCATATGCAACACATAGGACACCCATTATTTAATGATGCAAACTACGGTGGCGATAAAATATTAAAAGGAACAACCTTTAACAAATACAAGCAGTTTGTACAAAATAGCTTTAATATTTTACCACGCCAGGCTTTACATGCACAAACTTTAGGCTTTATTCATCCAACTACTAAAAAGTATATGGAATTTGAAGCACCTTTGCCAACCGATTTCGATACAGCTTTAAATAAATGGAGAAACTATATTGTAGAGCCCCAATAAATGCAGCAAGAGTACATTTTACATAACGACGAATTTATATTAAAAAATCAACCTATTATAACTGCTGACAACCGTAGTTTCAGGTATGGCGATGGCCTGTTTGAATCTATGCGTATGAGCAGTGGCAAACTTAAATTTCCAGAACTGCATGCCGATAGGTTAAGAGCTGGAATGAAGGCCCTTAAAATGGAGGGTGCACCTTTGTTTGATGAGTATTTTCTGAAACAAAAAACATCAGAGCTCTGCAAAAAGAATAAGATTAAGGACAATGTTAGGTTCAGATTGTCAGTTTACAGGGCTGGCGATGGGTTATATACTCCAAACAGTAACAAATCAGGATATGTTTTAGAAGCGTCCCCATTAACAGAGAGCACATATGAACTCAACAAAAAAGGATTAATTGTAGACGTATTTGATGAGCTTACAAAGCCCGTTGATAAACTTTCTAATTATAAAACCTGTAACTCTTTGGTATATGTAATGGCCGGTTTGTATAAAAAACAATATAACCTGGACGAAGCTTTTATCCTGAATCAAAATGGGTTTTTATGCGAAAGCATCAGCTCCAATATTTTTGTTGTTTACAACAAACAAATTTATACACCAGCTTTATCAGAAGGTTGTATAGCAGGAGTAATGAGAAATGTGGTCATGAATATTGCTAAAACCAATGAAATTCCTTTAATACAGGCACAAATAAATCCAGAAGTATTAAAAGAAGCTGAAGAAGTTTTTATTACAAATGCCGTAGGAGGAATCAGGTGGGTAATGGGCTATGGACGTAAACGTTATTTCAACGAAGTAACCAGACTGCTCAGTGATAAGTTAAACTCACTTTAAAGACTACTAAGGGTGTCCAAAAAGGTTTATTTATTATCTGGTTATGCTTATTGTCATTCTGAGAGCCTAGCATTAAAAAAAAATACCAAAAGTGGTAATGACATCATGATATAACGCACATCGTCATTTCGAACATCGTGAGAGATCTCTTGAATTGGTATAACCAGGGGATCTCTCACGATGTTCGAGATGACGAGATGCTTAAACACAGAAAAAGCCAACCCTGAGGTCAGCTTTTTCTGTGTTTAAACCTTACTCTTTACAGCTTAATCAGCATGTAAAGTATCTTTATGCTCGTCTGGTTTATAAGAAGCCTGGAGTTCGGCAAGTTTCTTTTTACCATAAGCAATCTTAGTAATAAGCACGAATAGTACAGGAACAATAAATATGGCAAGAATGGTTGCCGAAAGCATACCTGCAGCAACTGTCCAACCAATTGTCATCCTCGAAACAGCACCTGCACCATGAGAGATAATCAATGGAATAACACCTAGTATAAAGGCCAGGGATGTCATAATAATCGGACGTAAACGAAGCTTTACCGCTTCGATAGTAGCGGCAATTAGTTCCATGCCCCAATCCACACGTTCTTTTGCAAATTCTACAATCAGAATCGCATTTTTTGCAGAAAGACCAATCAGTGTAATTAAACCAACCTGTGCATATATGTTATTGTCTAGTTTTGGTAAGAACGTAAGTGCCAGAATTGCTCCAAACAAACCAAGAGGCACAGCCAGCAGGATAGAGAATGGAACAGACCAGCTTTCGTATAATGAAGCCAGTAAGAGGAACACAAAAGTAATAATCAGTGCGAAAATTAAAGTTGTGCTGTTACCTGCCTCTTTCTCCTCTAAACTCAAACCAGAGAAATTATAGGAATAATTTGCAGGTAAGGTTTGCGCTGCTACTTCTTCCATTGCAGTAAGGGCATCACCAGAACTAAAGCCTGGTTTTGCTGCTCCTGTTACCTCGATAGACCTGAATAGGTCAAAGTGGTTAATAATGGAGGCCTTCTCTACTACGTTGTAGCTAACTATTGAACTTAACGGTACCGATGTGCCTGATGCATTCTTAACATATAGGCTGTTCAGGTTCTCAATGCCTTTTCTGAAATTAGTGTCGGCCTGGGTAACCACGCGGAAATTTCGTCCGTATTTGGTAAAGTCGTTTACATAACTACTTCCAAGGTATGCAGAAATAGTGCTGTAAACCGTGCCTATTGATACCCCCATTTTTTTAGCCTGATCCCTATCAACATGAACCTGGTAATTTGGAGTTCTGGCGTTAAATAAGGTATAAGCCATGGCAATTTCTGGTCTCTGATTGGCGGCTGCAAGGAATTTCCCTACGTTGGCCTCAAATAATTTTATGTCGCCGGCTTGTTTTTCCTGAATTTGTAAAGAGAAACCACCGCTAATACCCAATCCCGGAATGGGAGGTGGGGCAACTGCAATTACACTGCCTTCTTTATCACCCTTAAACTCCTGCGAAATATTGGCAATGGTGGTAGCCACATCGCCTGTTCTGTCATCCCAGTCTTTCAACTGCACAAAGAATGTTGCAGCATTAGATTTGAACGATCTGTTTAGGATGTTAATACCGCCAATAGATGTAACATTTTTTACTTCGGGGTATTTTTTTAATATGGTTTCTGTAATTCTTTTGACTAATGCATCAGTACGCACGGCAGAAGCTCCCTCTGGTAAAGTAACGCCCATTAAAAATACTCCTGCATCTTCATTCGGTATAAATCCTGATGGTTTCTTTGCAAATAGGCCAATAGTTCCAACATAAAGGCAGACCAGAATGATCATCATTAGCGGAGCCTTTTTTAAAGCCCATTTAACACCATTTGAGTATTTGCGGGTTACATTGGCAAACCAGGTGTTGAATTTAAAGAAGAACTTGTTTAATCCTCTTGAATCTTTGTTCAGGTTCATTGGTTTAAGCAACAATGAACATAATGCCGGTGTTAGCGATAAGGCAATAAAAGCTGAGATTAATACTGAAACTGCAATGGTAATGGCAAATTGCTGATACAACTGACCAACCATACCAGGTATAAATCCGACAGGAATAAAAACAGCTGCAAGAATCAACGCTATGGCGATTACAGGAGCAGTAATGTCTTTCATGGCCCTTCTTGTTGCGTCAGGTGCTGAAAGTCCGTCGTGGTCCATGTAATGCTGCACAGCCTCTACCACCACAATCGCATCATCTACCACAATACCAATTGCCAGTACGAAACCAAACATGGTAAGTACGTTAATAGAAAATCCGAATAAGGTGAAGAAGATAAATGTACCTATGATTGAAACAGGGATCGCAAGAATTGGAATTAGTGTTGCTCTCCAGCTTTGAAGGAAGAAGAATACTACCAGTGTTACAAGTATAAGGGCTTCAACAAGGGTATGAACAACTTCGTTGATGGAAACTTTTACAATGGATACTGTTTCGTAAGCCACTACATAATCTAAATCTTTAGGGAAGGATTTTTTTAGCTCGGCCATAGCTTTGTCTATTCCATCGGCTGTTTGTACAGCATTACCGCCCGGAGTTTGGTTGATGGCCATCATAGAGGAAACTTTACCGTTTATCTTTGAATTGGTAGAATAGGTAAATTCACCAAGTTCTACTCTGGCTACATCTTTTAGGTAAACTGCAGAACCGTCGGCTCCTGATTTGACAACAATATTCCTAAACTGTTCTTCAGTACTTAGGTCACCATCAAGTATTACCGAGAATTCGAAAGTTTGGTTGTCATTTTGAGGAGGACCACCCACTGTACCACCCGGAATTCTTGAGTTTTGTTCTGCAATTGCAGCCGAAACATCTGCCGGAGTTAAGTTCAGTCTGGCAAGTTTATTGGCATCAAGCCAAACCCTCATACTAAAAGGCTGACCAAATGCCTGTACATCCCCAACACCTTTAATCCTTAATAAAGCGTCTTTTACGTATAAGTTTACATAATTTGAAATAAATTTCTGATCGTAAGTGCCATTGGGAGAGTAAAGCCCAAGCACCATCAAAATATCGTTATTTGCTTTTTTAGTGGTAACCCCTAAACGTCTAACGGCTTCTGGTAACGATGGTTCTGCGATACCTACCCTGTTTTGAACGTCGAGGGCAGCAATATCTATGTTTGTACCCACATCAAAAGTAACAGTTATTGATGAACGCCCATCGGAAGTACTGTTTGATGACATGTATTTCATACCTGGGGTACCATTGATCTGGCTTTCTATTGGTGTAGTTACAGTTTGCTCTACAGTTTCGGCATCAGCACCTGTATACGTACCGCTCACTGTAACTGTTGGAGGAGCTATATTTGGGTATTGACTGATTGGCAATGTGGTAATCACAATGGTACCAATCAGAACAATTAAAAGGGAAATCACAATAGCTGTGATGGGTCGCTTTATAAATACTTCTGATATCATATCTCTGAATTCTTTAAATCTATTTTTTAACTGCGCCTGCTGCTGGTTGTGCTCCTGGAGCTGCATCAGCCGGAGCGGTTGTAACTACAGCACCTGGTCGTACATTTTGTACACCATCCACTACAACTACTTCCCCTTGTTTTAGTCCGTTTTTTATCACTACATTTTTGTCAAACTGTTTACCCAGTTTCACAATACGCGCTTCAGCTTTGCTGCTATCGCCTACAACAAAAACGTTAAATTCGCCCAGTTGCTCTATAACAGATTTGTATGGAATTACCAGTTGATGTTCCGAAGCCTTATTTAAAGCTCTTAGATTTACAGTCATACCTGCAAAGAGTTTTCCTTCAGGATTTGGGTAACTAATCCTTACTTTAATAGTTCCTGTTTGAGGATCAACTGCACGATCAATAGCAGTAATGTGGCCTTGGCCTGTATAAATGCTGCCATCCTGTAATTGAATGTTGAAAAGAGAGTCTTTTACCGCTGCGGTGTTTTTTTGCAATCGTACAAAACGAGGAATCTCAGCCTGGTTAACAGAAATGTCCACTGCTATAGGGTTATTGCTTGAAACTGTATTTAATAAAGTTGTACCAGGTGTTGCTAAAGCTCCCAATTTAACTTGTGATATACCTATTGTTCCGTTTAACGGCGATACGATGATTGAACGCTGTAAGTCGTTGTCAGCAGATGATAATTGCGCCTGTGCTGCAGCAACCTGAGATTCTGCATTTGCCAGATCGGTTAGTGCATAATCAACACGTTGTTTTGCCACCGCATCCTGCTCTGCAAGTCTGGTATAGCGATCGGCATCTTTTTTTGCTTTGTCGCGATTAGCCTTGGCAACAGCAAGGTTTGCTTTAGCAGTATTGTTTGCTGCAATATATTTAGTGCGATCAATTTCATAAAGTTTCTGACCTTTAGTTACTTTCTGACCGTCCTTTACGTAGATTGCTGTGATGTAGCCACCAACTTGTGGGCGCAGTTCAACTTCGTTTAGAGCAACCACTACCCCCGGGTAAGAATCTGTAGTAATGACTTCCTGATCTGATACGGTATAAGTAGTTACCGGTGTAGCGGGAGGAGGGCCTTGCTGTTGTGCAGCATTTTTGTCGCCACCGCAAGAGGCTAATGTAACTGTTCCAAGTATTACGATGCCCAGTTTTATGTAGTTAATTGTATTCATTTGAATTCTTATTAAAAATTACGTTAGTTTACGATGATAGTTCCTAGTGCTTGTTGTACGTCTAACTTTGAAGAAAGCAAGCTATATAATGAGTTTAAATAATTGAGTTGGGCTGTACGCAGATCTGTTTCTGATGTCATCAAATCCAGATAAGTTTTAATTCCCTCATCGTATTGAAGTTTAATGGTATTATATACCTGCTGTCTCTTATACACATCT
>NZ_LGEL01000003.1 GCF_001636695.1 Pedobacter panaciterrae
ATTAAATTATTCAAATTGTATCGAATTCTATAAATAAAAAAAGGTCCCAAAATTGGGGCTCTCTTCAAGTATTGTTGTTAGAAAGTATTAGTTTCTAGCTGTTTCAACACGACGGTTTTGGATACGACCTTCTTCAGTATCGTTAGAAGCAATTGGATTAGCTTCACCATAACCTTTAGTTACAACTTGACTAGCGTTAACACCAGAGTTAACTAAGTAAGTTTTAACAGAATTAGCTCTGTCTTTAGATAATTTCAAATTGTATGCAGCAGTACCTTCGCTTGAAGCGTAACCATTTGCAGTTACTTTACCACCGTTTTCACGCAATACTGAAGATAATTTATCTAAAGTAGGGTAAGCTTCAGTTTTTAAAACTGATGAGTTAAATTCAAATTGGATAGTTTCGAAACCAGTTACATTGCTAGCAGGAGCAGTTTCAGTCATTTTAGGTAGAGGACATCCTGAACCATCAACAGCAGTACCTGCAGGAGTTCCTGGGCATTTGTCAAATTGATCAGAAACACCATCACCGTCTGAATCTTTTTTCAAACCTTCAACAGCTTGCTCAACATTAGCAACACGAGCTTTTAAAGCTTCAACTTCTTGACGTAATGAAGGATCTTTCAATTCATCATACATTAAAGCAAGTGGGTTAACCCAATCCAAGTTTGGTTTAGATTTAGAACCTAGAGAGAATTCTAAACCAGCATATCCGTAAGAGAATTTATCTTTGTTAGAAGCACCATTTTTGTATGTTCCGTCAAAGTTATCTCCGTCGATGAAGTGCATAGTATAACCTAAGTTAAATGATACACGCTCAGAAACTTTGAATTTAACACCAGCACCAACTGGGATATAAGCTTCTTTAACATAAGTTTTAGCATCATGTCTGTCATTTACGTCACCTATAGCTTTATCTTTCCAGTCAACACCGTCAACTTTAGGAGCATAAGCGATTAAACCGTAACCAGCAGTAACGAAGAAATTCACTGAGTTCTCACGACGTAAGAAATCAACAGTTGCAACGTTAACAACACCTCTGATGTCAGCTGAATAACCGATTTCAGTTTCAAATTCTTTTGGACTAACTGAAGCATTTTTGTTTGATCCAGATACTTTTCCACGGAAAATGTTACCTTCTAAGCCAAATGCATGACCTAATTGTTTTCTCAATGAGATACCGTAACCTAAGTTAACATCCATCTTATTGAAATCGTTAGTACCACCGATAGCAACAAATGGAGATAAAACACCACCGTTGACTCCGAAAGACCACGATCTGTACTGACCTCTTCCACCAAATACCTTGGCCGAAGAAGAAGTTCCAGTAGCATCTTGAGCATTAACAAGAGTCGTAGCTCCCATTAACGCAACAAAAGAAACTGCTAGACTCTTTTTTAAAGTAGAATAATTCATAATTTTCTTTTTTAAGGTTAAACAAATTTTAATTGTATGTTTTTTTTGTGTAGCAAAATTAAACAAATTTTTAATTTCTCAAAACACTTGTACAAACTCTGTTCCAAATTTATAAAATACCGACAATTATGCAAACATAATATGAATAGTATTTATGTTTTGTATTAAAAAAATATCAATAAAAATGAATCAATAATTCTTTCCAGCACAAAAAGCCCAAAAACAGCGCCTACAGCTACCAAAACCACATTTACAAGCACCATCCTAAACCTGCCATGTAAAATAAAAGTTATAAGTAGCCCAAAAGCAATTAACTTTTTTTCAACATTGTCCTAATCCACCATACATGAAAGTCCTGTTTTTAAGACAAAACATACTAAGTCCATTGATCTATAAACTTATAAATGTTAAAATCTGGCAGTTTCAGAGCTTCTATTATCGCTGAATGAAGTTTAACTTTATCAACATTTTTCATTCGATAGTATGCTATGATCTTAAGTGCCTTTTCCACCAACAACAACTCCTTCCGCTTCCCGTCAGATTCACCAGGTTTTGCCAGCCATTCGCACAGTTCCTCTATACCCTCTTTCTTATCTGCCACAGTCTTAAAAATGGGTATTTGCTGATGTAAGACTAACTTTTTCAGGGTATTAGTAAATACATCTGCGCCCTCCCGATCTGCCTTGTTTACAACAAATCCCTGGGCTATCTCCATTATCCCCGACTTTATACTCTGGATCTCGTCGCCTGATTCTGGCACCAAAACAACGACCGTTTTATCAGCAAGTCCTGCAATTTCAATTTCAGACTGCCCAACGCCAACCGTTTCTACAAAAATCATATCAAAATTTGCAGCCTTCATCACATCGATCATCTCTATCGTTTTTGCGGAAATTCCCCCCAATGCGCCCCTTGTTGCCACAGATCTGATATATACATTCGGATTGTTAAATTGTTGAGACATTCTTATACGATCACCAAGTAATGAGCCAAAATTAAATGGAGAAGTCGGATCGACTGCCAAAATGGCTATTTTCTTATTCTGTTTAACGAACCATTCCGTTATTGCATTAACAAGCGTACTTTTTCCTGCACCAGGAGGCCCCGTAATTCCAATTATCGGAATTGCTGATTTAACATTAAGCATCCTTAAGATATCTGCAGCGGGAGCAATATCATTTTCAACCAACGTTAATACTCTTGCCAAAGCCAAAAAACTGCCCTGCTCAATTCCTTTTAAAAGGGGGTAATTGGTATCCATTAATAAACTATCTTTGGTACAAAGAAATAGAATTTATTCATTATTTAACATGTTATTCCGAACATCTTTTTTATCTTAAAATGCCAATACCAAAAATCATACACCAAACATTCAAATCCAGGAATCTGCCTTTACTTACACGCTGGCATATATACAAGTTCCTAAAAGGGAACCCAGACTACCAATATGAATTTTACGACGATGAAAGAATCGAGAAATTCCTCTCTGACGAATTTGACGAAGAAACATTGAAGCTATATCAAAAACTGAATATTGGTGCCGCTAAAGCAGATTTTTTCAGGTACGCTATTTTATTAAAAAAAGGCGGAGTATATCTGGACATTGACTGCAACGTTAAAAAGAATTTTAGTCAATTTATAAAGCCTGAGGATGTAGCAGTATTATCTCCAGAAAAGAACCCGATTTGCTATGTACAGTGGGCTTTGTTTTATGAACCCGGCCACCCGTTCCTTCAAAGAACAATGGAGCTGATGCTAGATAATATCAGGAAAAATGAATTTCCACACGACGTGCATAAAATGACTGGCCCCACCGTATACACAGCCGCAATTAATGATTGTTTATCAAAAAATCCGAACATCCCATACAGAACATTTGGTATAGAATATGCTCCGTATCTCAAAGACAAATATAAACTGGCAAAGTTTTTCTTATATGAAAAGAAGTCAAACCACTGGAAAAAACTACAACTCACATCAACGGTATTAAAACCTGAATAATTTCAAATAATACCACACTCATATGAAAGAGGCAAATTTTATTGAATTATAAATTAGTGTGCATAAGTTGTAAATTTGAGCTTTTATCCCAATCTACCTAATGCAAAAAAAAATAACAACTGCTTTATTAATCTCTACATACAATTGGCCAGAGGCATTGGACTTAGTTCTATCCAGTGTTTTACTCCAGTCTAAAATGCCAGATGAAATACTTATTGCAGATGATGGGTCTACCGATGAGACAAAAGTAATAATAGAAAAATACAAAAAACTATTCAAAGTTCCAATTCTCCATTTTTGGCAGGAGGATCATGGATTTAGGAAAACCCTTATATTAAACAAAGCTATTGCAGGTGCAAAGAGCGAATATATTATTGAGATAGATGGCGACATCATTATTCACAGGAAGTTTATTGAAGATCATTTAAACTTTGCTGTGCCCGGCACCTTTGTCAGAGCAAGTCGTGGCTATATAAATAAAGAATACTCAGCTAAGCTAAGAGACAGGAGGTTTCTAAAATTAATATCTTCAGTAAGAACGTAGACAATTTTTTCAGTGTTATCCGAATTCCTTTACTATGGCCTCTTTTTGAAAAAAAATACAAAATTAAAGGCGCCGAATTATATGAAATTCATGGGTGTAACATGGCCTTCTGGCGTTCCGATGCTATAAAAGTAAACGGCTACAATGAAAGTTTTATTGGATGGGGTCCTGAGGACAAAGAATTTATTGCCAGACTGCTAAATATAGGAGTCAAAAAACGTTTCCTTAAACTGGGTGCAGTTGCGTTTCATATCTATCACAAGGAAAATTCCAGAGCCTGTTTGGCAGACAACGAAACACTTTTTAAAGAGACTATAGCGCTTAAAAAAGTTTATTGTGAATTTGGTATAAACCAATACTTATAGTCATGAATGACAAAATTTCTGTAACTCTCGTTATATCAACATATAATTGGCCAAAGGCGCTCGAGCTTGTTTTCAAGAGCATTTTGAATTTAAGAGTATTTCCCGATGAAATAATTATTGCCGATGATGGCTCAGATCAAAGAACAAAATCCATTATAGAAGAATTTAAGCAACAAATAAAAGTACCCGTTAAACATTTGTGGCAAGAAGACCTTGGTTTCCGAAAAACCATAATTATGAACAGAGCTATCTCTTCTGCATATGGTAATTATATAATACAAATAGATGGTGATATTATTTTGCACCCTAGATTTATTGCTGACCATATTGAAGAAGCTCAAAATGGATATTATATCAAAGGAAGCCGATCAATGTTGTCAGCAGACCTCACAAACACAATAATAAGTACAAAAAACATTCAGATCAGTTTCCTAACCAAAGGTGTAGGAAGTAAAATAAATGCCAGCTATCTTCCTGTTTTTTCAGGCTTATTTAAAGGCAATCGCTTTCGTTCCAATAATCTGAGGGGCTGCAATTTCTCATTTTGGAAACATGATTTCATTGCAGTAAATGGCTACAACAATGACCTGGAGGGTTGGGGGCATGAAGATATTGAACTAGCTGCGAGATTAACAAACCTTGGAATCAGACAAAGACAATTAAAATTAAAAGCCGTTTGCTTTCACCTCTATCATAAAATAAATTCCAGACACAATGAGGACGTTAACTTCAAAAAATACCTAAACGCAGTAAAAAAGAAAACTGTTCGTTGTAAAAATGGAATTATAAACGAGTCAAAATAAACATCACTAGTAATAGTATCGTTTTTATGATCTTCCATTTATTTAATCTGAACCAGCTGGGGTTTTCCTTAACAAATCCCATTTCAATCCGTTCTGCAAAACCCCACAACCTACCCTTTGATAAACTTTCAAACAGGTACCCTGCCTCATAGCAGTTCTTTATCCAAAAAAGATTCAAAGCCACAGGAAGCGACAATGACTTTGATTTATAAAACACCTTAATTAAATTCGTTAAAACCTCTGCAAAAAGGACTAGGAACATTAATAAAAATAACTCATTAACCGAATAAAGAGCCACAACTAAGGGCGAAAAAACCAGCAAAAGAAGAATACATTCTGAGGTATTCAGAAAATCATGGTAAGTATAAGGCTTAATGGTATTCAGTGCAGCAATATCTGATGCCCCGCGGCCATATCTAAAGATTCTCTCCGTTTGTACGGCTCCATTATTCCACCATGGATGTTCTACAACTGCATCGGGAACGGGAATATACTTTTCCTTATACGATAAGCTATTCCGAAGTAGAAACTCTATATCCTCACCACCTTTACTTAACTTTTCGTTAAACAAAGTCACATCCATTTTTTCCCTGTTCAGCATAACATTTGCCGTGGGTACCCAAACCAAAGGTTTATTATCTAAAGCAGCTTTAAAATGTCCCGTTGTGCCATTAATATCCATAGCCCGGGTAGCAGCATTAAACGGCAAAGGGAAATTAGTTACTCCTGCAAAACCAATCGAATCCGGATTGTTTTGAATGGCTTCAGCATATGCTATCAATAGTTTTTTTGAGGGCATAATATCATCATCAAGTAATAAAATCCATTTGCCTCTACCTAATCTGATACCATTATTCCGGGTTTTAGAAAACCCCAAATTAACTTCATTCTTAATCAGATTGATTTTATTATCATCCGCCAACTTTAAAATTCCATCAGGTATAACTAAGGATGGATTATCGGCTACAATGTAAAAATTCACTAAAAACCCATCAGGCCTTTCAACATTAAAAATATTTAAAAGTACATCCTCATCTAGCCTGAATGAAGGTATTACTACATCAATTGAAGTGTTTTGGTACATTAAATGCAAATATACATCGTTTTATATTACACCGTCATTTTAATATATTTGGCAATGATAAAAGATGCAGCCACTGCTGATATTGATAAAAAAAACACCAATCCAACATTAACAATAATTATAGCCACCTATAATGCCGGCGCATATATTGAAACTTGTCTTAAATCTATAATAGAAAACGTAAAAACAACATACCAGCTAATAATTATCGATGGCTTAAGTGCCGACAATACCCTATCACTAATTAGTGAATATGAAGAACATGTTGATACCTTAATTAGTGAAAAAGATCATGGCATATATGATGCAATGAATAAAGCGGTAACATACATTAAAGGAAAATGGGTTCTATTTTTAGGTGCAGATGATCGACTACTACCTACATTCAATCTAGTGGAAAATTTCCTGATTGATGAGAATACCATTTATTATGGCAATTGTAAAAATGAGAACCATTTACTTGGAGGTGCCTTTACAAAATACCAGGTGGCTAAGAAGAATCTTTGCCACCAGTGTATATTTTACCCCAAAGCTGTTTTTAATAAATATCAATACTCCTTAAGCTACCCTGTGTTTGCAGACTACTTACTCAACATTCAGTGCTGGGGAGATAATGATTTCAAAAAGGTTTACAAAAATGTGGATATCACCTATTACAATATGGAGGGCTTTTCTTCTTATGCAGAAGACAAACTATTCAGACAAGACAAACCGAAATTAGTAAAGCAATATCTTGGAAATATAGTCTACATCAGATATATGATCAGAAAATTTAAAGAATCAAAAAAAGCAGATAGCAAATTCTTTTAAGAGTGCCTCAGCGACTTAAACAACACACATTTCCGGGTACAATTATATAGTAAGACTAAATAACGTACCTTTGCCCTTATAATTAAGCATTTAATGAAAACCTACTTTAGATTATTATCCTTTGCAAAACCCATTGAAAAATTTGCAATTCCTTACGTTATCACTACCCTATTATATATCCTTTTTAACACACTAAATTTAGCTTTACTAGCCCCTTTACTGGACACTCTCTTCAACAAAAAAACAGCCATTTCTACCGCTGAAGTAGCAAAAACAGCTGAAGTAGCAGAGAAATCCTGGTTTGATGTTATGGCTCATTTTAGGGAATTAACTGACTACCTTATACACACTCATGGTGAACAGCAGACCCTAAAGTATATATGCTTAGTAATTGTAGCATCTGTGTTTCTTTCTAACATTTTTAAATATTTCTCCGCTTTCACTATGGAGAATCTTCGTGTTCACACCTTGCTAAATCTTCGTAAAAGGGTATTCAATAATGTGATGAATCTACATTTGGGTTATTTTAACAGTCAACGAAAGGGAGATATTATTTCAAAAGTTTCATCAGACGTACAAGTAGTGCAATTTACTGTTACCAATACATTACAAGTAGTTTTTAAAGAGCCGGTAACACTAATCGTCTATATGGTTTTACTTTTCTCTATCTCTGTAAAACTTACCCTTTTCTCTTTATTGATCATTCCTTTAGCCGGACTTATAATTGCAAAAATTGTAAAGAGATTAAGGCAACAGGCAACCAGGGCACATGAAACATTTGCAAACATGCTGGGATATCTAGATGAAGCGCTTAGTGGAATCAAGATCGTTAAAGCATTCAACGCCACAGAATATGTAAAAGACAGATTTCACCAGGAGAATGTAACCTACTCAAATATTACCCGAAAAATGGCCAGAAGACAACAACTTGCTTCTCCCGTTTCTGAGTTTCTTGGAGTACTAATGGTAGCCGGAATTGTGTACTATGGCGGATCACTTATATTAGCTGGAGAAGCAACCTTAAAATCTGCAGAGTTTATAGCTTATATAGCTGTGTTTTCTCAGGTAACACGTCCCGCAAAAGCATTATCCGACGCTTTTAGTGGCATACATACTGGTCTTGCGGCAGGTAAGCGTGTCCTGGACTTGATAGATGAAAAACCTGCTATTGTTGACAAACCGAATGCGATCAAGATCAAATCATTTGAAAACACTATCAGTTTTAAAGACGTATCATTCTCTTACGGTGATAGAAAGATCCTAAAACATGTAAATGTAGTGATACCAAAGGGCAAAACTGTTGCTTTAGTAGGGCCATCAGGAGGTGGAAAATCAACACTAATGGATTTACTTCCCCGATTCATAGAACCAGAATCAGGCACCATTTCTATCGACGGCATTAATATCAGCGAAGTAAATACAGATTCACTGAGAAGTCAGATGGGGTTTGTTAATCAGGAATCCATATTATTTAATGATACGATCTTTAACAATATAGCCTTTGCAAAACCAGATGCCACGGAAGAACAAGTAATGAGAGCGGCAAAAATTGCTAATGCTCACGAATTCATCATGGCCACTGATAATGGTTATGAAACATCTATTGGCGACAGGGGTATACGTTTATCTGGAGGACAAAGACAAAGGTTATGCATTGCAAGAGCAATACTAGGTAACCCTCCAATAATGCTTTTAGATGAGGCAACCTCTGCCCTCGATACGGAATCAGAAAAACTTGTACAGGATGCATTATATAAGCTTATGGAAAACCGTACTTCCCTAATCATTGCACATCGCCTGTCAACAATACAAAATGCAGATCTAATTATAGTTTTAGATAACGGCACTGTTGTAGAACAAGGATCCCACAATGAATTAATGGGCAATAATGCACTTTATAGAAGGTTAATAGATATGCAGACGTTCTCTGAATAGTTATTTAAGCTAACAGATTTTTCAAGACCTCTTCTTTTTCATCTATTCTAAACAGCTTATTTGTATTCTCTATGTTTTCTTTCTTTATCTGAGCAGACAATGGAGCAATAAACTCCTGAAAAGATAGATTTTCAATATTTGCTGAATTACCTAAGCAAACGCCATTGGAACTTAGAAGTTTATATGTACTGCTTCTCTCGTGCATATAGACTTTTTTCTCACGATATAAAAGAGCCAGAACATTTCCTACGGCCTGAATACGATAGTGATTCATCACGGCTATATCTACGTCATCTAAAACCTCGTAATAAGCATCTCTATTCATAAAATCACGGATCGCTACTACTTTTTCCTTACCAAAAATATCTGTAGCTCTTTTCTGAATAACATCTCCATATTCCTTATTTCCATAATTCAACGGAATAACAAGTTTAATCGCTTCATTTTTAAACTTCTTTAGAACATCAAGAATCTCAAAATGGTTGTTAGGTGTAGTATCAGAATTACCTAACATAATACTTATATGCTTTTTGTGTTTAGGTATAGTATTAGGAGCAGGAACAGGATTAAAATTATAGAAGAAGTAAACAAATTCAGCCTGGGTTTTATAATGATCCAGCACCCATTGAAAATCAATAATATTCCAGTGAACAAAATAATTTAAACGGGCAAAAAATGCTTTACGGATTTCATAAATACCCTGCTCATTTGCAGCGTAATTCCAATACCTGTTACCTAAAGTTCTAAGAAGCCTTTTAGGCTTTAAAGGGTTCCACTTTACTTTTGGACGTTCCTCATACTTAGAAAAATAGTTAAAGCTTTCTGGGCCATATATTGTTTTCTTAAACATTGAATATGGAATTTCCACGATATCACCTCCCCAGAAAAATAATCCTATCTTAATATTTTCTGGTAATTTGAGCACAAAATTAATGGCTGCATCAGAGGCCCAATGAATAAAAACTTTGTCGCCCTCACTTATATTTTTTACCGTTTCTAAAAACAACTCGGTACCATAAGGCGCAAAAATTGCCTTATCAGATTTAACGTGTTTTACCTTTTCCAGGGGCCAGTCAATAATATAAATGTTATTCCCCGGCGCAGTTTTTTCTCCATCAATAATAAAATCATTAATAAATTTATCATCGATCATTAAATGGTAATTCATGGCAGCAATATGTATTTAGAAGCTATTTAAAAGCTTGGTTACTTTCAAAATATCTTCTTCAGTATGAAAATAAGAAATAGGTAAACTTAAAGTTGTATTGTGTATCTCTGTTGAAATTGGATAATCACCTGCAATAATGCCTTTCATTGCTTCCTGGTTATGAGGTGCAACAGGGTAGTGGATTTCTGTTTTAACTCCGTTCTGAAGCAGATAATCCCTGAGCTGATCCCTTTTCTGGTGTCTGATATTAAAGATATGATAAACATCAAAAAAATCAGGATCCACCTTAGGTAAAACAAAATCTGAGCCCAACTCTTGCAGATAACACGAAGCCAGTTTTCTTTTGTGGCTGTTAATATCATCCAAATGCTTAAGTTTTAAAGATAAGAAACCAGCCTGCACTTCATCCAGTCTTGAATTATACCCCACAAGTTCGTTTACATATTTTATCCTGGAACCATAATTTCTCAATGTTCTAATTTGATCTGAAAGACCCGCGTCATTTGTTGTTATAGCCCCGGCATCGCCCAAAGCACCCAAATTTTTAGTAGGATAGAAACTAAAGGCTCCGAAATCACCAAAGTTACCGGCCTTCTTACCTTTATATTGAGCTCCATGCGCCTGAGCACAATCCTCAATAACCTTCAGTTGATGTTTATTGGCAAGCTGAATAATCGGATCCATATCACAAACCTTTCCGTACAAATGGACAACCATTATTGCCTTTGTTCGGGAAGTAACCTTCTCTTCGATCAACTTTGGATCAATATTATATGTAGCAATATCAGGTTCAACCAATACCGGTTTCAAATCATTTTGAATAATTGACAGTATGGTCGCGATGTAGGTATTTGATGGAACAATAACCTCGTCTCCTGGTTTGAAATCGAAACATTTTAGCGCTAATGAAAGCGCATCAAGCCCGGAAGCCAGTCCAACACAATAAGATGTATTACAATAAGCAGCAAACTCCTTTTCAAACGCTGCTACATTATTTCCTAAAATATACCAGCCACCTTCCAGAGTATTATTAAATGATTCCCTGAAAGCATCAAAAAATGGCTGATTTAATTTCTTTAAATTTTCATAATCTATCATATGTAATTCTCATAGATGTAGTCTTCTGCATCAAAATACTCTGAAGCAAGAACCATTAAAATAGCATCATCAGTAAAATTCTTCATTTGGTGCCAATCTTTGGGTTCCAGAATTAAGCATTTATCCGGTGTATCCAGTGTAAACTCCTCTTCCTTCTCTCCGTCATTATTCGTTATAATACAGCTTCCCTGAATACAAATTGCTGCTTGTATAGTTTTATGATGCCTATGTCCTCCACGAACAGAGTCATCAACTCCATAAATGTAAAATATACGTTTTACATCAAAAGGAATTACTTTTTCAATTACCGTGAGATTGCCACGTGCATCTGTAAAGGTCTTTAAACTGATTTGATATGCCATTACTTAATTAAGTATCTTGTTTTATAATAATTGTTTAAATGCCAACAAACATGGAATCTATACATTCTTCGTAATGATTTATTAATGCGCGGTATTTCTTTGATTTCATGAAATAAATTGTCTTTTGAAATCGAACGTAATTCTTTCTCCACCTCCTTTAAGGCAATAACATATGGCTTATAGATGTTAGTTAAATGTCCCTGAGTCAACTCATAATGACCCAGGTGGAAGGCGTCTTTTTCACAATATTTTAAATCATGAAAATGATAAAATATCAAATCAAAGGTTTCATCCGTTTCATTTACCTTTCCAAATAAACGATCTCCAACAGTAGATATAGTATACTGCTGTGCATTCCATGGCGCTACGCCACCGCCCAAATGTTGAAGCTCGTGTACCCCTGTAAAACGCTCACACCAGTCATCCAGATACTTCTGATCTCCAAACTTATTATCCTCGAAACGATTATAACACCATTCTATACAGGCATCTTTCCACCACTTTAAAACAATTCTGCCTTGCTTATCGTTTTTAAAGTAAACAAATTGAACACAGTACTTACCGCTTGTAGCCGTTTGATCGTATTCAGGCGTATAACGATGGTCGGTAATAATTACTGAATCATCTTCGCCAAGCTCATCAAATAAAACAGTTGGATCTGCAAAGAAAAGCAGATCAGCATCTATATAAGTACACGATGGCAATTCATAAGTATCCAAACAATATTCAACTGTTGCCGGAGTACAGGTCCAGCAATACTCAGCAGTTGTACGGCTAGGTTTTATTGACAAAAGTCCCTCATTCTCAAAAGTACCCAACGAAATAATCGTCGCTTTTTCAAGATTCAACTCATTCAGTACAGAATATGAAACATCATCAAATGCAAATATGTATAAATGAAAATCCTTACAATGTTTAGCCAGTGAATTATACATGGCTAACCCGCGGGTAAGATATATGGAATTAAATAACGTACAAAAATTTAACATATTTATGATGTAGACTTACTTACCTGTAAAATGATACTTTACCCAACGCTTAAAGCGTTTTCGAATCTGTTTGAAACGCGACCAGTTGTTTAATGATATAAAAAACTCTTTAAAGGCTAAATATGCCCTTTTATTATGCTCTACAGGTATTTCATTGACCGAAATACGCTCTAAATAAAGTTCAACATTGTGTGAATCATCAGAAGCGCAATGAACACCACTATTGTCCCAGCCAATATCCTGAGCTAATGATTTTCCTGGATACAGGGTCAGTTTATTTTTTATAAACGCAGCACCATACCAACGTACAGCCCACGAATTATTTCTTCCTGCAATCTGATCTTCCAGCATTTTTATGTAAGGATAAGAGCCATCAAAATCGAACCTCCATGTCCATTTATTCTGCAAAATAGTATTCAATATCTTCTTACCATCTGGTTCAAACAATTGCCAGTGCTTGTTCCATGTACCCCATGCACCACAATCGGCGCCATAAATGAAAAAAGAATCTGGCAATTGTTTCTTTACAGGATATAGATAACCACAAATACATGCAACCCGGTCATCATTCTCATACCGCACTAAAGCGTCATTCATAAAACTGAGGAAATACGGGGCAACCTCCATATCATCTTCCACAACTATAACTTTACCATACTGAGCCACGATTTCGGTAACACCTCTAATAACGCTTTCGGCCAGACCAAGATTAATTGGTTGTTCTACAATCCTAATACTCGAAAATCCGGATATCTGATGAATATATGCCCTTACTTCATTTACAGAAGCTTCATCTTTTGCCTGCCTTGCTCCATCACTATAAATTATTAAATCACTAGAGCCGGCCTCAGCATTAGCGAGTAAAGAATTTACTACTCTCTGTAAATGCTGGGTTCGATTGTAACAAAATAAAACGATAGGGGCTAAGGACATTTGTGTTTAAAGGTTGCAAAAAACAAATATACTATAAATTCAATTATACCCCTAAACAAGTCTATAAGCATACAAATTTAGCCTCCTACAATCCATTTAAACCTGGTTAGCCGAATCAGCTTTACAAGTCCAAAACTTATGCCGTATACAATTAAGAATCTTGAAATATGGATTCCGCTATTTACCCATATTGAATAATCTAAATATTTCAGTTTTAACGGCTGGAATATTAAAGGTAAAAGCCTTACTATTAAAACATAATGAATCAGATATATCCCAAATGTAGTCTGCCTCGGTTCCATCTTCTTTTGAAGAATATCAATGCTCCCTATTTTAAGCAGCAGTGCAAACATTGCGAAAGAATAAAATATATTACTTACCCTAAGTGTATTGTAAGCATCCTCTGACCCAAGATTTAGCAGTTCAAAAGATTCTAAAACAGCAAGCGCAAAAAAACCGGCCACGGTTAATATCATTGTCGGCCACTTAATGCGTTTGATATAATTCATTACTTTATCAAAGTATCTGTTAAGAATAACACCAAGCCATAAATAAAAAACAAACCCAAAAAGCGCCATGGAATGCTTGGTTACGAACCAATTATGATAAAGATTAAAACTATAAACCAAAGAGATAATTCCCAGAATAGCTCCAAACCACCAGTTATACAAGTATTTTTTAAAAATCAGAAGAATACAAATACATAACAAAAAGTTTAGCACAAACCAACTGGATGTATAAAATAAGCCAAAGACAAATTGACTCCAGGCATAACCAAAAAAGTCGGTTACAATTGTATTATCACGCCCCTTTACATATGCCACATACCTGTCCAGGATCATTAATGCTACGAATACCAATAGCCAAAATAACCATGGTCTTATTGTACTTTTAAATCTGTTCTTTAAATATTCTTTAGCGGTATACTCCTGAAACTTATGATTGATAAGGAAACCGCCAATAAGAAAAAAGGCGATTGTACTAAATTTAAATGATTGAATTAAAGAGGTCTCAACAGTAGTATCAAATAGTGAACTATAAATCCCTGATCGAACGGCGGCACAGTGTTCAAAAACAATCCCCATCATTGAAATGCACCTGATTGTATCTACAAAATCAAAATTTTTCTTTACAGCTTTTTCTTCTCTTTTTTTCTCCATTCAAATATAGTTTCCGGCAAAATGGGCTTTTTAACGTAAAAAAGCACATTCCTTAACATCTCTTAACATTTTCTACTAAAAGAATAGACGAGAAATACCTAAATGGTTTAATGGGATATTACCATTTTTTTTGAGAATCTGGAATTTGGCATCTCATATTGGAGTATATAAATGCCCGTTGGGTACTGGATTGTAGATATCTGCTCTTCCTGATAACCTGCATTTCTAAAGTCATCAAACACAACACCAACTCTCTGACCTGCCATATTGTACAATGTAACTTTTACCCTTCCTGCAATGTTTAATGTAAAACCAAGCTTAGTAAATGAGTTTGCCGGATTAGGATAATTTTGGACAATTCCAGATGCCAGGTGATTCGCAATTATATTTTGATTAAGTGCATCAAACCAAACCAAAGCCATTACATAATAACCTCTTGAATTTGGATGCACATAATCAGAATATAGCTGTCTGTTCTTACCAAAAACAGTCCCTATATCTGCTATCCCTATACCCATTTCTTTAGCCAAATCCTTATAACCTTTATTAATAAGGTCAACCGCCTTATTTCTGCGGGAAACAAGTCTGGTCGGGTCTGGACGATCTGGAAGGTCTATAAAGTACTGTAAAGTTCCTAAAATTACGTCCAGGTTCCTGCTCTTTGCCTTCTCAATCATCGTCCTCATATTTGCTAAGGTAGTACTCACCTTTGCCTTACCTTCAGCTATAAGCACTGCATCATTCGCTCCCATTAATATCATCACAAAGCCTGTCCTGCCAGCTATTGCTGCATCAAACCTCAGTAACCCTTCAGTAGTTGTTTGGCCTGCAATTCCATTATTAGTAATGTCTATAGGCTTGTTGGTATAACAGTTCTCTAAAAATGATTTAAGAGGCTTTTGAAAGCCCAAAGGAGCGGGAACTCCCTCAACAGTGCTGGCTCCAAAGGTGACTATGTTTATGCTATCTCTATTATAAAATTGCGCATGAGTACCACATACAGGCATTCTCCCTTGTGCCAATGCACCAAGGCCTATCAAAGTAAAGCAAATAAAACTACAAAATCCTATTATATTGATCTTCACTCTATCCCTGATTCAGCACGTTATTAATTAGCATTTCTTTACTTAACAAAAAAAAGCGCCTTAAATTAAGGCGCTCTTTAATATTATATTTAATGATTATAATTTTCTTTTAACTTCTACTTGTTCGTAAGCTTCAACGATGTCACCTACCTCAATATTGTTAAAGTTATGGATATTCAATCCGCACTCATAACCTCTGGATACCTCTTTAACATCATCTTTATAACGTTTCAACGAAGCTAATTCACCTGTGTAAATTACCACACCATCTCTAACGATACGGATTTTACTGTTACGTGTAATTGTACCATCTAATACCATACATCCGGCAATTGTTCCAACCTTCGTAATTTTAAAGGTATCTCTGATCTCAACGTTGGCAGTGATTTTCTCTTCAAATTCCGGAGCCAACATACCTTCCATCGCTGCTTTGATCTCGTTGATCGCATCGTAGATGATAGAATACAAGCGGATATCTATCTGCTCAGCCTCAGCCAGTTTACGAGCACCTGATGATGGACGAACCTGGAAACCTATAATGATCGCATCAGAAGCAGAAGCTAACAATACATCAGATTCAGAGATCTGACCTACCGCTTTACTTATGATATTGATTTGAATCTCTTCAGTAGAAAGTTTCAGTAATGAATCAGATAATGCTTCAATTGAACCATCCACATCACCTTTAACAATCAGATTAAGCTCTTTAAAGTTACCAATCGCTAAACGACGGCCAATCTCATCAAGAGTAATGTGTTTCTGAGTACGAAGACCCTGTTCACGCATTAACTGTAAACGTTTGTTTGCAATTTCTCTTGCTTCAACTTCACTTTCAAGTGCATTGAATTTATCACCAGCAGTAGGTGCGCCTTGCATACCCAATACCTGAACCGGTACTGATGGACCTGCTTTATCTACTTTTTGTCCACGTTCGTTAAATAACGCTTTTACACGCCCGCTATAACTACCCGCCAAAATCGGATCACCTATTTTTAATGTACCTGCCTGTACAAGAACCGTTGTAACAATACCACGTCCCTTATCCAAAGTAGCCTCAATTACGCTACCCGTTGCACGTTTATTAGGATTAGCTTTCAAGTCTAACAACTCAGCTTCTAATAAAACTTTCTCTAGTAGTAAGTCTACATTTAAACCGCTTTTACCAGATATCTCTTGCGACTGGAAGTTTCCACCCCAATCCTCAACAAGAATATTCATTATTGATAATTGCTCACGTATCTTATCAGAGTTCGCACCCGGTTTATCAATTTTAGTAAAGGCAAACACTAATGGTACACCAGCAGCCTGAGCATGGTTAATAGCCTCTTTTGTTTGAGGCATCACAGCATCATCAGCCGCTACAACAATAATTGCAATATCCGCTACCTTAGCACCACGTGCACGCATCGCTGTAAAGGCTTCGTGACCAGGTGTATCTAAGAAAGTAACTTGTTTACCTGTTGGCGTAGTTACCATATAAGCACCAATGTGTTGGGTAATACCACCCGCTTCACCAGCTACCACATTCGCTTTACGGATATAATCCAGTAGGGATGTTTTACCATGATCCACGTGTCCCATTATGGTAACAACAGGAGCTCTTGGTAATAAATCCTCTTCAGAATCTTCCTCTTCAATAACAATATCACTTTCATCATCTGGTTTAACGAATTGAATTTCGTACCCAAACTCATCAGCAACAATTGTTAATGTTTCAGCATCTAAACGTTGGTTGATAGATACAAACATTCCCAAACTCATACAAGTTGCGATAATCTTTGTAACTGGCTCATCCATCATTGTGGCTAATTCATTTGCCGTAACAAACTCAGTAACCTTTAATACTCTCGACTGCAACTCTTGTTCCATTGCAGCTTCATCTGCAGAAAGTGCAACATCATCACGTTTTTGACGACGCAATTTAGCACGTTGAGCAAACTTACCAGATTTACCTGCTCCACTTAAACGTGCAAGTGTTGCTTTGATCTGATCTTGTATTTCTTTTTCCGTAGGCTCTTCTTTCGGACCACTATGACCAGGACCTCCTGGTTTACTGTTCCTAAAGTTTGGCCTGTTGGCTGTATTGTTTGTATTATTTCTAAAATCCGGTCTGTTACCAACTGGAGGCGCAGGTCTTTGCTGACCTGGCTGCTGCTGCTGTCCTTGCTGTCCAGCTTGTTGATTACCACCACCGGCAGATTGGCCATGACCGCCCTGTCCAGGATGTCCACCCGGAGTTTTTTTACGTTTACGTTTTCTTTTCGCATCAGCGCTATCAGCAGAAGATGCTACTGGCTGAGATTTACGATCAGGTGTAGTTGGTAAAACAATTTTACCAATAATATTCGGACCTGAAAGTTTTACAGAACGCGCTTTAATCACTTCTGTTTCCTCAGGTTTCTCAACCTTAGGAGGTGCCGGAGGAGTAACAGGAACTACCTTAGGCGCTACAGGTTCCGGAGCTTTCACCACAGGCTGTTCTACTTTAGGTTGCTCAACCACTACTGGTTTAACCTCTTCTATAGGTTTTACAACTTCTTGCTTAACCTCTTCAACTGGTTTCTCAACTTTTTCCACCGGTTTTTCTTCTTTTACTACTTCCTTAGGTGCTTCCTCAGCAACAGGAGCTTTTGGCTCTGGTACTGCAACTGGAGCAGGTGCAGGGGTTTCTTCTGCTTTAACCGGACGTGTTTTAGAATTTAAATCATCAAGATTTATTTTCCCAACTATTTTAACACCTGGCAAAGAGCTTTCTTCTGCTTTTTCTACAGGAGTTTCCGGAGCTGCCGGTTTGGCCGGAGCTTCTTCCTTAGGCTTCTCAGCTGGAGGAGTGTATGAATGAAGATTCTTTATTAAAACGCCTTCGTTTTCGAATTCAACATTTTTTCTAGGTGCCTCAGCAACTTTCTCAGTTACTTCAGGTTCATCACGACGAATTTTACCAATAACAATTTGATTGGCTTCTTCTTTTACGATTTTATCGCCCTGAAACTCTTTTAACAGCGCATTATACATGTCGCGAGAGAGCTTAGTAGTGGGTTTATTCTCAACAGAAAAGCCTTTCTTTTCCAGGAACTCAACGGCCGTAGCTATCCCTACGTTAAGTTCCTTAACTGCTTTAAATAAAATTATTGGTTTGTCGTCTGACATTGATATCCTATTTTTTCTTTAATTCTTATACAAAAGTAACGTTTATTCTTATTTATTTCATCTGTAGTTCGTGAGTTTTTGTATTATTCAAATTCTGATTTCAAAATACTCATCACTTCCTTGATGGTTTCTTCCTCCAAATCGGTACGTTTAACCAATTCATCAACGGAAAGTGCTAACACACTTTTAGCAGTATCACATCCGATAGCCTTAAGCTCATCGATGATCCAGCTATCGATCTCATCCGAGAACTCTTCTATATCCACATCCTCATCTTCTTCACCAGCTTCGCGATATACATCTATTTCATAACCGGTTAATTTACCAGCAAGTTTAATGTTATGACCACCGCGACCAATAGCCAATGAAACCTGATCAGGCTTCAAATAAACTGAAGCATGTTTTGTTTCATCATCTAATTTAATAGATGTGATTTTAGCCGGACTTAATGCTCTGGTGATATATAATGAAATGTTATTAGTAAAGTTAATTACATCAATATTTTCATTTTTAAGCTCTCTAACAATACCATGTATACGAGAACCTTTCATACCCACACAAGCTCCTACCGGATCAATTCTATCATCGTAAGATTCTACAGCAACTTTAGCTCTTTCTCCTGGTTCGCGAACAATTTTCTTAATGGTAATTAAACCATCAAAAATCTCTGGAACTTCGATTTCGAATAAGCGCTGTAAAAACTCAGGCGCAATTCTGGAAATGATAATTTTTGGAGTACTGTTTACCATATCCACTTTAAGGATTACGGCACGCACGGTATCACCTTTTTTGAAATAATCAGCTGGGATCTGCTCAGTTTTAGGCATCATCAACTCATTGCCTTCATCATCAAGAACCAGTGTTTCTTTTTTCCAAACCTGATAAACCTCTCCTGTTACAATCTCTCCAACTCTGTCTTTATATTTTTTAAAGATTTCGTCTTTTTCAAGCTCTAATACTTTTGAAACAAGAGTTTGGCGGGCAGCTAAAATAGCTCTTCTTCCAAAACTCTCTAAAGTGATCTGCTCAATGTAATCGTCGCCAACTTCCATATCCGGATCTAACTGTTTCACCTCAGCAAGTTCAATTTCTAAATCGTCGTCCTCAGAAAAGCCATCTTCCATCACTTTTCTGGTACGCCAGATCTCTAAATCTCCGTTATCCGGGTTAACAATTACGTCACAATTCTCATCAGTACCATATTTTTTACGCAACATACTGCGAAATACCTCTTCCAGCACACTAATCACTGTAGGGCGGTCGATGTTCTTAAAGTCCTTGAACTCCTGAAATGAATCGATTAAATTAATATTGCTCATTTTTATTTAAATGAAATTAAAACCTTTGTTTCTGTTATACTACTAAAGTCGATTCCTGTTTCTACCAGTGTCGCCTTTTTTCCTTTTTCTTTCACCTTTGCTTCTAAAGTGATACCATTATCATCTACAAAAAGCAGTTTACCTTCTTTTATTTCGCCGCCAGCAAGCTTTACACTTAAATCACGGCCAACGTTTTTATCGTATTGTCTTTTCAGCTTCAATGGCTCACCAACACCGGGAGACGAAACCTCTAAATTATATGCCTTATCAATGGTGTTTTCTTCTTCCAAATGAAAACCAACATGTCTGCTAATGGCTGCACAATCCTGTATAGTAATCCCTTCATCGCCATCAACATGGATAATCAGTTTATTATTTGGCAGCATTCTCACCTCAACAAGAAATAACTCCGGTCTATCCGAAATTTTTTCTTCTACTAATTCTGTTACTCTTTTTTCTATCTGCATAACCAATTCACCAATAATAGAAAAGAGGGGACTTTTGCCCCCTCTTACCTCTATTACCGTGCAAATGTAAGAAATATTTTTGCAAATTAAAAATGCTATAACACAATCACTTCTGTATGGAAAAGAAACTCGTCTTTAATTGCTTCCAGGTTCTTCACAAGATTTACATTTCTTCACGCCTGGCTCACACCTCCTTCACACAAAATCCACAAACAGGTACTTTTTTGTGAAGAAAGTGTGTAGAATGTGTGAACTATGTGAGGCCATGCTATTATCTGGTTAATAATTTCTGCAAAGGTTTTACACTATAATTTACCTTACCTTTCATAATATCCTCGGCATTGCCAAAGCGAACATTCAAGTAAGTAATAATTAAATAATCTCTTCCTTTTACAAATGGCTTTTCAGGGACAAATACCAATTCCTCACCATCAATACTCACTCGTCCATTAACGGGCATTTCTTTTATTGCCGTATCTTTCTCAGATGGCGTTTCCAAAACTGAAATCAGATCATGAAAAACAGAGTCAGCAGCCGGAGCATTTTTAAGCTGCAAAAGGCCGGCAGGATCGATATTTTTGAACACTACAGCAGAACTATCAGCCGAGAATCCTATTAAAAGTGGCTTACTATTTGTTGATGTACATGCAAAAACACAGGAAATGGCGCACAATGCCATAGACGCCTTAACAAAAATTTTAACCATAACACTAAATTAAGCTTTATGAAACTAATTGTAGAAATTTTATTGATGGGTCTTGCAGTATTTCTGGGGGCCAAAATTGTACCCGGAGTACAAGTAGATGGCTATGGCTCTGCAATAATTGCAGCCATATTAATTGCACTGGCAAACTCAACAATTGGCCTTATTTTACGCGTATTTACGTTCCCTATCAACTTCCTTACTTTAGGGCTAATGTCATTTATTATCACTGTTTTAATGATAATGTTAGTTGACTACCTGATGGCTGGATTTAACACTACTGGATTTTGGGCAGCCGCACTTTTAGCAATAGTAATCGCCTTAATCAAGGCTATATTTGGAGCTATTGCTAGCTCTGATAAGGATTAAATCAAATCACTTTGATTGCAACCTTCCGTCATCTCGACGATAGGAGAGATCTCTTGAACTGTGCCTAAACAAGAGATCTCTCCTATCGTCGAGATGACGGAAGGTTGCAATAATATGATCCTATAATCTCATATCATCACGATAGTCTAATATCATCACAACATTCTCTAAAGGATGCTTTGAAGATCTGCCGGAGAATAGTTTATCGATTTCAATGTCTTGTTATCCTTAGTTCTGTAAACTAAAAACAAAGAATCTTCTTCTTTAAAATAAGAGTCACTGTCGTCTTTAGCCTTATAGTGTGCTATAGTTTGATTCGCCTCTTCTTCAGATTTACATGCCTTGCTCATATTTGAACGGTGCACTTCATCAAATAGATCCTTAAATTTATCAGCAAGTCCAAATTCTAAAATAGCGCCTGCTAAAACATATTGTATATCACATAAAGCATCAGCAACCTCAACCAAATTATTATCTTCAATAGCTTGCTGTAACTCCTTTACTTCTTCAACCAGTAGCGAAACTCTTAAATCACTTCTTTGTTTTGATGGAATAATTGGCGAATTCTCTATGGGATGCTTAAATGTTCTGTGAAATTCGGCTACCTGATTCAATGAGTTTGACTCTTTCATGCTTTAAATTGATTTATAAATTCTTCTATTTTTTTTCTTTTACATGGTCGGCTAGTTCATATCCGCTTTTCTCACTTTTATCTTCCAAAAACAGTAGTACTATTAATGAAATGATTGGAATAAGAAAGGAGATAAAAAACCAGAACCAAAATTTCCTTCCCATACTTTTGGCAAGTATTCCGGCCACAATCTGCGGAATTAACATAACGCATAAAAGGAGGATTTCGGGCATAGTTCTTTACTTTTATAAACCATGGTAAGCTTATAAAAAGCAAAGATAATAATTACGATTATTTTAACGGATGATCTCTCTGGAGATAACCATTTTTTGAATTTCGGAAGTCCCTTCGTAAATCTGGGTGATCTTAGCGTCGCGCATCAGTCGCTCAACATGGTATTCTTTAACAAAACCATAGCCCCCATGAATCTGAACTGCCTCTACAGTAACATCCATTGCTACTTTTGAAGCATAAAGCTTAGCCATTGAACCGGCAAGAGTATAGGATTGCCCCTGATCTTTTAACCATGCCGCTTTATACACCAACATTCTTGCTGCTTCTATGCTTGTTGCCATATCTGCAAGTTTAAATGCTATTGCCTGATGTTCTGCGATTGGCTTTCCAAAGGATTTCCGTTGTTTAGCATAGTTTAAAGCAAGTTCATAAGCCCCTGCAGCAATGCCAAGTGCTTGTGCAGCAATGCCAATACGGCCACCCTCCAGAGTTTTCATTGCAAACTTAAACCCAAATCCATCCTCGCCAATTCTATTTTCTTTTGGCACTTTAACATCGTTGAACATCAGAGAATGCGTGTCAGATCCACGAATACCCAATTTGTTTTCTTTTGGGCCAACCGTGAAACCTTCCGTGCCTTTTTCCACTATAAATGCATTTATCCCTTTATGTTTTAACGCCTTATTTGTCTGTGCAATTACAAGATATGTTGAGGCTGTACTACCATTGGTAATCCAGTTTTTGGTGCCATTAAGCAGGTAATAATCTCCTTTATCTTCGGCGGTTGTCTGTTGCGAAGTTGCATCAGAACCGGCTTCTGGCTCAGACAAACAAAAAGCTCCGATCTTTTGACCGGATGCGAGGGGCTTTAAATATTTTTCTTTTTGGGCTTCAGAGCCGAAAGTCTCCAAGCCGTAACACACCAGCGAATTGTTTACGGAAACAACTACAGATGCTGATGCATCTACTTTAGACAGTTCTTCCATTACCAGTACGTATGAAACTGCATCCATACCGCTGCCATTGTATTTTTCGGAAACCATCATCCCTAAAAAACCCAGTTCACCAAGCTTTTTTACTTGTTCCGCCGGAAATTTCTGGTGTTCATCTCTTTCAATAACTCCAGGCTTAAGTTCATTTTGTGCAAAATCCCTTGCCGCCTGCTGAATCATCAATTGTTCTTCACTTAGTTGAAATAGCATAATTATATATAATAAAAAATACGTACTGCCAAATTTAGTATTTCTCAACCAAATTACTATGGCAGCATAGTATTATTTTTTTTATAATGCAATTACAGCCTATTTCAGCAAATGGTTATTATCGTCAGGGAAAACCAATATTGGATGATATTTCTTGGCTTCTTCAATTGGTAAAGATCCGTAAGACATGATGATAAGTATATCACCTACCTGAACTTTACGGGCTGTAGCTCCATTTAAGCAAACGGTTCCTGTTCCTCTTTCACCTTTTATAACATAGGTTTCAAAACGCTCTCCGTTATTGTTATTTACGATCTGCACTTTCTCGTTTGCAATAATCTGGGCAGCATCCATTAAATCTTCATCAATGGTAATACTTCCAACATAATTCAGTTCTGCCTGTGTTACTTTAACACGGTGGATCTTCGATTTTAATATCTCGATAATCATAACGCAAAGTTAGATAAAGTTTGTGAATGAATGGTTTTCCGTTTTTCAGCTAAGTATCATATTATCGATAAGCCTTGTTTGCCCCACTTTGGCGGCTACAAGAGCTATAATATTCTGGTCACTTTTATCCGTTTCCGGAAGCAATGTTTTACCATCGGAAATTGTAAAATAGTCAAGCTCAACACCTGGTATTTCTTCAATTAACTCTTTGGCTTTTTCTAAAAGCTCCGGAATACTCTTTTCCTTAAAATTATTTTTAACATAAGTAAGCGCTCTACTTAATACTAACGCATTTTTTCTGTCTGTAGCATTAAGATGAATATTTCTTGAACTCATGGCCAATCCATCATCTTCTCTGATGATCGGACAAGAAATGATTTGAACAGAAAGCTTAAAATATGCAACCATATTTTGGATCATCAGGACTTGCTGGTAGTCTTTTTGTCCAAAAAAAGCGATATCCGGCTCTACGGCATCAAATAGTTTTTTCACAATTTGAGTAACACCCTGATAGTGTCCTTTCCTAAATTCACCTTCTAAAAGGAATTCTGCAGGGCCCAGATCGATATGCCATTTCTCTTCAGTTGGATACATTTCCTTTACCGAAGGCATAAAAATAACATCGCATCCGGCGTCGTTAAGCATAGCCAGATCGTGTTCAAGCGGACGCGGATATTTCTCTAAATCTTTAGGATCAGTAAATTGAGTAGGATTCACAAAAATGCTGCAAACCACTATGTCAGCCTGCTGCTGAGCCATCTTTATCAATGATACATGACCCTTGTGCAGCGCACCCATAGTTGGCACTAAAGCAATTTTCTGTTGAGCCAATTTAATTGGGCCAAGCAACGACTTTAACGCCGCGATAGTATTTAGTACTTCCAAACCAGCTTATAAAATTTCAGGGGGCAAAGTTGGTTATTTATCTATTCCTAACAAAACATCTTGCGTATTATATTGATAAATGTTATTATTTTGCTTACCTTTGCCCCTTGATAATCTTTTCTTTAACATAAATTTTTATTTACGAATATGGAGATGGCCAAAACGAAGCTACTGATTGTTACACACGAGATGTCGCCTTTCCTTGAACTCACAAAGATTTCAGAAATTACCCGTCAGTTACCTCAGGCAATGCAGGATAAAGGATTTGAAATCCGTATTTTAATGCCAAGGTTTGGAAACATTAATGAAAGAAGGAACAGATTACATGAGGTTATCCGCCTTTCAGGTATGAACATCATTATTGATGATAATGATAACCCATTGATCATTAAAGTCGCCTCAATTCCGGCAGCAAGGATGCAAGTGTATTTTCTGGATAATGAAGATTATTTCCAACGAAAATATGTTTTTAGAGATAAGGAAGAAAAGTTCTATGCAGATAATGACGAAAGAACAATTTTCTTCTGTAAAGGTGCCCTTGAAACTGTTAAAAAATTAGGCTGGTCTCCCGATATCGTTCATTGCCATGGCTGGATGACTGCTTTAGTTCCTGCATACATTAAAACCACATACAAAAACGATCCTACTTTTAAAAATTCAAAAGTAGTGTATTCAATTTATGAGGATTGTTTCTCTGAAACAATGAATACTGATTTGTATAAGAAAGCAGTGATGAACTCTATGACTGTTGAAGATACTAAAGTATTCGAGAAAGCAGATTGTAGTGCTTTGCATATTGGAGCTGTAACTTATTCTGATGCAGTAGTTTTAGCTGATGAAAACATCAATGCTGATGTGTTAAAATTTGTTAAAGATTCTAATAAGCCAACTTTAGCTTTTAATTTAACCGAAAATTTCGAAAACTTCTACTCTCTATATGAGGAGATTTCGGATGAAGAATTGGTTTCAATAGCTTAAACTCAGGTATTCTAAAATATGAAATTTATAAAACTAGACTTATTGACCCTGTTGATAGGTCTTTTTCTTTTTGCATCTTGTAAAGATGCCAATACTATCGGCCTTACACCTGATGGCGACTCCCCTATTAAAGGTATTTTAGACAATACGGTTCTTGTTGATTCCAGAACTGTTCTTGATTCTGCTACTGCATCAATCGGACTGGCAAGGCATCCATTGGGCTATATTACCGGAGATGCTACCTTCGGAACCACCGAGGCAGGCCTTTCTATGACGGTAAGCCTTCCTTCAAATAGCTATAGCTTTGGGGGGATACCATCAGTAGATTCAGCAGTGCTTGTTTTACCTTACTCAACTCAGTTCTACGGCGATACAACAACTTCTGTTTATAGTCTGGATGTACGCCAACTTAAAGATGATCTTGCTTTACAAAAGATCTTTTTAAGCAACAAAGTATGGCCTACAGAAACCCGGTTGGTGGGTTCTGTCACAACTAAGATAAAGCCAAAGACTCCTTTTAAAATCACTGATATTGTAACAGGTAAACCTGATACATTGAAAGCTGTAGTTCCACAATTAAGGATAAAACTTGATAATGCGTTCATTCAGGAAAAGATCTTAAATGTTGACTCTGCATTAAGATCAACAAACACTAAATTCTCTGCAATTTTTAAAGGCCTGCAGGTAAGTGTAAACAAAACCTCATCAACAGGGCCCGGAGGTATAATGTTTATTAATTTCGGTGGAGCAGACTCTAAACTTGAGATCTATTATAAGAAACAAGTTGGGACAAGTCTTATTGAGAAAGATACTGTAGCTGTTAATTTCCCAATATCATCAAGTTCTGGCCCTATAGCAGCAACGGTTAAGCACGATTATACAGGAACACCAGTTAAAGCTCAGCTGGATGCTCCTGCTGCAACTTATGATGTTACGTATCTACAAGCACTTTCCGGAGTAAGAAACAAAATTTCTTTCCCTGACCTAAAGGCTTTTGTAGAAAAAGTAAAAGCTGGTAATGCAAATGCCCGTATAGTAATAAACAGAGCCGAGCTGGTTGTTAACCTTAAAAGCGGTACAGACGTATCTCCATGGAATGCTGCTCAGAGATTATCCCTTTACAGACTGGATATAGCTGGTCAAAGAGCAAATATTCCTGATAATACTGGACCAACACAAGCTAATCCTACTCCTCCTCCAACATATGCTGGATCGGAAGGAGCATTTGGTGGCTTCTATGATACTACAAATAAAAGATACATCTTTACTGTAACAAGCTACCTGCAAGCTTTAATTGATGAAAAGACCATAGATTATGGTACTTATCTGGCCCCAAGCTCACTTACAGAATTTAATCTTTATCCTTCTTTAACTTCTGGAGCAAGATCAATAATAAACACTGCCACCCCTACTACAGGCGAAAAAGGCATGAAGTTAAACATCTATTACACAAGGGTTGACTAACTAAATTTATTTAATATACTTATTGCGTTTATATCCTCCGAGATCATTAATTTCGGAGGATATATTTTTTAAACCCAGTATGTATGTGTGGAATTGTTGGTTATATCGGTCACAGAGAAGCGTGGCCAATCGTTATTAAAGGACTAAAAAGACTTGAATACCGTGGATACGATAGTGCCGGTATCGCACTTATTTCTGACGAAGGATTAAAAATCTATAAAAAGGCAGGAAAAGTTACTGAACTGGAAAACTTTGCTGCCGGCAAGAATCTATCTGGAACAGCAGGAATTGGTCATACCAGATGGGCAACACACGGTGCTCCTTCTGATAGAAACTCCCACCCCCATACTTCCAACAATGGCAAGCTTACCATAATTCACAATGGAATTATTGAAAATTATGCAACGCTAAAAGAAGAGCTAAAGACTAGGGGGCATGAATTTAAAAGTGACACCGATACTGAAGTTTTAGTGCACTTAATCGAAGAGATTTATAAAAACGAAAAGATAGATTTACTAGAGGCTGTTCGGTTAGCCTTACGTGAGATTAACGGTGCGTATGCGATTGTTTTAATGGATGAGGAACATCCAGACCAACTCATAGCAGCAAGAAAAGGAAGCCCTATGGTTATAGGCGTTGGCGATGGGGAATACTTTATTGCCTCTGATGCCACCCCTATTGTAGAATACACTAAAAACGTAATTTACATGAACGATAACGAGATTGCGTTTATTAAACGAGATGAGTTATTGATAAAACGCCTGGATAATGTTGTGCAAACTCCTTATGTTCAAGAGCTCGAATTAAAACTTGAAATGCTTGAAAAAGGTGGTTATGAGCATTTCATGCTAAAAGAAATCTTTGAGCAATCACGCTCAATCAGGGATTGTATGCGGGGGCGTATTTACCCTAATGAAGGCAAAGTGCAATTAGGCGGGATAAAGGAATATGCTGACAAGCTAAAAAATATTGATCGTATAATTATTGTTGCTTGTGGAACCTCCTGGCATGCCGGCCTTGTTGGAGAGTACTTAATTGAGGAATATGCAAGAATTCCTGTAGAAGTGGAATATGCTTCAGAATTTAGATACAGGAATCCTATAATAACAGAGAAAGACATTGTGATTGCCATTTCCCAATCTGGCGAAACGGCGGATACCATGGCCGCAATAGAAATGGCAAAAGAGAGAGGGGCTACAATTTTTGGAGTTTGTAACGTTGTGGGCGCCTCGATACCAAGATTAACACATGCGGGCGTTTATACACATGCCGGCCCCGAAATTGGAGTTGCTTCAACTAAAGCTTTTACCGCTCAGGTAACTGTACTTACTTTGATGGCCTTTTATATGGCTCAACAAAAAGGCACACTTACCAATTCTAAATTGGTTGAATTATTAACTGAGCTAGACTGCATTCCTGATAAGATACAGGTAGCACTTGAATCCAATGATCTCATCAAAGAAATTGCCGGGAAATTTAAAGATTCAAGAAATTGCTTATTCCTTGGCAGGGGAAGTGGTTTCCCTGTGGCTTTAGAAGGTGCTTTAAAGCTCAAGGAGATCTCTTACATACATGCAGAGGGATATCCGGCCGCGGAAATGAAACACGGGCCAATAGCTTTAATAGACGAAGAAATGCCAGTTGTGGTAATCGCTACAAAAAACTCATCGTACGAAAAAGTAATCAGTAATATTCAGGAAGTGAAGGCCAGAAAAGGAATTGTGCTGGCTATAGTAACAGAAGGAGATACTGAGGTTAGAAAAATGGTGGATTATTGTATAGAAATCCCTGATGCAAGCGAAGCATTTTTACCATTGCTGGCAACAATACCACTTCAATTACTATCTTACCACATTGCTGTTTTAAGGGGATGCAATGTAGACCAGCCTAGAAATCTGGCTAAATCTGTTACGGTAGAGTAACAGATTTAGTTTTAATATTTGGTTTAAAAAGGTAAATCACCGGAAGCATCACTTGGATCAATATAATCCGTTTCGCTTTTTGGTGTACTAATTTCACCTGTTGATGGAGTTTGCTCAAAATCACTCTTTCTGCCCAGAATGGTGAAATTCTCTGCAACTACCTCTGTAACATACTTCTTTACTCTTTCTTTGTCTTCAAAAGAGCGGGTACGAAGCTTGCCCTCAATGTACACAAGTTTACCCTTTTGTAAATACTTTGAGGCTACTTCTGCTAACCCTCTCCACAAAACGATGTTATGCCACTCTGTTTGCTCTATTCTTTTGCCATCTTTGTTATACGTCTCTGATGTTGCCAATGGAAAACTTGCTACTGTTACGCCACCATCTAAATGTCTGACTTCAGGATCTTTTCCTAAATGTCCTACTAAAATAACTTTGTTAATACCTGACATGAATTCTGATTTTTCTAATTTACTGAATAGGAGCTTATAAAATTTGTTATCACTTTAGGCTGGGGCAATTCGTCCAGCTCGCTTAATGAAACCCATTTTATTTCTGCATTCTGATTAAAGTTAATGATATAATTATCTAAAGCAAAAAATTGAACATATATAGTTTGGTGAGTTAATAAATGTTTTTTCTGCTCCAATGGTGTAATAGTACAACTAGCACCAAAATTATTCTTTAGAATTGTTAGAAATTGTTCCTGTGCTTCCAGATAATTATCGTCAGTCTCTATCAGAGGAAAATCGTACAATTCCTGCCATATATCTCCTGGATTTCTTTTATTTACAAGAATTTCATCTCCATTAACACACACTAAATAGTTGAAATAGCGGGTGCGTTTTTTAAGCTTCTTCTCTTTAACAGGAAGCGCACTTACAAGATTATTTTTTCTGGCAAAGCAATCAGACTGAACCGGACAAGATTCGCATGAAGGAGACTTTGGTTTACATTGCAGCGCACCAAATTCCATAATTGCCTGATTATACACGGATGGCTCTTGTCCAACAATTAGATTTTGTGCCAGCTCTATGAATTGCTTTTTACCTGAAGTACTGTTTATCGGCGTTTCAATTCCAAAATATCTGGACAACACTCGAAATACATTCCCATCCAGAACTGCTTTCATCTCATTAGAAGAAAATGATGAAATGGCTGCAGCAGTGTAATCTCCTATTCCTTTCAACCGAATTAAGTCATCATATTTTGTAGGGAATTTCCCACCGTAAACATCCTGGATCTGCCTGGCAGTATAAAGCATGTTTCTTCCTCTGGAATAATAGCCCAGACCTTGCCATAATTTAAGAATCTGGGTCTCAGTAGCTTCAGCAAAAGCTGTAATTGTTGGATAGTTCTCTAAAAATCTATTAAAATAAGGCAATCCCTGCTCTACTCTGGTTTGCTGCAAAATAATTTCTGAAAGCCAGATAACATAAGCATCCGTTGTACCCCGCCATGGCAAGTCTCTTTTATTGCCTAAATACCATTTTACTATTTCTGTTTGAAAAGCCATAGACACAAAAATACGGCGTTATTAATTTGTTTTCGGCAAAACTTGCAATTCTCTGATACAACATGAAACAAATAAATCATCTTTTATTTTCCTATCTCATTAAAAAGCAATACTTTTGCAACCCCAAAACACTTATAAAGTATATAATACACTATAAATAAATAATAGAATATGACTAAGGCAGATATTATTTCAGAAATATCAACAAAAACAGGAATTGAAAAGGTAGATGTACAAGAAACCGTTGAGGCATTTTTCAAAGTGATCAAGAACAGCATGATCGGAGGAGAGAATGTATATGTTAGAGGTTTTGGTAGTTTTGTTGTAAAAAAGAGAGCGCAAAAAACTGCGAGAAATATTTCTAAAAACACTGCAATCATTATCCCGGAGCACTTTGTACCAAGTTTCAAACCAGCAAAAGTGTTTGTTGACAAAGTAAAAAACAACTCAAAAAAAGTAGGCGTAGAAGCTTAATCAACTTATGCTAAACAATATCCGTTCAAGACAAATTATCATAATTGGAGCAATAGTATTGCTTGGAGCTTTTTTGTTTACAAGGGATATTAAAGGTTTAGTTAAGCCAAAAGAGCAAACAGCGAATGTTCCAGCCGCAGGACAGATGACATCAGAGGCTCCTCAGCCAATTTCTTTGGAAGAAGTTTCAGCTTCTGGGAAAAGCCTGATCAGTCCGAACTTTGCTGCTGAGATCACTTCACTTGAGAATACTTTTAAAGCTTCTACCGATAAGGTTGCAGCCGCTAAAGTACTCGCTCAAAAGTGGGATGATGTAGAACAGAGTGCACCAAGCGCTTTATACCTTGAGATTATAGCCAATCAAGAGAAAACATTGAACAGCTGGTTAATCACCGGAGACCGTTTTTTAAAGGCATTTGACAGTTCAAGAGATAGTTTATTACAACCTGCATTATTACAAAGAGCAAATGCTGCCTACACTAATGCAATTACTATTGACTCTACAAGTGCTGATGCTAAAACCGGCCTGGGAATTACCATTGTTAATGGAATGGGAATGCCAATGAAAGGTATTGCATTATTGATGGATGTGGTAAAAAAAGACCCAAAGAATTTGAAAGCGAATATGAGTTTAGGTACATTCGCAATTAAATCTGGCCAGTTTGATAAAGCCATAACCAGATTTAACAACATTATCGCCATTAAGCCTACTCCAGATGCCTACTTCTATTTAGCCACAGCTTATGAAAGCCTTGGCAAAAATACGGATGCTATTGATGCTTATCTGAAGAGTAAAAAGCTAGCCGCCAATCCTAAATTATCTAAGTTTATTGATGATAAGGTATTGGAGCTAAAGAGTAAAAATTAATAAACAGATTAAAAAAATATTTAAAATTCAAGATTATGCCAAGCGGTAAAAAAAGAAAAAGACATAAAATGGCTACCCACAAACGCAAAAAACGTTTAAGAAAAAACAGACATAAGAAAAAATAATTTTTCTTATTGAGTTGCACAAAAATAAGGCTACGACAAGATCTTAGCCTTATTTTTCGTTGCAATGTTTTTTTTATTTGTCCATGTGTTAATAAGGCATTTAATGCCTTAAAATCTGTAGCTTTTGGTAAAAGAATTAATTATAGATTCCTCTCCACTGGGAGTAACCATAGCTTTAGTTGAAGACAAACAACTTGTAGAACTTCATAAAGAACAGATCAACAACAATTACGCCGTTGGCGACATTTATTTAGGCCGCATTAAAAAAATAATGCCGGGTCTAAATGCTGCGTTTGTAGATGTTGGTTATGAAAAAGATGCATTTCTGCATTATTTTGATCTTGGTCCTCAAGTCCAATCTTTAATTAAGCTAACTAAAATCAAGCGTAACGGCTCTGTTAATGGCACTTTACTGGATAATTTCAAGCTAGAAGGAGACATTAACAAAGCAGGCAAAATATCAGAGGTGGTAAGCAAGAATCTTGTTTTACCTGTTCAGATAGCAAAAGAGCCAATTTCAACTAAAGGTCCGCGTTTAAGTTCAGACCTTTCAATAGCCGGCAGATATATTGTATTAGTTCCTTTCTCTAATGTAATCTCTATTTCCAAAAAGATTAAGAGCAATACTGAACGTAATCGTTTAAAAAAGATTATTGAAAGTATTAAACCTAAAAATTTTGGTGTAATTATCAGAACCGTTTCAGAAGGTAAAGGTGTTGCAGAACTTCAAAAAGATCTTTTGGATTCTGTAGCTAAATGGGAAAGTTTTATTAAAAAACTTCCTGATGCAGAACCTTCTAAACGAGTTTGGGGAGAAATGGATCGGACATCAACATTGATCCGTGATATTTTAAGCACTGACTTTACAAATGTTTATGTAAGCGACAATAACCTGTTCGAGGATATTCGTTCTTATGTGCACGAGATCTCTCCCGAAATGGAAAAGATCGTTAAACTGTACAAACATAAAGAACCTATTTTTGAGCATTTCGGGATTGAAAAACAAATCAAGAACTCTTTCGGTAAAACCGTAAACTTAGCGGGAGGAGCATACCTTGTTGTTGAACATACTGAAGCTCTTCATGTTATTGATGTAAACAGCGGAAACAGAACAGCTAGTAAAGAAAATCAGGAAGACAATGCTTTGCAGGTTAATAAGGAAGCTGCTAAGGAAATTGCCCGCCAACTTCGTTTAAGGGATATGGGTGGTATTGTAGTAATCGATTTTATCGATATGCACAAGCCTGTTAACCGCAAAATGTTGTTCGACTATCTTAAGGATCTGATGTTGCTGGATCGTGCCAAGCACACCATATTGCCGCCAAGTAAGTTTGGCCTTGTTCAAATTACACGTCAGCGTGTAAGGCCCGAGATGAACATTGTAACCAGTGAGAAATGCCCTACCTGTGACGGTACGGGGGAAATTAAGGCCAGTATTGTTTTAATGGATGACATTGAAAATAACCTGACCTATATTTTGCAGGAGCAAAACGAAAAAAATATTACGCTTTGTGTACACCCGTATATTGAAGCTTTCATTAAAAAGGGCTTTATCTCTTTACAGTGGAAATGGTTTTTTAAATTCGGACAGCGAATTAAAATCAGAGCAGTCTCTTCTTACAATTTGACTGAGTTTCACTTTCTTTCTTCAAAAGACGAAGAAATTAAATTGTAAAAATTAACTTATTAACTAAACAGGCCCGATTTCATAGAGATCGGGCCTGTTTGTTTTAATAGAATTAAGCATAAATTAGTAGAATTAAATTGTAATCAATTGGCTAAAACTAAATCAGCATATTTCTGCCAAAGTTGTGGGTATGAATCGGCAAAATGGCTTGGACGGTGTCCTTCATGTAATGAATGGAATACCTTTGTAGAAGAAATCATAGAGAAAACAAACACTAAAGTACCTTCATGGAAAACATCTACTGGTACTCAGCGCTTAAATAAACCTTCCAAAGTTGATCATATCCAATCTATAAGTGAAGAAAGAACTTTAACAGGAGATCTTGAGCTCGATAGAGTCTTGGGCGGCGGCTTGGTTGCTGGCTCTGTTATACTTATTGGAGGCGAACCAGGAATTGGAAAATCTACCCTAATGCTTCAGCTGGCATTAAATATCTCTGGTAAAAAGATTCTATATGTTTCAGGAGAAGAAAGCGAACAGCAAATTAAAATGAGAGCTGAGCGTATTACTACCTCGCCGAAAGCAGATTGTTATATCCTCACAGAAACCTCAACCCAAAATATTTTTAAGCAGATTGAAACGCTTGAACCAGATATTATTATTGTTGATTCCATACAAACGCTCCATTCGGCTAATATTGAATCAACCCCCGGAAGTGTATCCCAGGTAAGAGAATGTACTGCGGAATTACTCCGTTTTGCAAAGGAAACCGATACACCTGTATTTTTAATTGGCCATATTACTAAAGACGGCACCATTGCAGGGCCGAAAATCCTGGAACACATGGTTGATACCGTTCTGCAGTTTGAGGGCGACAGACATCATGTTTACAGAATTTTACGCTCCATAAAGAATCGTTTTGGAGCAGCTGCTGAATTGGGAATTTATGCAATGCACAGTACCGGTTTGCGACAAGTTTCCAATCCTTCTGAAATCCTGTTATCACAGCGTGATGAGGAAATGAGTGGAATTGCCATTTCAGCCACATTAGAAGGCGCAAGACCAATGCTAATAGAAACACAGGCTTTGGTTAGCGCCGCAGCATACGGAACACCACAGCGCTCCGCAAATGGCTTTGACACTAAAAGAATGAACATGCTCCTTGCCGTACTGGAGAAAAGGTGTGGTTTTAGATTAAGTACCAGGGATGTTTTCTTAAATATAGCCGGAGGAATTAAAGTTGAAGACCCGGCAATTGACCTGGCAATTTTGGTTGCAATAATATCCTCACATGAAGATATTGCTATTTCTTCTAAAATATGTTTCGCCGCTGAGGTTGGCCTGTCGGGAGAGATCAGGGCAGTTAACCGTATAGAACAACGAATCTCTGAGGCTGAGAAACTTGGATTTGAACGGATTTTTATTTCTAACTATAATTTAAAAGGTCTGATACTTGAAAAATTTAAAATTGAATTGACTCCGGTAAGGAAGATTGAGGACGTATTTTCATTGCTATTTGGATAACCAACCGTGAAACTGCCGTGTATATTTGCCATTAAGTTTCTACACATTGGGGATATTATTTCCCCCTTAAATATTTGGCACACTTTGATAAAAAATACACATAATGCTATATATAAGACAGTTAACTCTAAAAATAGAACCATATAACAGATTGGCCTACTAATTGCAATTACCTACATGTTATCAGTCATTTATGAATGGTAATAAACAATAGGGATGATTATCCTCGTTATCGTAAGATAGCGAGGATTTTTTCATTTTAAGCCAAAGGAATTGTATTTTAGAGCCATTAAAAAGGTTCTCCTTTTTAATATTGATTGATTAAACCCTGTCTTCTCCGAGACAGGGTTATTTATACCATAACCCGTCAAAAAAATAATTGTGGCCTGAGAATGTTAAATTTTAATATATTTAAATATTCAAGAACCTCTTAACCCTTATAATAATGATTATAGTTGCGATTATCATCCTGGTGATATTAATTTTTGGGATCGGCATATACAATTCGCTTATTGGCAAAAAAAACCAGGTAGCCAATGCCTTTTCTGCAATTGATGCTATGCTGAAAAAACGTTTTGATTTGTTGCCCAACTTAATTGAAACCGTAAAACAGTATATGCAATACGAAGGAGACCTATTGACCAAGGTAGTTGAATTGCGTGCTAAAGCCAGTAGTCCAAACTTAAGTAACGACGAAAGGTTAGACCTCGACAAGCAATTAGGCTCAAGCATAAAGGGTTTGATGGTAAACGTAGAGAATTATCCAGACCTAAAAGCAAACCAGAACTTCCTGAATCTACAAAGTACCTGGACAGAAAGTGAAGAGCAAATTGCCGCAGCAAGACGGGCTTATAACTCCTCAGTTACAGACTATAATAATGCAATTATGATGTTCCCCGGTAGCATTTTTGCCGGAATGATGAACTATCAGTCTATCCCTGTGCTGGCAAACACAGAGGAAGAGCGTAAAAACATAAGTGCAAAAGATCTTTTCAATAGCTAATGGCAGAAGAAGCTGCAACAGGAACCTCTTTACAAAATGCACTTAATGACCTTGAAGTACAGAGAAAAAAGGTTTATGATTTAAAAACAAAAGCCTACATTTTTCTTGCCTTAGGAGTGATCCTTATCGCTATTGGCATTGTACTTGGCAGCCTGGTAATTGCGGGAGCTATAATTGGAGGCGCTTTGATAATTACATCTATTGTTTTTTTCAGCAGTTCCAGTCAAAAGTTTAATGATTACAGACATGAATTTAAACAGAGGGTAGTTTCCACAACATTAAAATCCATTGATCCAAGCTTAGAGATTGAATATAAATATGGGCTGCCAGAAAGCGACTTCATTAACTCTCAACTATTCACTCAGCGCCCGGACAGATATAGCAGCGAGGATCAAATCTATGGCAATGCAGGAAAGACACGCTTCTCTTTCTCAGAGGTTCATGCTGAATACAAAACTGAGACACAAACAAAAAATGGCCGACAAGAACATTGGCATACCATTTTAAAAGGGATCGTATTTTGCGCCGATTTCAACAAACATTTTAATGGGCTAACCGTAGTTAAGCCAAAGGACATGGGAAGCACACTAAGCGCTTGGATATCGGATAAGATACCAATCCTCTCCTCATCAGGCAAACAACTAGTAAAGCTGGAGAATATAGAATTTAACAGGACCTTTGTTACTTACTCAACTGATCAGGTTGAAGCCAGATACATTCTTACTCCGGCTATGATGGAACGTCTATGTGAACTAAACGACAAAAGTAAGGCTACAATTTCTGTATCTTTTATCGGCTCTTACGTTTACATTGCCTTTCCATTAGAAAAAGACTATTTTGAGCCTCCAGTATTTAACAGTCTTCTTACCACCAAATCACTAGATGAAGATCTTAACATCATTCGCTTTATGTATGCAATTATTAGCGAACTGGATCTTAATACCAGAATCTGGGGAAAAGAATAAAATTAGTTATAAATAAAAAAGTCCCTTTCGGGACTTTATATTATTTAGATAAATACATTGATTTTTCTTTCACAAGCTGTCTGAAGTAAGGATCTTCAGTGTCTTTGATAAATCTGATGGACTCCCCTGTCGACTTCATTTCCGGGCCCAATTCTTTGGTAACCTCAGGGAATTTGTAGAAAGAGAAAACAGGCTCTTTAATTGCATAACCTTCCAGTTTACGCTCGATGGTAAAATCTTTCAGTTTATTGACACCTAGCATCACTTTAGCGGCAATGTTGATGTAAGGAACATCATAAGCCTTAGCAATGAAAGGAACAGTTCTTGACGCTCTTGGATTGGCTTCAATTACATATACTTTTTCGTCTTTAACTGCAAACTGAATGTTTAACAAACCGATTACATTTAAGGCTCTCGCAATCTTTTTAGAGTAAGTCTCCATGTCGTTCATTACCTTTTCAGACAAACTGAAAGGCGGCAATACAGCACTAGAGTCTCCAGAGTGAATACCAGCCGGCTCGATATGCTCCATCAATCCCACAATATGAACGTCTTCGCCATCACTGATCGAATCAGATTCGGTTTCTTCCGCTCTGTCCAGGAAGTGGTCAATCAGTACGCGGTTACCCGGAAGGTCACCTAGTAATTTAACAACGGCCTTTTCAAGATCTTCATCGTTGATTACGATGCTCATCCCCTGTCCACCCAATACATAACTTGGTCTAACCAATACCGGATACCCCACTTCATTTGCTACAACAATTGCTTCTTCAGCATTTTCTGCAACACCATATTTTGGATAAGGAATGTCCAATTCTTTAAGCAAGTCAGAGAAACGTCCCCTGTCTTCAGCAACATCCATATCGTTATAAGAAGTACCAATAATCTTTATGCCGTTCTCCTGGAGCTTCTCAGCCATTTTTAAAGCCGTCTGACCACCCAATTGAACAATAACACCTACAGGATCCTCCAACTCGATGATTTCACGTACATGCTCCCAGAATACCGGCTCAAAGTATAGCTTATCAGCCATATTAAAGTCTGTAGACACTGTCTCAGGGTTACAATTGATCATGATTGCTTCAAAGCCACTCTCTTTAGCAGCAAGCAAACCATGCACACAAGAGTAATCGAATTCTATACCCTGACCAATACGGTTAGGGCCAGATCCCAATACAATTACTTTCTTTTTATCTGAACGAAGAGATTCATTCTCTTCTTCAAAAGTAGAATAGTAATAAGGCGTTTGTGCAGCAAACTCAGCAGCACAAGTATCCACCATTTTATAAACACGTTTAATGCCTAATGACTTTCTGCGCTCATAAACTTCGTCTTCCGTTACATTTCCTAACAGATAAGCAATCTGAATATCAGAGAAACCTTTCTGCTTTAAAGTAAAGAAGAAATCTTTAGGAATATTATTTAGCGAATAACGTTTCAATTCTGTCTCCAGCTGAACCAATTCATGTATTTGTGATAGGAACCATTTATCAATACGCGTAACTTTACGGATTGACTCCAATGGCACACCCATACTCATGGCATCTTTAATCAGGAACAAACGATTCCAGCTTGGATGCTCAAGACCATACATAATCTCTTCGATACTGCGGTTATGTTTACCATCAGCACCTAAACCAGCTCTGCCAATTTCCAAACTCTGACAAGCTTTTTGTATCGCCTCAATAAAAGTACGTCCGATGGCCATTACTTCACCTACAGATTTCATCTGCAAGCCCAACTCCATGTTCGCCCCTTTGAATTTATCGAAGTTCCAACGTGGAACTTTCACAATTACATAATCAAGTGTTGGCTCAAAATATGCAGATGTAGTTTTTGTAATTTGGTTTTCCAGCTCATCCAGGTTATAACCTATAGCCAGTTTAGCGGCTATTTTAGCAATCGGATAACCTGTAGCCTTACTGGCCAATGCCGATGAACGCGAAACCCTTGGGTTAATCTCGATTGCAATGATCTCGTCATTATCCGGATTTACCGAGAACTGTACATTACAACCACCTGCGAAGTTTCCGATCGCGCGCATCATTTTGATCGCCTGGTTACGCATATCCTGGTAGCAACGATCAGACAATGTCATGGCCGGCGCCACAGTGATCGAGTCGCCTGTGTGAATACCCATTGGATCGAAATTTTCAATAGAACAGATGATGATTACATTGTCATTACTGTCCCTCAACAACTCCAATTCGTATTCTTTCCAGCCTAAAACCGCTTGTTCTACCAATACCTCATGTGTTGGAGAAGCCTCAAGTCCGCGTTTTAAAGCCTGGTCAAATTCTTCTTTCTTGTGTACAAAACCACCACCAAAGCCACCTAAGGTATAAGAAGGACGAATTACCAATGGATAACCTATTAACTGAGCTGCTTCTTTACCTTCCAGGAAAGAGTTGGCAATTTTTGAAGTTGCTACCCCTACGCCTATATCAACCATCAACTGGCGGAAGGCTTCACGGTTTTCCGTTTTTTCGATTGCAGCAACATCAACACCAATCACCCGCACGCCATATTTCTCCCAAATCCCACGTTCAGAGGCTTCAATACAAAGATTCAAGGCCGTTTGACCACCCATGGTAGGCAATACAGCATCTATTTTACGTTCTTGTAAGATCTGCTCGATAGAATCTACTGTCAATGGCCACAGGTAAACATGATCACCGATTACTTTATCGGTCATAATGGTTGCAGGATTGGAGTTGATGATCGAAACTTCGATTCCCTCTTCTTTTAAAGATAAGGCGGCTTGAGATCCTGAGTAGTCAAATTCACAAGCTTGACCGATGATGATAGGACCCGATCCGATGATGAGTACCGAGCGTATGGAGGTGTCTTTAGGCATAAGGCTTTAAAAAGTCTAAAGTTATAAGGGTAAAAAATGCAATTATTGTAGACTGGAATCGTCTTAGAGATTTCTTTGATATCATTAAAGATCCCCGACTCTTCTGTCGGGATGCAAAGTTACGCTTTTGAACATTAAAAATCAGGTATTTTTTCAAAAACCCATATAAATAGAAAAAGGGGCCAAATGCCCCTCTTTTCAATGTTTAATCTAAAGAATTATTGTTCTAGTTTTATTTCTCCAACATCGGTTACTGTACTGTCAACCACAGCAACATTCTCTACCGATTTATCTTTATACGGAGCTTTAGCTTTAACCCATACAGTATAGGTGCCCGGTTTTACATTATTGATGGTAAAATTACCACCACTAAGATCCCCTTTTAATGTATCCGTTCCTGATACGGCAACAACCTGTACCGCACTATCTGCAGGAGATACTTTACCTTTAATTCCGCCATCCTTAACGGTAACGAAAGCTAATAATAGCAACGAAAACGCCGCAATTACTAAAAAATTTACACTTAAATTTTTCATAGGAATTTGATTTTTCCGACTAAATAAACTAGCCTGTTTATATTATTCGGCATTATTCAACCATCAATTAATTAGTATCATTATTCCATACCATACTATCTCTTTAAGCGTTATTTAACTACAAACAGCTACCCGAATTGTTTTTATAAATTTTAAAAACAGATACAACAAGCTGATGATTATCTAAAATTTCTGTATATAATTAACTACAAAACTTTGATCAAATGCATGTATTAAAGGCATGGAATAACATTTGCGTATTCTCAACTATGAAAAAGATATTACCAATTTTATTTGCAATCACTGTAATTGTGGCTGGTTGCGGAACAGTACAATCCATTATTAAATCAACATTCCCTTACACTGCAACAATAGTTATTCCTGCTTCGAGCAAAAGCAATACTCCAATATCTGCAAAGTCCGCTGCAACAAGTTTTGACGATGTTTTTGGAAACAAAAACGGTACGAATTATATAAAGGAAATTAGAATTGCTTCTGCAAAAATGATTGCCAGTAATCCCAGCAATAAGAGTTTAGGCATGTTTAAGTCCGTAAAACTTTTTGTATCGAACAGTAATGGTGATGAGGTCATGGTTGCGTCAAGAAGCGACATACAGGAAAACATTGGCTCTGACCTTGCGTTAGATATAGACAATTCAAAGTTTTTGGACGACTACATTAAAGGTACTAGTCTAAGCGTGAGAATTGAATACGTATTAAGAAACAATACCACAAGCGATGTGAGCATAAGAACCTCTATTGGTTTCACATCGTCGCCTAAAGCGCAATAGAAGATAAATAGTTTGTTTGGTTTATTATCCGGCATGGAATTCCTTCCTGTCGGATTTTTTTTACTTTTGACAAATGTTCGATGTTTTAAGGGATAGTTTCACCCAGTTATTTTTACAAACAGGTTTGCTAGAGTGGCTAGGTGTTTTCACCGGCATACTTTGCGTATGGCTTGCTGCTAAAAACAATATATACAACTGGCCTATTGCCATAGTTAGTGTTGTTATCTATATATTCATCTTCTTCGAATCGAAGCTGTATGCCGATATGGGGCTGCAGTTTTACTTTTTTGCAATGAACCTTTATGGCTGGTATTTCTGGAGTAAAAACAGAAATAACCCTGAATCATCCAGACCAATTGCAATCATTACCAGAAACGAAATTATGCTGTCTATTCTGGGAGTAATTGTTTTCACATTAATACTTGGCTTTGTACTTAAAAAAAATACAGATGCCTCTTTTCCATTTTTGGATAGCTTTTGCACGGCCTGTAGTTTAATAGCTCAAATATTTCTTGCAAGAAAGGTATTACAAAACTGGCTGATCTGGATTTTTGTTGATATAATATATGTTGGCATGTACATTTCAAAAGACCTGTACGCTACCGCAATCATGTATGCATTGTATGTTTACATTGCTTCGGTAGGCTATTTAGATTGGAGGAGAACCTACCGTGAACAGACCCATTAAAAAGATAGCTATCGTTGGTCCGGAGAGTACCGGAAAATCAACCATTACCCAACAGCTCGCTAAACATTACAATACTCTCTGGGTACCGGAATATGCCCGGTATTACTGTGCAGCATTAACCGAACCATGTAATCTGCAGGATGAGGTAAACATGTTTCATGGGCAATTGGCCCTCGAAGATTCTATACTTGCCATAGCTGAAAAAGAGTTAATTTTCTGTGATACTACCTTCATTACTGTAAAGATATGGAGTGATGAGGTTTTTGGAGAGACCCCAAAGATTGTTCTCGATGCACTCCCTAAATACAATTACGATTTATACTTACTCATGGATATTGATCTGCCCTGGCAAGAAGATCCCCTGCGTGATTTTCCACATAAACGAGAGCATTTCATGCAAGTGTGGCATCAGGAACTTAAGGCCTTAAATGCAGTGTACGTCAAAGTAGGAGGACAAGCAGAAGAAAGACTAAACAATGCAATTACAGCAGTTCAAGCGTTTCTAAAAAACAGCTAATACCCTCGTAAAATCCACTTATTGAAAACAAATTTACACTGATAAAAAAAATCAATACCTTTGTACCATCAAAAAGGGGTGCCTTGTTTTGTAAAAAACACGAAAACAGGCTGAGAGCATACCCATTATATCTGTTACAGATATATGCACCTGATCCGGATAATGCCGGCGGAGGGATTGGAGTTATGGAGTTTAACTGGGCTGTAAGTACCCCTTACTTGCAGTGGTTTAACTAAAAAACAATAAAGTGAGAAAATTAATGATCACAGCAATTGCTGTGTTGCTATTGCCGGTACTGGTAAAAGCGCAATTCACCATTTCGGGCAGCGTATCTGAAAAATCAAATATTACCCTACCTGGCGCTAGCATTAAGCTAAAAAACAAATCTGCCGGAACAACTGCCGACAAACAGGGCAATTATAAATTAACCAACTTAAAAGCAGGAAACTATACATTATTAGTAAGCTATCTTGGCTATCAGTCAATAGAAAAAAGCATTACAATTAATTCAAATCAAACACTCGACTTTGTATTAGTCCAGTCTGCTTTCCTTGCCGATGAAGTTATTGTAAATGCAACCCGCGCAAATGAAAAGTCTGCAACTACCTATAAAAACATTAGCAAAGCAGATATCGAACAAAATAACTTCGGACAGGACCTCCCTTTCATCCTAAATAACACACCTGGCGTGGTGGTTACTTCTGATGCCGGTGCAGGTGTAGGATACACAGGTATTAGAATAAGAGGCAGCGATGCGAGCAGAATAAACATTACGGTAAATGGAATCCCTTATAACGATAGCGAAAGCCAGGGTACATTCTGGGTAAACATGCCTGATTTCGCCTCTTCTGTCGACAATATCCAAATCCAACGCGGAGTTGGTACTTCAACAAATGGGGCTGGCGCATTCGGTGGAAGCTTAAACATACAGACGGCATCAAACTCAGAAAATCCTTATGCAGAAGTAAACAATACTTACGGAAGCTTCAACACATTTAAAAATACTGTTAAGGTAGGTACCGGCCTCATAGATGGCAAATGGAGCTTTGACGGCCGTTTGTCGAGAATTAAATCTGATGGGTTTATAGACCGTGCGGCATCTAATCTTAAATCATACTTCCTTTCAGGTGCATATCATGGGAAAACTGACATATTACGTGTAAACGTATTTTCAGGAACTGAAGAAACCTACCAGGCCTGGAATGGTGTTCCTGAAGCTAAACTGCGCGGAGATATTGAAGGCTTAAAAGAACATTACAACAATAATCTTGGTTATTTATACAATACCAAAGCAGATTCTTTAAATCTGTTCAATTCAGATAATAGAAAATACAATCAGTTCCTTTACAAGGATCAGAACGACAATTATAAACAAAGCCATTATCAAGCTTTATATGCAAAGCAGTTTAATGAAAAATTCTCCTTCAACGGGGCGTTGCACCTAACCCAGGGCCAGGGATATTTTGAAGAATATAAGAACGATCAGAAGCTTAAAAAATATGGATTACCAAATGTCATAGTAGGTGGATCAACAATTGAAAAAACTGACCTGGTTCGTCGTCGTTGGTTAGACAACAACTTTTACGGTCTTACTTATGCTTTTAATTATCAGCCCGGATCTAATTTAAATTTCACACTTGGCGGAGCCTATAATCAATACCGAGGTAAACATTTCGGGCAAATTATATGGGCTCAATATGCATCAACATCAACCAACGATTATCATTACTATGATGGCAAAGGAAATAAGGACGATTTCAACAGCTACTTCAAAGTAAATTACAATCCGGCAGATCAGCTAAGTTTGTTCGCAGACCTGCAATATAGAAATGTGAAATACGATATTACAGGAACAGACAAAAACCGTAAGAATTTAGACTACAATAACAATTACAATTTCTTTAACCCTAAAGTGGGAGCCACCTATTTCTTGAATGATTTAAGCAATTTCTACGCATCATTTAGTGTGGCAAATAAAGAGCCGAATCGTGATGATTTCACAAACTTAAAAGAAGGATTGGCTGTTCCTAAACCAGAGCGTTTAAACAATGTAGAGGCAGGTTACCGCTTCAAAAACAGTGATTTTAATGTTGGTGTAAATGCTTATGGTATGTTCTACAAAGACCAGCTGATCTTTACAGGAGAAATCAACGAATATTCTGATGCTTACCGTCAAAATGTAGACAAGAGCTATAGAATTGGGTTAGAACTTGATGCTTCTTATATCATCAGTTCTCACTTTGCAGTTAACGCCAATGCTGCCTTCAGTAGAAACAAGATCAAAAATTATATAGATTATGTGTCTGAATACGACAAAGATTTTAACCTGATTAATGTACAGGCTACAAATTATGCTAATCCAGACATTTCTTTCTCTCCAAATGCTGTAGTATTCGGGGAATTGGTTTACAAACCTATAGCTGGCTTTGCTGTTGCTTTACAGAGCAAATATGTAAGCAAGCAGTATATGGACAATACTCAAAATGAAGCCCGTAAACTCAACGCATATTGGGTAAACAATGCCAGACTTGGATATGATTTTAGTTTAAAAGGGATTAAAAACATAAACATAGGCCTGCTTGCCAATAATATTCTAAACAAAAAATACGAAAGTAACGGCTACACTTACAGTTCAATTTATCCATGGGGAACCACAACAGAGAACTTTTACTTCCCTCAGGCCGGAACTAATTTCTTACTTTCGCTAAATTTGAAATTTTAAACTCATGAAGAAGTTCATCGAAAGACTACATTTTATAACACACGACATAGATCAGTTAACCCATACCGAGCAAGCACAAATAGCTTGCGAAGCGGGAGCAAAATGGATTCAATATCGCTGTTTAACTAAAAATGATGATGAGCTTTTAGAAGATATCAATGTGATTGCTGAAATCTGTGACGATTGGGGAGCAACCCTGATCGTTACAGATCACATTCACCTTAATGGCAAAGCCGATATACAAGGTTTCCATATAGAAGATATGGATGCCAATTTCACAAAACTAAGGGAACAATTAGGAGAAGCAGTTACTATCGGCGGTTCATCAAACACTGTCGAAGGTTTAATCAGACTTGCCAAAGAAGGAGCAGACTACGCCGGCTTTGGCCCTTTCCGCGATACGACAACCAAACCTAACAATGCACCTCACATTGGCATTGAAGGATATAAAAAAGCAATGGCAACCTTAAACCAACAGGGCATTACTCTACCTGTTTTAGCTGTAGGCGGCGTCACTTCTGATGATATAGAGGCACTTATCGAAACTGGTATTTTCGGGATAGCCGCATCAGCCGCAATTAATCAGGCGGAAGATATGAGAGAAGCATATCTTACTTTTTATGACAAGATTATGTAACTGTAATAAAAATAATCTTAAAATTTATTTGTCTATCAACTACATTTGTCCAAAACATTTTTCCTTTTGGACAATACCGAAATCATAGAAAAACCAGATCCCTACGCTGCCCTGCGTTACAGAGAGTTCAGATCTTATCTCGGAATGCGTTTCTTTTTTACGTTCGCATATCAAATGCAAGCCGTCATTATTGGCTTTCACATCTATCATTTAACAAAGGATCCGCTTGCTTTAGGACTAGTGGGGCTCTGCGAAGCCATTCCTGCAATTGGCATTGCATTATACGGAGGATACGTTGCAGATAAATCAGAAAAAAGAGGCCTCTTACTCAAAATATTTTTAGGAGTATTCCTTTGTTCTTTAGTGATGCTAATTGCCACTACAAAGCAAATGCACGCATACGTACCAACAAGTTATATTGTGCCAATTATGTATTTGATGGTATTTGGAATAGGCATAGCAAGAGGCTTTTTCAGTCCGGCAACATTCTCTTTAATGGCACAGATCATCCCTAAAAAACTTTATCCTAACTCAAGCACCTGGAATAGCTCAAGCTGGCAACTGGCATCTATACTTGGCCCTGCGGCAGGTGGGTTAATTTATGGATTCTATGGCATCACCGTAACTTACAGTGTCATTATTATCTTTATCTCTATTTCACTGATCTGTATCTTCTTTTTAAAACCACACCCACCAACCTATATACCAAAAGAAAGTATAGTAAAAAGCCTTACCGAAGGTGTCCATTTTGTCTTTAAAAATAAAATGATGCTTGGTGCAATGAGTCTCGACCTATTCTCTGTATTTTTTGGAGGAGCAGTGGCCCTTTTACCTGTATTTGCTAATGATATTCTTAAAGTAGGCTCAGAAGGTCTGGGATTTATGCGTGCTGCTGCTTCTGGTGGGGCTGTTATTACCATGCTAGTCATGACACGCTTCTCTCCTATGAACAAGCCATGGAGAAACCTTTTGATTGCGGTAACAGGCTTTGGAACCAGCATCATCTGCTATGGTCTATCTAAAAACTTTTACTTAACCCTGGTACTTCTATTTGCAGAAGGCGCATTTGATAGCGTTAGTGTAATCATCAGATCTACCATTATGCAGTTATTAACTCCAGATGATATGCGCGGACGTGTATCTGCTGTAAACAGTATGTTTATTGGCTCTTCAAATGAAATAGGGGCCTTTGAATCGGGCTTAACCGCAAAACTTATGAGAACAGTGCCTGCTGTTGTATTTGGAGGGAGTATGACCATTCTTGTCGCGGGTATTACTTACCTTAAAACAAAAAACCTAACGAAACTGACCTTACAGGAAATAAACGAGCAAAATACTTAACCTTAATTGCTTTGAACAACTGGCCAGCCCTTAATCCATTTTAATTTCTCGATTCGTAATTTCGGTTTACCATTCTCTTTGGCAGCATAACCGTGAAAAACCAAATAACTGGTGCCATCAAAATCACTTACGGCGTTATGCCCTACTCCGTACCAGTCAGAATCTCCTTCAAGCAATATTGTTCCTCCGCCCTTTGCCAATGGTTTACCCTCAGCATCAAGATATGGCCCTGTAACTTTTTTAGAACGGCCAACAATCATTTTATAGGTGCTATTTTTACCTCGGCAACAGTAATCTATTGAGGCAAATAAATAATAGTATTTCTCTTTTTTAAAGATAAATGGAGCCTCAATTGCATTTGGTCCGGCATGAATGGCATCAGCAGGTTCCTTTTGTACTATGCGGCTTGCAATGGTCTTAATTTCATTTAACCCATCAGCAACATGTAAAAGATCATTTCCAAGTTTCACCTGCTTTATACCTCCCCAAAAAGAGCCAAACACCATCCATGGCGTATTGTTCTCATCCTTAATAACGTTTGGATCAATTGCATTAAAATCTGTTTTTCCAGGAACAGACTGGATTACCATGCCGTGATCTGTCCACTTAAAATCACTGGATGCCGCATCCAAAGTCTTATTTGTAGCCACTCCAATAGCCGAAGTATTTTTACCAAAGGCAGATATTGAGTAGTATAAATAATATTGACCATTATCATGATAAATATCCGGAGCCCATATAAAATTCTTAAACTCAGGTACGGCTTTAACTGCCCATTCAGGAGTAGCAGAAAAAACAGGTGGCTCATGCTTCCATAACTTCATGTCTTTTGAACTCCATACCTGTATTCCAGCTCCGGTAGCGAAAATGTAATAGGTATCTCCTTCCTTTGTAATTACAGGATCATGTACCGAGATATTACTTTCAAGCCCTTGCGCATGTAATGCAGGGCCAGAGAATAACATCAACAAAAAGATCAAATACCTCATTAAGCAATGGAGAATCTTTCACCAATCTGTTGTCTCCACATCGCATAATACAAACCATTTTGAAGCACAAGCTCATCATGTCTGCCTTGCTCAATAACATGTCCTTTCTCCAATACAAAAATCCGGTCAGCATGTTTAATAGTTGATAACCTATGGGCAATTAAAATAGTGATGTGATTGGTGTGTACAGAGATGTCGCGAATGGTGGCTGTAATTTCCTCTTCAGTCAAAGAGTCCAAAGAAGAAGTTGCCTCATCGAATACCAGGATATCAGGCTGTCTCAGCAATGCTCTAGCAATCGACAAGCGCTGTTTCTCCCCGCCGGACACTTTCACCCCGCCTTCACCAATTACCGTATCCAAGCCGTTCTCTGCACGCGCCATGAGGTTATGACAAGCCGCTTGTTTCAATACACGCAAACATTCTTCATCTGTAGCGCCAGGACGCACAAACTGAAGGTTCTCTCTGATCGTTCCAGAAAAGAGTTGCGTATCCTGTGTCACAAAACCAATTTTTTCCCTTAATTGATCAAGATCAATCTTCTTGCTTGAAATACTATTATACAACACATCCCCCTCAATAGGCTGATAAAGGCCAACCAACAGCTTAACCAGCGTTGTTTTACCAGAACCAGAAGGTCCAACAAAAGCTATGGTTTCTCCATTGTGGGTACTAAAGCTAATGTCGTTCAGCGCATTGAATTTGCCTGTTAAATGTTTAAAATTAACGGCATCAAAAGCCAATTTCGTAATCTTATCCAGTTTAACCGGATTCAAAGGCTTCTGATCTATTGGTGTACTTAAAATGCTTTCAAACTTCCCTAGCGAAACTTCCGCTTCTCTCCAGGACAGAATCACATTACCCAATTCCTGTAGCGGTCCAAAAAGAAAGAAAGAATAAAATAAAAACGAGAAGTATTGTCCCGGTGAAATCGTATTCTCAAAAATAAGAATCAACAAAACCACTACCATACTGCTCCGCACAAAATTTACAGTAGTACCTTGTACAAAGCTCATACTACGCACATATTTCACTTTTCTAAGCTCCAATCCCAATATTTTATAGGTTGTTTTATTTAGGCGCTCTATTTCCTGATTGGCTAAACCTAAACTCTTAACCAATTCAATGTTTCTTAAGGATTCTGTTGTAGAGCCTGCCAAAGCTGTAGTTTCAGCCACAATACTCTTTTGAATCGTTTTAATTTTCCGACTTAAAAACCAGCTCACAAAGCTAATGATGGGTATGGCAGAAAAATAGATTAAGGTCACTTTATAACTCACAGTAACCGAATAAACGATTACGAAAACCATCCCGATCAGGCTAACAAACAGAATGCTGATGAAAGAAGTGATGAACTTTTCTGAATCCAAACGAACTTTCTGCAATATCCCCAGGGTCTCACCACTACGCTGATCCTCAAACACCTGATAAGGCAACTCCAGTGAATGTTTCAATCCGTCGGCATACATCTGGGCTCCAACTTTCTGCACAATGATACTGGTAAAATAATCCTGAAAGTTTTTGGCAATCCTGGACACCATAGCCGCACCAACGCCCAAACCAACGAGCCCTAATACGCCCCAGATAAACTCGTTACGCGCTAAAACATCCTTTTTTTCAATAAACCGATCTACTATTCTACCCGTAATGTATGGATCTAGCAGAGAGAACCCGATATTAATTGCAGCCAGTAACAGTGCCACAACTACAATCCACTTGTAGTTCTTCAAATATTCAATCAGTAAATTCATTAATCAAAGTTTTGTTTTGAGGGCTCAAAAATAAAGAAAGGGAATGAAGCATTTGCCACATTCCCTTTAATTTACGTATAAATTATAATCTTGACTTAAACAGTCATGATATCTTTCTCTTTTGCTTCAGCGTGTTTATCGATTTTTACAATGTAAGCATCGGTAATCTTTTGAACTTCAGCTTCACCGGTTTTGATCTCATCATCAGAAACACTTTCACCTTTCAATTTCTTAACCCTTTCGTTAGCATCTTTACGGATGTTACGAACAGTGATACGGCCTCTTTCAGCTTCTTCCTTAACCTTTTTAACTAAATCTTTTCTACGTTCTTCAGTTAAAGGTGGAACTACCAAACGAATAATAATACCATCATTTTGAGGATTAATACCTATGTTGGCTTCCATAATTGCACGTTCAATAGGAACTAGCAAAGCTTTTTCCCATGGCTGTATAAGCAATGTACGGGCATCAGGTGTATTGATACTTGCAACCTGGCTCAATGGAGTTGGATTTCCGTAGTAATCAACCATAATACCATCCAGCATACCTGCAGAAGCCTTTCCTGCACGAATTTTCGTCAGTTCCGACTCGCAGTGCAAAATGGCTTTTTCCATGGTAGCCTGAGCATCTTGTAATTGTTTCTTTATGAGGTCATTCATGATGTGTAAAATTTAACCAAACTTATATAAAATATTGCTATTAGTTTTTAACTAGTGTACCGATACCATCGCCGTTTGCGATTTTCATGAAATTACCAGTTTTATTCATATCAAAAACAATAATTGGTAGTTTATTTTCTTCGCAAAGTGTAAAGGCAGTCATATCCATTACGTTTAGCCCATTAGCATAAACTTCTTTAAAAGTAATTTCAGAATATTTAGTCGCCGTAGGATCTTTCTCCGGATCAGCTGTGTAAATACCGTCAACACGGGTTCCTTTTAAAACAACATCCGCTTTTATTTCAATAGCGCGCAAAGCAGCTGCCGAATCTGTAGTAAAATAAGGATTACCGGTACCTGCTCCAAAAATCACAACACGCCCTTTTTCAAGGTGGCGTACAGCTCTTCTGCGGATAAAAGGTTCACAGATCTGCTCCATTTTTATTGCAGTAAGTAATCTTGTTTTAAGACCTACTTTTTCAAGCGCATCTTGCAAGGCCATACTGTTAATTACTGTGGCTAACATACCCATGTAATCGGCTTGAGCACGATCCATACCTGATTTTTCAGCGCTTAAACCTCTAAAAATATTCCCGCCGCCAATAACAATTGCTATTTCAAGGCCTTTGGCATGTACTGCCTTAATGTCTTCAGCGTATTGTTTTACAACCTCATTATCAATACCATACTGCTTATCGCCCATTAGCGACTCGCCACTTAATTTCAATAGGATCCGTTTATACTTCATGACTCCAAAAATAACTATTTGTTTTAATTAATAAGGCTCAAATGTTCAACTCCCTCTGCAAAAACTTTTATCAGTTCTAAATCTTCAGAAAGCAATACCAAATCGGCCTTACTACCAACCTTTAAACACCCCATTTCAGCATCCAATCCCATAAGTCTTGCCGGGTTAAGCGAAGCCAGATTCAAGGCAGCTGCCAATGGAATATCACAATATTTCACACAGTTTTGCACAGCCTGCAACATGGTAATATTCGAACCCGATAAAGTTCCATCCGGAGTAATGAATTTCTCACCCGAAAGTTGATGCTGATAAGGGCCGATACTACATGAAGTAACAGCATCAGTTATCAAAAACATTCTTTCTTTGAGCAATTTGTAGCTCATTTTTACAACTTCAAAATCCACATGGCTCCCGTCGGCAATAATACTTGCCATCGCTTTTGAGTGACTAAACACTGCAGCTGGCAAATTCGGCGCCCTGTGGTGTATCGATGGCATCGCATTAAACAAATGTGTTGTGGTTTTAAAGCCCCTATCATAAGCAGCAGTAGCCTGCTCAAAATTTGCATCGCTATGCCCTAATGATAATATGATATTATGATCAAGCAAGTAATCTATTACCACATCATCCTGAAGCTCGGCAGCTATGGTCATCATTTTAACCGTACCATCGGCATATTCGAGTACTCTTTTTACCTCATCAAGAGTCGCCTTGCAAATGTATTTTTCTAAGTGTGCCCCCCTGCGTTTCGCATTTATATAAGGACCCTCCAAATGTAAGCCCAAAAAGCCTTTGGCTTCACTACGATAAGCTTTTGCCGCAGTTATAGCCTGATTAACAATCTCAGGAGTATTTGTTGCTACACAGGCCAAAAAGCTTGTAGTTCCTTTACTTAGCAAATCCAAATCCATTTGCCTTAATGTATCTGCTGTTGGATAGGCAGAAAAAAGATCTTTTCCGCTACCATAAATCTGCAGGTCAATAAAACCAGGGCTTACGTAACCTCCTTCAGCATCTATTATTTCATATCCGATTGGAATTTCATCGATGCTGATTTTCACTATCTCAACACCATTAATTAAAATATTCTGACCTGCAAGCAGCAGTCCATTCTCAAAGAACTTACAATTTTTAATAGCTAACATACAAATACAATTATGCCCCAAACTTATATAAAAGTTTTTATTAGAACGTTTCCTGAATAAAAAGAAAAGAAGAGAGCCGCTGCCGTCATCCCTGACGATAGGAGAGATCCCTTGATCAAGAAGTAGCTACAAATCAATTAGTATAACCAAGAGATCTCTCCTATCGTCGAAATGACGTATCGTGTTAGAGATGAAGGTGAGCCTTTCTAAGGCAAAGTTCTCAGGATAACGAGAACAAAAAGAGGGTGTATCATGATTATGATACACCCTCTTTTAATATAAAGTAAAAGCGATTAAGCTCCTAATTGTACACGTTTAAATGCAGTAACAGTTAAACCGTTAGCTGTATCATTTAAGAATTTACGAACATCTTTAGATGAATCTTTAACAAATTCCTGGTTCAATAAAGTACTGTCTTTGTAGAATTTATTCAATTTACCAGCAGCAATTTTTTCTACCATTTCTTCAGGCTTACCTTCAGCACGGATTTGCTCTTTAGCGATTTCCGTTTCACGCTCAATAGTAGTAGCATCAACATCAGCTTTATCTAAAGCAACCGGGTTCATAGCAGCAATTTGCATTGCAACGTCTTTACCAGCTTCGTCAACACCAGCAACAGTTTGGTTTAAAGCAACCAAAACACCTAAACGGTAGTTACCGTGGATGTAAGGAACAACTTTCTCACCTGATACTGTTTCAAATTTAGAGATACCGATTTTCTCACCGATTTTACCAGTGTTTTCGATAATGATATCAGAAATTTTCTGACCATCAATTTCTAAAGATAAAAGCTCTTCTAAAGAAGCAGGGTTTTTATCGATAGCCAAATCAGTAAATTTATTAGCCAAAGCAACGAAATCAGCATTTTTAGCAACAAAGTCAGTTTCGCAGTTTAATTCAACAACAACACCACGTTTGCCATCAGCTGTAGCTTTAGCAATAACAACTCCTTCGTTAGAATCACGATCCTGACGTGAAGCTGCTACTTTAGCACCTTTTTTACGTAAGTAATCAACCGCAGCTTCGAAATCACCGTTAGCTTCGATTAATGCTTTTTTGCAGTCCATCATACCAGCACCGGTTTGTTGGCGCAATTTGTTTACATCTGCTGCAGAAATTTGTACTGTAGACATTTTATTTCCTTTTTAAGTTATTATCAAAAATTATGGGTTGTACGTGATAGTTGTAAGTAAAACCTCCAACGCACAGCATACAACCCAAATTATATTATTAATTAAGCTTCTTCGCTTGTACCTTCTTCGGTTTCAGCTTCGCTACTTACTTTTTTTCTTCTTGCACCAGGAGCAGCAGCTTCAGGAGCATCAGCAGCAGCTTTAGCAGCTACAGCTTCTTTTTCAGTTTCCTCGTCTTTTTCACGTTTGCGCTCATCTAAACCTTCTTCAATTGCTTTGATGATAACATCAGTAATTAAAGAGATAGATTTAGTTGCATCATCATTCGCTGGAATTGGGAAATCGATGTTTGAAGGATCAGAGTTAGTATCAACCATTGCAAAAGTTGGAATGTTCAATTTCAACGCTTCGCTAACAGCGATGTGCTCTTTTTTAACGTCAATTAAAAAGATAGCAGCTGGTAAACGGTTTAAATCCGCGATACCACCTAATAAGCTTTCTAATTTAATACGCTCACGCTGAATCATTAAACGCTCCTTTTTAGAAAGGATTGAATAAGTACCGTCTTTAGTCATTTTATCGATGGTAACCATCTTTTTGATTGACTTACGTACGGTAGCAAAGTTAGTTAACATACCACCCAACCAACGCTCAGTTACGAAAGGCATGTTTACTTTTTTTGCTTGCTCAGCAACAATTTCTTTAGCTTGTTTCTTAGTTGCTACGAAAAGAATCTTACGACCAGATTTAACGATCTGTTTGATTGCTGAAGCAGCTTCTTCAGTTTTAGTTAAAGTTTTATTTAAATCTATAATGTGGATACCATTGCGCTCCATGAAAATGTAAGGCGCCATTTTTGGGTTCCATTTACGGGTAAGGTGACCAAAGTGTACACCTGCATCCAATAAGTCTTGATATGTAGTTCTTGCCATTGTTTTGTCTCCTTAAGATTAACGTTTACTGAATTGGAATTTCTTACGTGCTTTTTTACGTCCTGGTTTCTTACGTTCAACCATACGCATATCACGGGTCATTAACCCTTTAGCACGTAATGCTGGCTTTTTCTCAGCATCTAATTCAACAATAGCTTTAGCGATAGCTAAACGAACTGCTTCTGCTTGACCTTTAACACCTCCACCAGCTACGTTTACATTTACATCATACTGACCAACCAGTTCAGAAACTTCGAACGATTGGTTAACGATGTATTGTAATGGTAACGTTGGGAAATATACTTTATGGTCTTTACCATTTACGGTAATAGTGCCGTTGCCTTCTTTTAAATAGATACGTGCAACAGCTGTTTTTCTTCTTCCTGAAGTGTTTGTAACTGACATTTCTTCTTTAATTAAAGTTTAATGGTTTTTGGTGATTGTGCCTCGTGCGGATGCTCTGAACCTGCGTAAACATATAAGTTGGTGTATAATTTAGCACCAAGTTTAGTTTTAGGTAACATACCACGAACAGCTTTCTCGATAACACGTTTTGGGTGTTTAGCCATTAACTCTTTTGGAGAAATGAAACGCTGACCACCTGGGTATCCGGTGTAAGAAGTATAAATTTTCTCTGAAAATTTATTTCCGGTCAACTTAACCTTGTCTGCATTAATAACGATAACGTTATCACCGCAGTCTACGTGTGGGGTATACTCAGGCTTGTTTTTACCACGGATGATCATTGCGATCTTCGATGACAAGCGCCCCAAAATCTCGCCTTGTGCGTCAACAACAACCCACTGTTTGTTAACAGTTTTTGCATTGGCAGAGACAGTTTTGTAACTTAACGTATTCACTTGCTTGTATTTAATTTGTTTAACAATTATTTATTCCCCCTAAATTTTAGGGACTGCAAAGATAGTGTAATATCTTTAATTGTCAAATAGTTGAAGAAATATTATTAGAATAATAACAGCAAACACACAGCACCAAAAAATTTTAAGCAATGTTTAGGCAATCTTTACACAAAGTTTATACAATCAAAAACCGTTTAAACCCTGTTTTGTAATTGTACAATTAAAGTTCGGTCTGGCTTTATCTTACAGACCTGTAACCCAGTTCAGCGCCACCACTAACAGGCAAAATTGTTCCGGTAATAAACCTGGCTTTTTCCGAAAGCAGAAATACACAGGCGTCAGCAATCACATCTCCCTCAGGGCAATAACCAAGTGGATGTATATCGTCAAGATATTGTTCTATCGATGCCGGATTCGGCTGTTCTTTACTCCACTGTCGCAACATTGGAGTCCACACCCCGGCCGGCAGCACTGCATTTACCCGTATTTTATATTGTGCATAATCGAGCGCCATAGATTTAGTGAGCGTATTCATTGCACCTTTAGTTGCAGTGTAAGCTGCATGGTTTTCCTGACCGATTTCTCCAACAAGACTACTCGTATTTAAAATGCTCCCTTTAGATCTCTTTAATGCTTCAAATCCAAACCTCGTTGTATAGAGTATACTTTTCAAGTTCACGTTCATTAAGTTCTCCCACTCCTCATCACTGGTTTCATGCAAAGGTTTAGATGGCGAGGCAATACCTGCATTATTATGTATTGCGTCTAATTTCCCATAGCGGGCTATAACTTTTACAATTGCCATTTCAACATCTGCTGCCTTTGATACATCGCATACAACACCAAGATGCGCTGAACCTAATTGCCTTACAGCCTCTTCAACAGGTTGAGGCGAAGATGCCGCAACAACTACATTAGCTCCGGCTTCAGCATAAGCCTTTGCACACTCCAAACCAATCCCCGCTGAACCTCCAGTGAGGAAAATAACTTTACCGGATAATAATTGCATATTCAATATTTTTCTATAAAATCTTAATTTGTATGGAAAACCTGTTCCATATCTGTCCATATTTGCTTTTTAGCCGCCGCTTCAGGTAAGGGCTGCTGGCAAGGGTCAGTTTCTTTCCACCATCGTTGGGTTTCCGGATCATCGGCCATCTTCTTCATATCAGCATCCATATCTACACCGGTATATTCAAAATAGCTGAACAAATAATATGCATCACCTAACTTTTGCAGGTAGATTGAGTAATTCCTGATGTTGCATTCTTTTATTTTTTTCAAAACGGACGGCCATGCATTAGCATGTAATTGCTTATAATAATCCAGCTTTTCTGGTTTTAAACCTGTTATAGAAGCGAATCGCTTAACATCAACCGGTTTGGTTTTTTCTTTACATCCGGACAGAAAAAAGCCGGCAAAGAACACAATGAGAATAAATCTTTTCATTTTATCTGAATATAAAGTACAGTACACCCGTCACCAATAAAAGTAATCCCGAAAGCACTTTATAATTTCCTAATCCCTTCCAGGCTGGTCCCTGCAAAGGCTCCAATGGTGATTTCCAATAAAGCTCAGCACTCTCTTTAGTATGTTGCACAGGATAGACATAAGAGAAACTTACCTGAATGATAACACATGTACAGAAAAGGTAAAATGCCATCATCATAAATGGTATATGGCCAATTAGGGATTCAGGAAATATCTTGTTAACGGCGAATACCACTACCCCCAGCACAGAACCAATCCATAAGGTTAGTTTTGCTGATTGGGCAGATGCCCCTTTCCAAAATACGCCCAGTAAAAACACACAGGTTATTGGTGGTGCAATGTGAGCTATGATATCATTAATACCACTAAATATACTTTCATACTTATTTAATAATGGTAACAACCCTAATGAAAATACCAGAGCAATACCTGCTACTATTTTACCTATCCTGATCAATTGTTTATCTGATGCTTCGGGGCGATAACGCTGATACATATCGTAACTCACCATTGTTGAAATGGAATTTAACGCCCCCGAAACCTGACTCATCAGGCCGGATAAAAGAGCCGCCACTAAAACACCAATCAATCCTGAAGGCAGCAGCTGAGTGATCATCAGCGTATAAATACCTTTTGAGTTTACATTTCCTTTATCATCAACACCTAAACTACTTACATCCAAATGTCCCGTTTGCACCAAAGTATATGCAAACAACCCTGGCAGCACGAAAATAAAAACAGGTAAAATTTTTATAAATCCACAAAATAAAGGGCCTACTCTTGCATGATTTTCATCTTTAGCACCAAGCACACGCTGCACAATGGTTTGGTCTGCACACCAATACCAAATACCTAAAATAGGATAACCCAAAAACACAGTATACCATGGCATACCACTGCTATCGCCATGCGGACGAAGCATTGAAAGCTTATCCATCTCACCTTTGCTTTTCAGTACTTCTGTCATTGGTTCCCAGCCGCCCATTTTATTAAAGGCAGCGTAGCTGATAATAAAGGCCCCTGCAAGCAAAACAACTGTTTGAATAGACTCTGTTACAACAACAGCTTTTAGTCCGCCTATAATGGTATAAATAGCCGTGATCACACAAATTACAATCACGCTTACATACATGTTCAGTCCAAACAGTGTTTTCAGCACAATACCTCCTGCCAGCATAGAGAATGCGATATGGATAATTATTGCTGACACCACTGAAATGACAGCCAGCCAATCACGACTGGAACGGTCATATCGCTTTTCCAGAAAATCAGGCAGGGTAGCAACGCCCGACTTAATATAAAATGGAACAAAAAACAGCGACAGCAGTATAAGTGTAAAAGCTGCCATCCATTCAAAATTACCATTAAGCAAACCACTATCAAACCCGCTTTGCGCCAAGCTAACCAAATGAACGGTAGAAATATTTGTAGCAAATAGCGCCAATCCTATTGCAGGCCATTTTAAAGTTTTACCGGCCAAAAAATACTCTCCGGCGGCATTCGCTTTGCTTTTACGCCGGTGACTGATTCCTGCCCATAATCCTATAGCTAAAATACCGAGTATATACAGGATACTAATGCTTAAGTCTAGTGATTTTAACATTGCTTATATTTTTTCTCAGATTTAATTTAAGGGTTTCAAATCACAGCTGCTACCTGGCTCCATTGGTGTTTTATAGACTCCGCCTTCTATAATTACCGGATGCAAAAAGTGCTTTTGCAAATGAGGAATGTGCTCCAGAAATAAAGCTTCATGACCTATTGTAATATGATTAAATAATACCAGGTGCTGATGAAGCTGGCCCATATCACCTACATGTGGAACCACCGGAACACCATATTTACGGCAAAGCAGACTAATGGTGATAAATTCACTTACACCACCCACTCTTACTGCATCAACCTGCATAAAACCGGCAGATCCGGTTTGCAAATAATTCTTAAAGATAATCCGGTTTGGCACGTGCTCTCCCAATGCAAGTTTGGTTGGAGCAATAGCATCAGCCAGTGTTTTATGCCCAAGTATATCATCCGGATGAGTTGGTTCTTCTATCCAATAAGGATTCATGCCCTGTAGCTCTTTACATATTTTAAGTGCTTGTGGTAATGTCCACTGCTGATTTGCATCCAGCATTACTTTCACATCATCTCCGGCTACTTCACGCACAATGTGCGATCTGCGGATATCTCTTTGCGGATCTTTACTCCCCACCTTCAATTTCATGGCAGTAAAACCTTCAGTAATGGCTTTTTTACAATTCTCACGAACCTTCTCGTCTGTATAATTAAACCATCCTATCGAAGTGTCGTATCCAGGGTAACCCTGGGTAATAATTTGCTTGCGAGCCTCTTTACCGGTCTCATTATCTTTTAATAGTTGCAAGGCCTGACTATTGGTAAGTTCGTCTTCTAAATAAGATAGATCTAGCGTATTAACAATTTCCTGCGGAGATAAATCACTTAGCAATTTCCAAAGAGGTACGCCCCTTTTTTTAGCCCAAAGATCATAACAGGCATTAGTAACAGAAGCCAGCGCCAAATGAACTATACCTTTGTGTGGCCCAAGCCAACGAAATTGCTGCTCATTAGATAATTGATTAAATACACTTCCAAAATCAGACATTAATTGTTCAATATCTCTTCCTTTAAGCTGCTCTGCGTAAAACCGTGCAGCTTTGCATACAAGGTCATTCCCTTCGCCAAGAGTAAATGCAAAACCTGTCCCTACTAAACCACTGTCATCAACCAGATTGGTTACTGCATAAGAATATATGGGATCACGATGAATAGCATCACTGCCTGCACCCTTGGCTAGCGGAAATCTTGCATCCTGTATATTTATACTTTTAATCATAAATCTAAATTAGGGTCTTAGCTTGCTCCAAACAATGAATTATACTTCTGTTTTGATGAATTATTCTATTACTTCAAATAATTCTTCATACTGCTGTTTATAATAAGTCTAAATAACTTATATTTGCCCGAAACCGCAAAACGTTAGGGCATTGTCAGACAGAGAAAATACAGATTACTACACCAATCCTCTCCGGATCGACGAACAAACGTTCGAAACCGTATATAATCTGTATTGGGAAAAAGTTTATGCCATCTGTTACAATAATATCCGTGAAATAGAACCTGCAAAGGAGATGGTCCAGGATATTTTTAAATCACTTTGGGAACGGCGCCATGAGCTTGAACTCGAAAAAGTAAGTAACTATCTGATCAGATCCGCTAAGTTTAAAACATTCGAATACATCAGAAATAAAGTTAGCAGACAGAAGCATGTAACTATCAAAATGCAATATTCATGTCCATCAAGCAATTGTACCGAAGAGCATGTTTTATTTAACAACCTTAAAGAAAAGGTAAATATCCTTGTTGATACACTGCCATGTCAATGCAAAAGAGTTTACAAGATGAGTCGTGAACAAGGGCTTAGCAATAAAGAGATTGCCTCTGCCCTTTTGATAACAGAGCGTGCAGTAGAATACCATATTACGAAAGCAATGAGCGTGCTTAAAATTAAACTGGCTCCCTTTAATAATTAATTTTCAACAAGACCTACGGGAATTACGGGGTTATGCTACTTACATTTAAAGCGGTAATTTTATATATGTTTGTATTACTTTTACCAAAAGACCTATAGTTAGGTAACTGTAAAGCCATTATGAATATCAATCAAGACCTGATAGAGAGATACCATAGAGATGAGTGCACCAAAGAGGAACGCAAGGAGGTAGAGGATTGGCTGTTTGCTGAGGATTTTGCAGAAGAACTTGACCTTCCAATTAGCGAGAGCAAGGCCGAACACAAGGCATCTATGTGGAATGAAATAGCACCAACACCTGCTAAAGAATACATTAACAAAAGCCATTCTTTCTTGTTTTGGAGGGGAGCAATTGCTGCCTCAATAGTTTTAGGATTAATAGGCTTTGGTTTTTATCAATTTACATTAAAAACTAAAAATGATTCTCCTCAATTCGTATCCATAGATAATACTTCTGCAATAAACGTTAGGCATCTTGATTCAAAAGGTTATAACATATCCGTTGGTCCAAATACGTTTGCGAAAATAAATTACGCAACAGATTCCGTAGATCTTTCAGGCAGTATGTTGATCTCTCCGAAAAAAGATGTTGAGCTCATATTTAAAGGAAATAATAAAAAAATATCTTTAAAAATGGGACAAACGTATATCATCCTTAATGGCAAAACGAACGAAGACAACTTCATTGTAGTTAGTGAAAGAAACCTGATGGACCTGCCCCCTGTATTACAAAAACAAATTATAAATCAATTCAGCATTTAATCAAACCCTAAATCATCCTTGCAAAAAAGAACAATATATAAATCTGTCAGAGAGGTAATTCTTTTATTAGCCGTAGCAATCTTATCAATATCTTTTTACTCCTGTTCGCAAAAATCAGAGAAAAGCAGCCTGGTGGTCAAAAAAAAATACAGTATATATGTTCTTGGAAAAGACGGCAAAGAATACATTGTTGAGACGAATTCCTTAGATAGCGGAAAAATATTGCCGGAAAAACAGGGAGTGCTATTGAATTCAAAAACAATGGATAGAGATATCATTGTTAAAAACGGCAGTTATTATCATTTAAACAGAAAAAAAGCAGAACTATCTAAATACAATGTACAGGATGATTCATTGCATACTGTGGCATCTATTTCACTAAAAGATTTTTCAATTGAAAATTATTTATGGGTAGGTAAAGATTCTTTGTTACTAACAGGATTGGATGTTAAAAATTTTAGTCAAACAAAATTTGTTCTGATTGAAACCGGAAAGATGAGTCTGCTTAATTCAGACAATCTCGCAATTCCTCAGCCCTCTGGCAAGTTCACCTCTATGTCAATTGGTTTTGCTGAATTGCGTAAAAATCATCTCTTCATAGGTTATACTTATCATCAGAAATTGGGCTCCTCTAATTACACAACAAGTGATACCACTTATATTGCTGAGTTGGATTATCCACAAATGAATCTTTTAAAGATTGATAAGGATACCCGTTCAACTTATCCGGGCGGCATAAACACAGTACAATCTTATTCCTTCAACGACGAAAACAACAATTTTTACTTCATGACATGTCCTGGTATTGCACTTGGTAATCGCCCAGATCTGCCTACCGGAATATTTAGAATTAAAGCCGGTGAAGAGCGTCTGGACAAAGACTACTTCATCAATATATCCTCATCATTAGTAAACAACCATGCTTATGGCATGTGGTATCTGGGCAACAACAAGGCCATCATAAGAAGTGAAAGAAAGGATCTTTTCAAAGGGCTAAGTGATCATTACAGTACTGCTCATTTTGAGTTCTACCTGGTTGATCTGAGTGCAGCAAAAATTCTTAAAAAACTAAACCTCCCACTTGATAAGGGGACAAGAAGAGAGTGCGTTATTGTAAAAGACGGCCTGGCTTATATTGCGGTAAACTCAAGTACTGAGGGTAATTTTGTCTGGATTTATAATCCCACAACAGAGACCTTAAATAAAGGGCTTGAATTGGCAGGCAACACTGATTTTATCATGCGCATCGATAAACTGAATATTTAGGATTAAATTATTTTAATATTTTTTGCTTTTCCACCTTCGGGAAAGATGTGGTTATGCTACTTACAGTATAAACACACAATATTAAAATCGAATGCAATTTCATAAAATCCTCTTCACATTTATAATTAGCACTTTCGCTCTTACGTCTTTTGCACAAAGCTCAACAGGCATTTCTGGAAATGTTAAAGATAGCACCGAGGTTATTTCTGGTGCATCTATCCTTATAAAAGGAACGAAAACCGGAACCTTAACAAATGCAAGTGGTTATTTTGAACTAAATGATATTAATCCGGGATCATATACAATTATTGTATCTTATTTAGGCTACATCAGCCAATCAAAACAAGTTTCAATAAAAGAAAACCAAAAGCTTTCAATAGATTTTCTTTTAAAAAAGGATCTGCATCAACTTGGAATTGTTGATGTAATTGGAAAAACCAAATCGCAGGAATTAAAAGAGTCAGGATTTTCAGTAAACACAATTGATACCCGAAAACTAGCCAACACAACTGCTGATCTGAATCAGATTTTGAATAGGAGTACCGGTGTAAAAATCAGGGAACAAGGTGGCTTGGGTTCTGACTTTAAATTTTCTTTAAATGGACTTTCGGGCAAGCAGGTTCGCTTCTTTTTAGATGGCATCCCAATGGAAAACTTTGGTAATTCTTTATCCCTAAATAACATCCCTGTAAACCTTGCCGAGAGAATTGAAATCTATAAAGGGGTAGTTCCGGTAGAACTTGGGGCTGATGCACTTGGTGGTGCAGTAAATATCATTACAGATCAGCACACCAAAAAGTTTTTGGATGCCAGTTACAGTTACGGGTCTTTTAACACCAGCCGGGCAGCCTTAAATGGTCGCTTTACTGACCAGAAAACCGGAATAATATTTAACGTTAGCGGGTTTCACAACTATTCGGATAATGACTATATGATGCGTAATAACCCGAAGTATGATGCTCCGATCAAGGTAAATGAAAATAATCAGGTAGTGGAAAAAGATGCCCGTCGCTTTCATGATGCCTATAGATCCACCATGGGTCAATTCGACGCCGGATTAACGAACAAATCATGGGCAGACCAGATAACACTAGGCCTGGTTTACTCTTCCTTATACAAAGAAATACAAACAGGTGCCAGTCAGAATAAAGTTTTTGGGGGAGTTAACAACCGCGAGAACTTTTTAATGCCAACCCTTAAATACAAGAAAACAGATTTTCTGTTAAAGGGTTTAACAATGAACACAACGGCCTCACTTTCTATTAACAAATCTCAGGTTACTGATACCGCTAATAATATCTATGGCTGGGGTGGAAAAGGGCGTGAAGATCTAATCGCCGGAGAACTTAATGGGGTAAAATCCATCTTTCATTACAAAAATAACGCATCGAGCATAAGAACTAACTTCAGCTATAACATTGATGATAATCAAAGTCTTAATCTGAACTATACGTTTAACCATTTTGGGCGTACGGGCAGAGAAGAGTTGGGCAAAGTGCAAAGCAATACTTTTGATATTCCCAATACCATATCTAAAAATATTGTTGGGCTGGCTTATCAGGCCAACCTTCTTGACAATCGTCTATCTACCTCTGTGTTTGCCAAATATTATGCTTTCAGTTCTTTTGTCAGAGATGCGGTTTATTACAGCTCAGAAAACAGCTGGGTAAAGAATGATACCCGTTCCAGCAAAGATTATTTTGGTTATGGAATGGCAACAAGATTTAAGCTCTTTCCAAACGCAGGCGTAAAAGTTTCATACGAACATGCTTATAGACTTCAGGAATCTGAAGAACTTTTTGGTAACGGAATTGATGTTTCTTCAAATATTGATTTAAGACCTGAACAAAGCGACAATATAAATGCTGGTCTGTATTATGATCAAATCATCAATAAGCACCACTTTGCTGTTGAAGCCAGCTACTTTTTCAGAAACGCCAAAGATTTTATCTACTTCATTCCCACTGGCGGTATCTACTCTTATTATGATAATATCGGAAAAGCGAAAATTAATGGTGTTGAGGCCGAAGTTCGCTACTCTTATAACCAACTATTAGATGCTTCAGTAAATGCAAGTTATCAGACAGCAAAAAACAATCAACAGTATGAGCCTGGGACCACAATTCGTGATCAGACTTTTGGAGATAGAATACCAAACCAACCATGGTTATATGGTAATGCCAATATAGGAATAGGAAAAAACGACTTGCTTCAAAAAGGCACCAGAATACAATTTAACTGGTCTACGCAATATGTTCATTGGTTTTACCTTAACTGGGAAAGCCGGGGCAGCAAGGAATCCAAAAATAAAATCCCGCAGCAACTTGTACATAATGCGGCCCTGTCTTATTCATTCAATAAAGGAAAATACAACATATCTGCAGAGTGTATGAACCTCACCGATGAATTAACCTACGATAATTTCAGACTTCAAAAACCTGGAAGATCATTCTTCATGAAACTCAGATACTTCATTAAATAACCTAAAGAAAATAAAAGTTTAAAATCAATATTATGTCGACACTACTTAAAAAATCAACGGCTGTATTATGTCTTGCCGCATTGATAACAGGGTTTAGCTCTTGCAAAAAAGACAATAAAAACCCGTCTACGGAAGAACCTGTAACAGAAAACACCTATAGTTTAAGGGTAACATCAGGAACCCCTGCTGCCACTTATATTTTACAAACCGGCTCTATAACTTCCGGAACAATAAACACTGCAGGAAATGGTGTAGAAACGAAATTAACTACCCTGACCACAAAGGATGGTTATTACTATGGTTTTGATAACGATTCTGGTAACCTGGTTAAATATACTTCTAACAATAAAACGAATACCATCATTAAGGAAATTCCATTTACGCAGATCAGCTGGGCATATTACTCAAGTTTCTACAAATGGAAAGATGACAAAACCCTGGTATTGTTCAGCAGTAATTCCGCTATTCAGTTTGAATACGCAATCCTGAATATTGAAACCATGGCCATTACAGCCAGTGGAAAGATCAATGTTCCCGGACTAAAAGCTGATCATTATTTCTGGGGCTATAATGCAGCCTTTATTGGCGAGAAATTCTACCTAACCTATACTCAAAACAGAAACAGCGACGACATCTCAGAAGGAGTGACCTATCTGGCAACAATGGATTACCCTGCAATGAACAACATCACAGTTACTCAGGATTCCCGCTTTACCCTGCCAGAACATTACACGCTAAATATGCCTGCCTCATTCACAGAAAATGGAGTAGCGTACTTCTTAGCTTCTCCAAACATCTGGACATCAGCTAACAAAAATCAACCATTTGGCATTTACAGAGTAAAAGGTGGCGCTACTCAAATAGACCCTGATTACTTCTATGAACTTACAGATAGAAACAAAGAAGAAGCGCTTGGCTTATTTTACATTGGGAACGGGAAAGCAATTACCAAAATCCTGGACAAAACGCAGATCACAGGCTCAGGATCATATGGCAGTGCCTATATCACTGATTATTATGTTATTGATGTTGCTAATCAAACCAAAACAAAGATTAACATTCCAAAAAGCCTTAGTGGCTCTTTCTCAGAGAATGTGCTTGTTGAAAATGGAATTGTATCCATTGCTGCCAATACAGTTGATGGCTTCTATATCTACCAATATAATATCAGCACTGCTGCTGTTACCCGTGGCGCTAAATTAGAAGGTGTTAGTGGATTAACACGTCTTGAAAAAATAAAATAATTGCTACTTTATGCGCTCAGATCTTTTGAGTCTGGGCGTATAAAGTCATTTAAATTAAAACTAAACGCTGGCTTTATAAATGACTTTCAAAAAAATAAATGCCTGGTTTCATTTATGGTTGGGACTAGCTTCGGGTATCATAGTAATTGTACTGAGTATTACAGGCTGTGTATTAGTATTTAAGCAGGAAATTAAGAGTTTGAGCTCTCCCTGGCTTCATGCTGAAAAACAAAATGAAAGCGATAAGTTCCTACCTCCTTCTGTACTTTATAAGTCTGTCCAAAAAGCGCTGCCTGCAAAACAGCCAGAGTCAATTTGGTATTATGGTGAAAACCGTACCGCACAGCTCACTATACATGATTCTGACTCTATTGTTTATGTAAATCCATATACTTCAGAGGTGGTAGCTATGGTTGATCATGAGGATGTTTTTCATTTTTTTGAAGAGGGACATTTTAATTTCTGGCTACCAGAAAAAATAGGCCATCAGGTAGTTGGATGGGGTACTTTCATCTTCTTTTTTCTCCTTATAAGCGGACTTATACTATGGTGGCCAAAAAAATGGAATAAAAAGTCGCGAGAGCAGAGTTTTAAAATAAAATGGAGTGCAAAATTCAAACGGGTAAACTACGACTTACACAATGTGCTCGGTTTTTATTCTATCATTGTAGCGATTATTATGGCATTTACGGCGCTAATGATGAGTTTCACCTGGTTTAACAAAAGTGTATACTGGATGGCGGGCGGCGAAAATAAACCCCGTATACAAGCACTATCTGACACCACCAGCAATCCACAATCAAATATGCTTGTACAGGTTGATAAAGCATGGCATAAAGGGATGAACGAAATTGCTGAGTATAACCGTCATGACATTCTTATGCATTTTCCGGAGAAAGCATCAGATCCGATTTACGTTTGTACAGATATGCATAAAGGAACCTGGCGTGATGTTTATCTGGATCAGCATACACTTAAAGAATTACCCGCATCAAATAAAAGGTTAAGCGATGAAGATCTGGCATCCTGGATCCGTCGTTCTAATTATGGTTTGCATGTGGGGGCCTTTGGTGGTCTTACAACCAAAATCATCTATTTCTTTGCGAGCCTTATATGCGCCAGCTTACCTGTTACAGGGTTCTATGTATGGTGGGGCAAAAGAAAAAAAGCGGCAAAAAAGAATAAACTCGTTCCAATACTTTCTTAAATAAAAATCTATGAAAACATATATTATGGAAGGCCTAAAGCTTTCTACAGGAATTCTATTACCCTTTATTTTGCTACTAATCTTTATGGCTTTTCAAACACCGGCCTATGCACAAATTAATGGCAATATATCAGGAAAGGTAGTTGATACTGAGGATGCTCCCATAGAATATGTTTCTGTAGGATTGCTCTATGAAAATGGTAAAATGGTAAAGGGAGTTTTAAGCGATTCAACAGGTAAATTCTCGTTTTCGGCCATCCCTGACGGAAAATATCTTGTAAAGATCAGTGGCGTTAGTTACCACCCGTTTACTACCCAGATATTTGTAATATCAGCGGAGAACAGAAAGCTTGACCTTGGCCTTTTAAAATTAAAGGAGGACAGCAAATTACTAAATGCTGTAGTGATCTCAGCGCAGAAAAAACTAATAGAGCAGACGATAGACAAAACAGTGATTAATGTAGAAAACAGCATTTTATCTGAAGGCAATACCGCATTAGAGCTCCTTGAAAAAGCTCCGGGCGTTAGAGTAGGTGAAGATGGTCAGATTTCATTAAAAGGCCGCTCCGGGGTATTGGTGATGATTAATGGAAAATCAACCTATCTTTCCCCAAAAGAACTAAGCACCTTGCTAAAAGGCACTAATTCTTCATCTATTTCAAAAATAGAAATCATGAATAATCCATCTGCAAAATATGATGCTGCCGGAAATGGGGGTATCATCAATATTCAGATGAAAAAAAATATGAAAACAGGCTTAAATGGATCGGTTTCTTTAAACGGAGGAGCTAGTAGAAACGCCCGTTACGGCAGCGCATTAAGCTTAAACTACAGAAGCAACAAAGTGAATGTCTATGGCAGCTATGATTATGGTTATCGTGGTGAAACGGAATATCTGGATTTTGTCAGGCGTTTTTATGATAGCGGTAATGTAGGAGGTATCGCAAGCCGAACTTCTTATCAGGATACAGAAACTGACGAGCCGCTGCATACAAATAACTTCAGGCTTGGTCTTGACTATGAACTGGACAGTTCCAATACACTCGGATTTCTTATAAATGGCAACGTTGGAAAATACACACACGACAGCAAGACAGGAAATAGATTAATTTCAAGTGATGGAACATTAATCAGTCATATGGCTACAACGAATTATGACCAGCAGAACTGGGAAAACTTAACTTACAACGTTAACTATCACCATAAATTTAAAAAAGAAGGAAGAACATTCTCTGCCGACGCTGATTTTGCAAGTAATAGTTTTACTTCAAAATTAAATTTAAAAACAACCACACTACAGTCGGCCGGCGGCCAGGCAGGAACAATGACAAGCAGGCGAGGTTATGTGCCCGCTGTAACAGATGTTTATCTGGCCAAAGTAGATTATACAGATCCGCTTACCAAAACAATAAAATTAGAAAGCGGACTAAAGAGCAGTGTCATACAATCAGACAACAACCTCCGATATGACCTATTAAACAACGGCAAATGGGAGTACGACAATAATGGCAGTAACCATTTCAAGTATAAAGAACAGATACATGCAGGCTATTTAAACCTTAACAAGGAGTTTAAAGGCTTTAGTGTACAAGCAGGGCTTAGAGGCGAATACACGAGAACCCAGGGCCATCAGATAACTACCGATTCTTTATTGACCCGCAGCTATTTTCAATTGTTCCCCAGTGTATTTATTAATAAGCCTTTTGGCAGTAATCATCAGATTCAAGCTGCATATAGCAGAAGGATAGAACGCCCTGATTATGGAGACCTGAACCCTTTCCGTGTATTCAGAGATCCTTTACTTTTTTATCAGGGAAATCCATTCTTAAAGCCGGAACTGATCAATACATTTCAGTTGAGCCATACCTTTAAGGGAAAGTATACTACAGCAGTAAGCTACAATCAAACTACCGATGTGATTACCTGGCTAAGCGGTCAGATAGACTCATTAAATACTACTTTTGAATCTCCCCAAAACTTGAGCAAATTGATTAATTACGGAATAAGTTTCACCGCCTCTACCACATTTTTCGATTGGTGGAATGGTACTCACTTTGCAAATGTCTTTCGTAATGAGTACAAGGGAAATGTAAAGAACGATACATTTAACAACAATACAACAAGCTTTAGCTTCAACTCTCAAAACTCATTTAAAGCCGGAAAGGGCTATACCATGGAGCTAAGTGGTTTTTATTACTCCGGCTCAGTTTATGGCATATCAACCTACAAAGGAAGTTACGCTATATCAACAGGTGTGCAAAAATCCATATTTAATGACAAGGGAAATATTAAGCTTATGGTAAACGACATTTTCCAATCTAACAGATACAGGGAGCAAACAAAGTATCAGAACATAGATATGTATACCAATAAAAGACCCGATAGCCGTAGGGTAATGCTATCTCTTACTTACCGTTTTGGCAATCAGGACCTCAGTAAAAAAGACAGGAAGACTGGTAGCGAGGATATTCAGAACAGGGTTAAAGGCGGCGGATAAATATATTTATGAACTGTACTAAAATACTCGCTACAAGACAAGTGCTAATCAGAATATAGAACCAGCTATTGTTAAAATAATTATGCTCCAATGAGGAAGAGATCACATTAAAAACCCATACACTAAGAAATCCTGCGAATACCAGACCCGGTAAACTCAGGACATAATCAATGGTTTTAAATTTCAATTCTTTCTCTGTTTTTATAATTACAAGAGTGCTGAAGGCAATGGTTACAAAGATTCCAAGCATTGCATAAGATGTGCTGTTCAGCAAATAGAGCCAAAAGTATAGAATAGCTACAGCAATGTTAATAAATGATATTGTCTTTAACATAAGTTAAAGGTACCATTTCAATTGAAGGCAGTACAATTGCATAAATAGAAAAAATGTTAAAACAAGAGAACCATTCGGCTTTATTTTTGTTTAACTTTCATAAACTAGAATATCATTATGAAGAAAGAAACTAAAATAATTGCAGGTATATTGGCAGGAGTAGCTCTTGGCACAGCAATAGCAATAGTATTATCATCAGACAAAGAAGGAGAAATGAAAGCCAAAGTAACAGACTGGTTCTGCGATCTATTAGATTCTTCTAAAGACAAACTTGCAGATGTTTCAGATAAAGTGAAAGATACCATTGCGAAAGTAAAAGCATAACATATTCTTAATGAAGATTGCTTTTCATGGTGCAGCGCGTGCTGTAACTGGTAGTAAACACCTTATTACCCTAAATAACGAGACTCAAATTTTATTAGATTGTGGCCTTTTTCAAGGCATGGGTGATATTACCGAGGGGTTAAACGAATCCTTCGGTTTTGATCCTGCCAGGGTCACTTACATGATTCTATCTCATGCACATATAGACCATTGCGGATTGTTACCGAAATTGGTTTTTGAAGGCTTTAAAGGGCCTATATATTGTACTCCTGCAACAAGGGATCTGGCCAGGATATTATTACTGGATTCGGCAAAAATACAAATGCAGGATGCAGAATATGCAAACAGGAAAATCAAACGCGTTGAAGATCAGGAAATGCCCTTGTATACAGATAAGGATGTTAACCAAACCCTGAACTTATTCAAAACTGTTCCCTATGATCAGGATTTTGAAATTGACTCAAATATTATCTTACGCTTTACCGACGCAGGGCACATTGTTGGCAGTGCAGCCGTTCATTTAAAAATAACTGAAGATGGAAAGGTAACGCATGTTACCTTTAGTGGGGATGTAGGACGGTATGGCGATTTGCTGCTAAAAAGCCCACAAACATTTCCTCAGGCAGATTACATCATTATGGAATCTACTTATGGCGATTCCCTGCATGCAGATCTGGAACCCATAGAGAACATGTTGTTGCAGATTATTAAGAATACCTGCGAGGTTAAGAAAGGGAAGGTAGTTATACCAGCATTTAGCGTAGGTCGTACTCAGGAATTACTTTATGCACTAAACGGTCTGGAACTCAAAAACCAATTGCCGGACGTTCGTTATTATGTGGATAGTCCGCTATCACTTGAAGCAACTCAGGTATTAAAGGATCATCCTGAAGTATACAATAATGGTGTTAAAGAAGTCTTCAAAGTAGATCACGACATATTTGACTTCAAAGGTTTAAAGTTTATAGAAAGTGTTGAGGAATCCAAAGCGCTGAACAATGATGACCGTCCTTGTGTGATTATATCTTCATCGGGAATGGCCGAAGGCGGAAGGGTAAGGCATCACATCAGAAACAACATTAGCGATCGGAAGAATACCATTTTAATGGTCGGTTATGCAACGGCAAACTCTTTAGCCGGCCGGTTAATTGCCGGACAAAAAAGAGTTTGGCTATTTGGTCAGGAATATGATGTACAAGCTGAGGTTCGTTCTATTAAATCGATGAGCGCACACGGCGACTACGAAGATTTGTTGCAATTCCTATCCGTTCAGGATTCCTCCAGGGTTAAACAACTATTCCTTGTTCACGGGGAGTATGAAGTACAGCAAAAATTTGCTCAGCGTTTGATTGATAAAGGTTTTAAAAATGTAAACATTCCTGAATATCATCAGGAGTTTCAATTATAACAGGCAAAGGTTTTTATCTTTGCCTTTATGGATGTTTTCGGTGAAGCTTTAAAAGACCAATTTACAAAACCACCCGCTGAAACCTTATGGGTACATAATTCTTATGATGAACCGGAGGAAATGCCGGTTGATATTTACTTCAGAAATGAGGATGAAATGCCAGAGCTTGAACTTAAGGCTTTAGAACTTTGCAAAGGAAAAGTGCTTGATGTGGGTGCAGGTGTTGGTAGCCATGCCCTCATTTTGCAAAAACGCGGGTTAAATGTTACCGGCATGGATATTTCTGCCCCTGCGGTTACCATTATGAAACAACGCGGATTAAAACAAGCTATAGAAGGAAACATTCTTACCTATAAAGAAGATACCTATGACACACTCCTCTTTATGATGAATGGCATTGGCTTAACAGGATCAATTGCAGGGCTGAAGGCTTTTTTAAAACATGTTAAAAGCCTGCTAAACCCTGGTGGCCAATTAGTATTTGATAGCTCAGATTTATCGTACCTATACCAGGAAATACCCTTCCCTCTTAACGGCTACTATGGTGAAGTGAGTTTCAGGTATGAATATAAAAGCGTTAAAGGCAATTGGTTTAAATGGGTGTATGTAGACCAAAAGACGCTAAAGGACATAGCTCAGCAATCTGGCTGGGATGCCGAAATAATTTTTGAAGACGACAACGATCAATATTTAGCACGGTTAACATTAAGCAAATAATAATTATGCTTGAACTTATTAAACAACCCTGGCCATGGTACACATCGGGCCTGGCAATCAGTTTTATAATGGTAATTCTGATCTTTTTTGGGAAATCCTTTGGCTTTTCTTCAAACCTGCGAACCATGTGCAGTATGCTGGGAGCAGGAAAATGGGTAAGCTTTTTTAATTTTGACTGGAAGGCACAACGATGGAATTTACTTTTCCTGATTGGATCTGTAATTGGTGGCTTCATTTCTGCGAACTGGCTTCAATCAGACGCTCCCTTAAATTTATCACAGGCGACAATCCATGACCTTCAAAAACTCAACATTAAGTTTGATGGAAACATTGTTCCCTCACAATTATTTAACTGGGGGTTTCTGGCTACAGGAAAGGGCCTATTAATTTTTCTGGGTGGTGGATTCTTAATTGGCTTCGGAACACGTTATGCAGGTGGCTGCACATCGGGCCATGCCATCAGTGGTTTATCTAACCTACAGCTTCCTTCTCTTATTGCGGTTATCGGCTTCTTTATAGGTGGGCTGGTAATGACTCACTTAATCTTTCCACTCCTGTTTTAATCATTAACTCATGATGAAATCACTTAAATATATTCTTGCCGGCACGTTGTTTGGCATTATTATGAGTAAATCAGAAGCCATATCCTGGTACCGCATTCAGGAAATGTTTAGATTTCAATCGTTCCATATGTTCGGCATTATCGGCACCGCTGTAATTACAGGTATCATTGCGGTTTGGCTGATGAAAAAAATGAAATCCCGCGATGTTGAGGGAAACCCAATTTCATTTACAGATAAAGAAAAAACATGGCGCCGATATTTATTTGGCGGCACCATTTTTGGATTGGGATGGGCACTTACAGGAGCTTGTCCGGGTCCGGTTTTCGTACTGCTCGGACAAGGCTACCTGGTTATGATAGTAGTAATAATTGGTTCGCTATTGGGCACATTCGTTTACGGCTTATTAAAAACCCGCTTACCTCATTAACCTAAGCTTTTTCTTCCCAAACAGAAGCAATGTTTACAATGGTTTGAACTGCTTTTTCCATGTCTTGTACTGAAACCCATTCTTGTTTACCATGAAAAGCGTGCTCTCCGGCAAAAATATTAGGACAAGGCAAACCCATAAATGAAAGACGGGAACCATCTGTACCACCTCTGATACTTTGTTGTTTAGGCACAATACCTGCTCTTTTAATTGCTTCAATTCCGTATTCAATTACCTGAGGATATTGATCCAACACCTGCTTCATATTGCGGTACTGAGGGGTTATTTTTAGCTCATAAGTAGAATTTGGAAAATCCTCAATAATATTCTGAACTGTAGCATCCAATAATTCTCCGTTAGCACTTAATTCTTCATCATTAAAAGCGCGAAGAATAAAGCGAGCCTCAGCCTGCTCAACACTTCCCCCAAAAGTAACAGGATGGATAAACCCTTCTTTAAGTTCCGTCGACTCAGGAGAAAGGCAATCTGCTGGTAACGCACTAATTACGTCAGACAAGATCTTTATCGCACTCTCCATTTTTCCCTTCGCAAACCCCGGATGCGTACTTACACCGTTTATGGTTAATACGGCTCCGTCAGCAGAAAATGTTTCATCCTCTATTGAGCCTAAAGTTTCACCATCAATTGTATATCCAAAATCGGCACCGAGCTTTTTTAAGTCGGCTTTATCCACCCCACGTCCAATCTCTTCATCTGGTGTAAATAAGATCCTGATTTTTCCGTGTTTAATTTCAGGATGCGCCATTAAAAACGATGCTGTTTCCATGATTTCAGCTAGTCCGGCTTTATTATCTGCCCCCAGAAGTGTTGTTCCGCTTGCAGTAATAATATCATTTCCTATCTGATCTTTTAAATCCGGATGTTCTTCCATTTTTAAAATAATGGACTCATCATCTGGAAGTACCAGGTCTTGCCCTTGATAATTGGAATGAATAATAGGCTTTACATTTTTTCCGCTGCAATCAGGAGAAGTATCCATGTGCGAACAGAAACAAATTACAGGAACGTTTTTCTCAGTAGTAGAAGGAATGGTTGCGTACACATAACCAAAATCGTCAAGATGCGCATCTGTAATTCCCATTTCCAAAAGCTCTTCAACAAGAACCTTTCCCAGGTCCTTTTGCTTGGCTGTTGATGGAGTAGTTTCAGATAATGGATCTGACTGTGTATCAATTTGAACGTACTTTGTGAACCTACCTTGAAGTGTTTTGTTATTATTTTGATATTTTAGCATATTCATATAGAAAAAACAAAGTTATATAAGATTATTAAATAGGTTCCAAACTTAAAGAAGAAACTTTGAAAACAACATTTATCTCACTCCTTGCTCTTTTACTTTGTTTAACTGCTACAGCACAATCTAATTTTTACAAACTTAGCCTCGGTGGCGGTGCCGGCCTTACCCAATCATTTACAGACTATGAAAAACACAAATTTGGAAAGACTATTTATGGCGTCGGCGAGTTCTTTTTTACTCCTTTTATCAGTCTTGGGGGAGAAGGACAAATAGGCCGGATTAAAGGTGAGGATAATGACCTGTCCAAAAAAAGCTTTCTCAACTCTTATAAGTCACTTACCATTAATGGTAAACTGTATATGGGAGCTATCATTGATTATAAAAGGAATGCTTTTTCAAACACCATCAAAGGGCTTTATTTAGGCGCTGGCTTGGGAGGTATATTAAATAATGTAAGTGGGGCCAAACCACCTAAAACAAAAGACATCATCGTTCCCGTTAATCTTGGTTATACCTATTATTTCCCGGACAGATCAGGATATTATAGATATGGAATTAACGTTAACTACCAAAGCACTGTCAGCCTTGATGGGGGAATAGATGGATTGGAAACCTCCCATACAGATCTGTACACCTATTTTTCTTTAGGTATAAGATATCAGTTCGGCCCAATGGGGCTCTCAAGAAAAACGCTCTATTAAATTAATATTGGCCGCCTCAACTATAAATGAAGGACTACCTCACCATCTTACTCTTATTAATAGCAATGGATACATCAGCACAATTAACGCCTTATGAATTAAGCGGAAAAAAAGAAACTGCTACTTATTATGAAGCCATTAAGCATTATGAGCAATTAGATAAAGTATATGAACAGGCAAAGTTACTTAGCTATGGAAGCACTGACTTTGGAAAACCCCTGCATCTTTTGGTGCTATCAAAAGATAAAATATTTGACCCTATTGCCATAAGAAAAAGCAATAAGCGTATTTTACTAATAAACAACGGCATACACCCTGGAGAACCGGAAGGTATAGATGCCAGTATGATGCTGGCGAGAGATTTATTGAAAGGGGACTTATTACCTAAAGACGTAGTAATTTGTATCATTCCTGTTTACAATATAGATGGCAGTTTTAACCGAACAGGTACCTCAAGAGCAAACCAGAATGGCCCCGTTGCCTATGGTTTTAGAGGAAATAGTAAAAACTACGACCTGAACAGAGATTTCATAAAAACAGATTCTAAGAACTCGCATTCTTTCCAGGAAATTTTCAATATCTGGCAACCTGAAATATTCGTAGATACGCACACAAGCAACGGTGCAGACTATCAATACGTAATGACACTTATTCCAACCCATAAGGACAAGCTAAACCCTATCTTATCCGGGTACATGACGAAAACCATGCTGCCAGCTTTATATGAGGGAATGAAAAAAGCCGGCTTTGAAATGATCCCTTATGTAAATTCTATTGAAGAGACACCGGATGCAGGGATCACAGGTTTTTTAGAATCTGCGAGGTACTCTACCGGCTACACAACGCTGCACAATACAATTGGTTTTATGCCAGAAACTCATATGTTAAAGGATTACGATAAGAGGGTTGATGCAACATATCACCTTTTGCAGATTTATATTGACATTGTAGTTCGGGATGCAAGGATAATTGGAGAGAATAAACGAAATGCAGATGAAACAATTGCAAAACAAACAACATTTCCAATAGAATGGAAACTCGATAAAAATGTTGCGGAAGACCTGGAATTTAAAGGATATTCTGCAAAACAAAAACCAAGTGAAGTAAGTGGATTAGATCGCCTGTATTATGACAGAAATGAACCTTATACCAAAACCATAAAATACTGGAATACCTATCAGTCATCTGTTACCATTACAAAGCCCATTGCGTATATTATTCCAAAAGCATGGGACAAGGTAATTGACCTGTTAAAGCTTAACAATGTAAAAGTACAGCAACTACAGAAGGACACTCAAATCGATATTGAGTCGTATTACATCACTGATTTTAAAACTGTAAGCAGTCCATTTGAAGGACATTACCTGCATTCTAATGTAAAAGTTAACCCCCTAAAACAGCATTTACAGTTTTACGAAGGCGATTATGTAGTTTATACAAACCAACCGGTTAACAGATACATTATTGAAACACTTGAGCCGCAAGCAATGGATTCATTTTTTAACTGGAATTTCTTTGATGCCATACTCGGAATGAAAGAGCACTTCAGTGCTTATGTTTTTGAAGATACTGCTGCAGAACTTTTAAAACAGAACCCTGAGCTAAAGAAAAAACTTGATGCACAGAAGGCCCTGGACAGCAGTTTTAGTAAAAATGCTGAGGCACAGCTTGACTTTGTCTATAAAAATTCTGATTATTACGAAAAAACTCACTCCCGTTACCCCATAGCCCGTCTGGTAAACGACACTAACTTAATCCTTAAATAAGAATGGAATACCTTCAGCATACACCAGTAGCCTCAATAATATTTGTCTTTACTATCATAACAAGTATATACGCCTTCAATGACCCCGGGTTATTTGGTAAGTTTATGTTGCATCCGTATAGTGTGTCTCGCAGACATAAAGTTTATACTCTTGTAACAAGTGGATTGATTCATGCAGATTGGATGCACTTGATCTTTAATATGATGACCTTCTTTTTCTTTGCTTTTCAACTCGAAGCAATGATAGGATCATGGCAGTTTGGTGTAGTCTATTTTATGGGTTTAATTTTAAGTGACATCCCATCTGTTATAAAGCACAAAAACGACATGTGGTACAATAGTCTTGGAGCCTCAGGAGCAATAAGTGCGGTATTGTTTAGCTATATTCTATTTCAGCCGTTCTCTTCAATGATTATATTCCCTCTGCCTATTCCAATCTGGGCAATAATATTTGGTCCTTTATACCTGCTGTACTGTGTATATGCATCCAGACAATCAAGAGATAATATAAACCATGATGCACACTTTTTTGGTGCACTTGCAGGTTTAATTGTAACTGTATTAATTGTTCCTGGAGCGATTCCTCACTTCCTGAGCCAGCTAATAGCCAAAATAGGTTAAGTAGTAGCCGGTAAGCTGGGTGGGTTAAAATAGCTGATTGGATTTGTAGGATCTTTAATTATCTCAAAAAGCGTGTGATCCCATGGTTTCCAAAAATCCTGTAATACCTGCGCATAGGTTTTATGTTGCCAATGATCAAAAAGAGCCTTATTTAAGGTCCCCCTTAATGGCATTGCATCAATGTAAATTGAACCTTCAACTGGCAATATTGCATATTCCGGTAACCTGTTAAACAGATATGCTGAATAGAAAAACCTTGCGCAAAGCTCTTCAAATTGCTGTGGCGAGAGTGCTGTATCACCAATTTGATCCAACAACTCCTGATGATATTTTTTATTTGTTCCATTATCCTGCAAGCAGGCGATAATGCCAAAGTCTTTTAATTTCAAAGAAAATGTCATTGTATTGATTTCATCCCTGAAACTAAAAGCAGTATCATGTTGTTCCAATGGAACTACTATTATCGACCATGGGGCAAAATCTTCAAATACTACATCTGTGTAAATCCCCTGAATCATGGTATGCAGATTCCCAAACTTATGCATCAGTCCTTGCGACATATTTACTCCGTCAGCACTTAACTGTTGCTGACGAACAGCTGCGTTCATTTCTACATAAATAAGACTATACATCATCTTACCTATCCATCTAAACAACTCAACCTGTTCTAGTTCAGAAACGCCCTCATAACCCTTTAAAAAAGCACTGTGAATCTTCTCTTCCAAAGGTTCAATAAAGTGAGTTAATACCTCAGTATTACATGGAACTTTTAAGCTATTGTATGAACGAACACTTTCATCAAGCAATTTAATTTGCTCCTCTCCACTAAAGTTAGCCACTTTCAAAAGCCACTCAGGTAAAATACTGATCTCTGTTATAGGCGTAGAAAATGTATCTCCACTAAGAAAGCAGTTTTTATACTTAAAATCGAAGTTTTTAAACGGTTGATATATTGTGCTATTCATACAAGGCGCAATATTAGGCATATTATTTTTACATTAGTGGCGGCGCTCATTTTTTTAACTTTGATATTACTTAAAGCTTTTTTAGCTCATGCAGGTAAACACAAAACCATATCAGCTGGAATTAAAACATCCATTTTCTATTGCCAAATTCTCGAGAACAAGCACCCCGATTATGCTGATAAAGCTTACTTACGAAGGTATTGACGGATATGGTGAAGCGTCAATGGTTCCTTATATGGGCGAAAATTTGGAAAGTGCTTCTGCTTTTTTAAACAAAATAGATTGGAAAAGATTCGTTTACCCCTTTGATTTCAGGGAAATAATAGAATATCTGGATGGTATTGACAGTGGTTGCCCTGCCATAAAAGCGGCAATAGACATTGCATTAAATGATATAAACGGCAAGATTTTAAATAAGCCATGCTATGAAATTTATGGCACTGTTCCACAAAAAATGCCTGTAACTTCTTATACTATCGGCATTGATACCCCAGAAGTAATAAGGGAAAAAGTTGCAGATGCGGAGGGCTTTAAGGTGCTAAAAATAAAACTTGGAAGGGATAATGATAAAGAGTTGATTAACACCATTAGAAGCGTAAGTAATTTGCCACTATACATTGATGCCAATCAGGGCTGGAAAGACAAAGCTGAGGCTATTGATATGATCTATTGGCTGCACGACAAGGGAGCGTTACTGATAGAACAGCCGATGGATAAAACCAATCTTGATGGAAATGCCTGGCTAACTGGCAGAAGTCCAATTCCTATACTGGCTGATGAAGCAGTACAGCGTTTATCAGATATGGGTGTGTTGAAAGGCGCTTATCATGGTATTAATGTAAAGCTCATGAAAAGTGCCGGCATGTATGAAGCCCATCAAATGATTCTTAAAGCACGTTCTTTTGGAATGAAGGTTCTGATTGGATGTATGAGCGAAACTTCTTGTGCCACACAAGCTGGAATTGCCCTTGCTCCTTTATGCGACTGGGCAGATTTAGATGGCCCATGGTTAACCACCAATAATCCTTTTAAAGCTCCGGAAATGGTGGCCGGCAAATATTTATTGAAATCCCTCCCCGGCCTTGGCCTGGAAGGGATTCCTGAAGGTCTTTTTATTTCTTCTTAAGGGTACTCCGCATCTCTTTTATGAGTTGAAGCTTTTGATATAGAAAAAATCCTGCAGTAGCCACAAAAAGTGCTACTAATAAGTATTTTTCATTTTTAAAAGCCCAAAATACCCCATAACCCGATACGATAACGCCCAGATTGTAAAAAACGTTTAAAGCGATTTTCTTTCCCATATGCTAGTAAACAGGCATATCAGGATCAAACGCTTCTTGCCAAGCCAGAATGCCACCTTTAAGGTTATATAAATTGGTTAAACCAAGTTGCTGCTCCAATTGCATTACAGCTGCTGCACTTCTTTTACCACTTCTGCACTGCATAATTACTGGTTTATCAGTAGCAATTTTATCCGCTTCAATTAAAATACCACCCAAAGGGATATTCTCTCCGTTAAGGTTTGATGTTTCATACTCAAATGGCTCTCTAACATCGATCAATTGAAAATCTTCATTGTTATCAATCTTTGCTTTGAGCTCCTCAACCGTTATTTCCTTAATCATATTATTTCGATTTTTTCAAACTTAGATAAAGTTACGCAAGTATCCATAATTGTAGCAGGAAACATTACAAAAAAGTGAATATCTGTAACAACTAGGTATGTCGGGCGTTTAATAGTAAGTCTTTGCTAACTTTGGTTTTAACATCATGAATTCAATATCACGTTTCTTTTGGTTTTGTTCAGGAGTACACATTGCTACTCTGGAAAAACATCCTACAGAACACAATAAGTATTTCGGCATTGGAGCCACCATTTTCTTTACCGGATTGTTTGCTGCGCTTTCTGGCGGATATGCTATGTACTTTGTATTTAAAGGGGATTCAACGGCGCTCCCTTTTGCCTTTCTTTTTGGATTAATATGGGGGCTCGCTATTTTCAATATGGATCGTTACATCGTGTCCAGTATCAATAAAAGTGCTTCTACCGGCAAACAATTACTACAGGCTACCCCCCGTATTTTACTGGCCATCATGATCGGGATTGTCATATCGCGTCCACTGGAGCTAAAAATATTCGACAAGGAGATCAAGGAACGCCTAAAGGTTACTTATCTAAACAACCAGCGTTCTAAAATAGACACGCTCAATGCAGCTTTTGGCAATAAATATAAAATTGAACTCGCTAAACTCAAAGAAACAAAAGCTCAGCGCGACTCCATGGAGAGTGCAATAAAGACAGACAGGCAAAAGCTAAACTTCGAAATCTTTGGAAACAAAACAACTGAGACTTCCGGAATTATGGGATATGGGCCCTATGCTAAAAGAAAAGAAGCAGAATTGAAGCAGCGGGAACAAGATCTGGATACATTATCAGCAGGAGTCAGAAAACTCGAGGATTTTGTAGATGGCAGAAAACAGTTTGACGGCCTGATGAGTGAGAAATTATACACTACTAAACAATTAGATAGCCTAACAAGCATTGCAGGTTTTGCCGACAGGAACTCTGCCCTCGGTCAGCTAAGTATTGGTCCCAATGGTAAAAAAGATGTAAATACTTCACTCGCAATAACGTTTATTGGCATGTTATTTATTTTCTTTGAATGTTTACCTGTTTTTGTTAAATTGATGAGCAGTAGAGGACCGTATGACAGATCTGTAGAAAACATAGAAACTGCACAGATACACGAATCCGACAAAGACAAAGATTATGAAATAACTGTTATGGACGGGGTTCATAACGCACGTGTTTCAACGGAGATAAACAAGAGAAAAAACGCATTGAATTCTAACTAACATATATGAGAAAAGCCCTTTACTTCTTTTTTGTACTTCTTATTGTACAACAGGCAAATGCGCAGGACATCAACAAGATAATTACGAAAGATTATGTCGACAGACTAATTAAAACCCTTAGTAGTGATGATATGCAGGGCAGGGGAACATTTACTCCAGGCATAGACAAGGCAGCAAATTTCATTGCATCTGAATTTAAAAATATCGGATTAAAACCTCTTGAGGGCGAAAGTGGGTATCGCCAATCCTTTTTCAAATATCAATTAAAACCTGAAGCCACCTCTGTTACAATTGATGGCACCATTGTGGATCCCTCAAACATAATGGTATTTGGCAACACCTCAGAAAACTTAACTTTCGACAATACAAATAGTGATGGATGGATAAAACTTGATCCATCTAAACCCTTTATGGATCAGTTCAGACCAATTAGCAGAAGCGGAAAGAAACAATTGGTATTAGTTGACGCAAAATTTGCTGATGCTTTTAACAGGATTAAAGGTTATCTGGAAAAGGGCAGCATATTAGACGAAAAAGACTTAAATGCCAATTCAACAGCCCTTGTTTTTGTTCTTGATAAGGATACCGTTGCAAAAGATTTTAAGGTCTCCTTGAAAAACTCTTTTGCAAAAATGCCTTTATTTAATGTTGCAGGTATGATTCCCGGCAAATCAAAAGCCAAAGAATTCGTGATCTTTTCCGGCCATTACGATCATCTGGGCATCATTAAAGCTGAGGGACAAGGCAGCATTGCAAATGGAGCAGATGACGATGCTTCAGGAACAACAGCAATGATAGCGTTAGCTAAGTATTACAAGAAATTAAACAATAATGAACGTACTCTAATATTCGTAGCTTTTACAGCAGAAGAGATTGGAGGCTTTGGCGCCAGATATTTTTCAGAAAAATTAAACCCAGATGATGTTGTAGCCATGTTTAATATAGAAATGATTGGCAAAGAAAGCAAGTTTGGTAAAAATACTGCCTTTATAACCGGCTATGATAAATCAGATTTTGGCCCGATCTTACAGAAAAACTTAAAAGGAACAGAATTTACTTTCCATCCTGATCCCTATCCACAACAGAACCTATTCTATAGAAGCGACAACGCAACATTGGCTGCTCTTGGCGTTCCTGCACATACGATAAGCACAGATCAAATAGATACGGATAAATTTTACCATACGGTAAAAGACGAATACAGCACCCTTGATTCAGACAATATCCTGTCGACCATTAAAGGTATTGCCAAGAGTGCAATAAGTATTATAAAAGGTATTGATACACCAACAAGGATTCCTAAACTGGAAAACAACTAGAATTATAAGATGGGTTTTTCCATCACATAATCATCCATAACAAAACCGTTTCCGATATCAAGGACAACGGTTTTTTTTATTGTAAAACCAGCCCTTTCATAAAAGTCTTTAGCCTTATTATTCTTGTTCACATTTAACTGAAGTGATTTTCCGCCAGCCCTTTTCACCAGGTTAAAAACCTCATTGATCAATAACTTACCTACTCCCCTCCCATGCGTTTGAGGCAAAACATATAATTTATGTAGTTTATATGCATAGGTTTCTGGTTCTAAAATGGAAAAACCAGCAAAACCAAGATCTTCATTGTCCTCTTCTGCAATCAAAAAAGTATGCCCCTTCTCTAACTGCGAAAGCAGCTCCCCCCGATTGTACATCTTTTTCAGCATATAGTCAATCTGCTCAGTTGATAGATATTCCGCATAGGTGATTCGCCAGGTTCTATCTGCCAAATCCTGAATAGTAGCAATGTCTTCTTCTTTTGCTTTCCTTAAAATTATCATAAAAGCGCTTTATCTAATTATAATACCTCACTAATAAACAGATATGGCACATTGAATATGAACTCTACAAACCCATCATTGATTACTTCAAAAGCGTTATTTTCTGTTTGCTTTAAATTACTCGTTTCAAAATAAGAGATTACATTTATATTGAAAATACTGCCTTTAGGCTTCCATACCTTAAATCCAGATTTAATAGCATACGATTTTTCAGTTTCAGTAAATACGACAATGTTTATCTCCTCAATATAACTTCCAAGTTCCCTTAAGTTGCTTTTTGAATCAATAACATTTACTGCAGGATATTTTTCTGCGATCAGGTAGTCTAAAACTGCATCTAACTCCTCAGATTTTGCATGAATTACTTTGGTGTTTTCCTGAAAATCGTTCTCATTTGAATTGACCACAACATCCACCTTTAAACCAAGACTGATGACTTTCTCGTAAACCGCAGCACTAACAATTAAAGTTGGACTCCATTCCAGCAACTGGCCTAAATATTCTTCATTAAAAGCCCCTAAATAATGGATATATAGTGCTGGCTCTTGTTTCTCCCGAATGATGTGATGTGATGACATATGGCAAATATATCCTAATATTCTTTTTTATTTTAATATCAGATCAAAGACATGCTTTTCATCCAGAAAATGCATCGTCCAAACCATTCATCAAAAGAAGGAGCAGTTAAAAACCCGTGTTCCCCTTTGGCATAAATATGTAATTCTCCAGAAACCTTATTTTCTTTAAGAGCCCTGTAAAACTCCATGCTATTAGATACAGGTACAACCTGATCAGCATCTGAATGTATTAAAATCGTTGGGGGAGTTTCTGCGGTTACCTGTAGCTCATTAGAGAAAAGTTTTATTTTCTCTTCTGTTGGTAAGGGCCCAAGAAGATTATCTCTGGACCCAATATGACCAATCTTATCGGTAAAAGAAATTACCGGATTTATAAGTAACATAAAATCAGGTCTAACACTAATCCCTTCTGCATTTTCTATAACGGGCGCATTAAAATGTGTCCCGGTAGTTGCAGCGAGATGACCTCCGGCAGAAAAGCCCAGAATACCTATCTTTTTTGGATCAACTTTCCATTCCTTAGCCTTCTGCCTCACTATCTTAATTGCCTGTTGGGCATCTTGTAAAGGTCCTACAGACTTATCCAACATTGTTCGATCACTCGGTAGCCTATACTTTAATACAAAAGCAGTTATCCCCATTTTAGCAAATGCCCTGGCGGCATCGCTACCCTCTCTTTTAGTAAGCAATACCTGATACCCTCCGCCCGGACAAATGATAACAGCTGTACCATTTGCCTGTCCTCTGGCAGGCAAATAAACAGAAAGAGTAGGTACAGACACGTTAGAAGTAAGACTATCTACGCCCGGATTAGCTATCCTCTGCTCTTCATTCACTACAGGCTTTGAATTTGGTATCTTATCCGGATACAATGGAATTACCTGCTGTGCATTACAGTAGGGCATCAAAAATACCATTGACAAAAAAGCAATATACTTTGCCATTAAAATACTTATTCGAAATTGATCCAATCTACACTTATCAAATCCCTATTTGGTGGAGTATTCTTTAAAAACACAAAATAAAGATCATGTTTGCCACCCGGATTTTTTATAGAAGTGCTTAATTCTGTATATTTTTCCCAGTTCCCTGTTGACGTAAAATCAACAGAACTGATTAGCTCCCCTTTTGGTGAATCAATATGTACCTCAATGGTTCCATTATGATTTGCCGAAGCATAATAATAGGTTAGCTTACTGATATTCTTGAGATCGATATTCTTGAACATGAAATAAGACTTGTTGTGGATGCTGCCAACGTATCTGTCACTTTTATCTACATTATTAAAAACATCAGCATCCTCTGCCTGCACTTTTGCCGGGCGAAGTACAATGGTTTCCTTTTTTGTTAACGGAGTTATTGCCCCACCTTTATCCGTATACGAAGCAGAGAAGATATACCTACCCTGATCTTTATTAGCTAAATGCTGTTTTAAAGCAATGGATCCTTGTTGTGGTAGCGCAGCATTCGCTTTTTTTGCATTTAAGCTTAAAATATACTTAACGATCTCGGTTGCATCATCATTAGAAATTTGAGGGTGTGCACTCATTGCATGTTCTCCCCAAACACCACCGCCTCCGGTAATGATTTTTTTAGCCAAAGTACCTACAGCTTCCTTGTTACCGGAATAACGTTGTGCAACTTGCATAAATGATGGGCCTACTGATTTACCATTTATCTGGTGACAGGCTTTACAATCACTTTTAGCAACCAATGATTTGCCAAAATTATATGTTGGTGAAATCTCCTGATGGCCAACCAATGCCTGGTTACTTTCTACCTTAGCAATAAAATCAAGGTTTACTTTTACTTTCTTTACATCAATAACCTTATCCTCATTATCCTTTACATCAACTTTATAATTAAAGTTAGTTGCTTTCGGAAAGAAGAAAGAGGTATTGCTGGTTGTATTTATTGCTACCTGAGGCATAGTATTACCTACCTTAATCACAACAGTATCCATACTGCTTTTACCAGCAGCATCAGTTACCTTTAAAGTGGCGTTGTATATGCCATTTTTTTGAAATGTGTAGGTTACGTTTTGTTCTGTTGAAGCTACTTTATTTCCTTCAAAGCGCCACTCGTACGATAATTTATCGTCATCATCATTATCATAGCTTTTTGAATTAAAGGCAACCTTATACGGAGCAAGTCCGATTGTATCTTTTGTTTCAATTTTAGCAACGGGAGCCCTGTTTCCTCCATTGTAATCAATACGAACCAAACGTGCATCAACATTATCGATACCATATACAGATCCGTATTCTAACATATAAAATGATCCTTCAGGTCCAACTTCTATATCAATAGGGCGTCTGAAATCGCCATTAGTTTCCATAAAAGGCTCCATACGAACATAGTTTTGATTTTCATCCAGACGTACAGCAAATACCCAATTTCTCATCCAATCGTACACAAACAACGCCTTATCATAATATTCAGGAAACTTCGTATCCGATTTAAGTGCTGCATTATAATGATATACGGGACCACCCATCGCACATCTTCCGCCTTGCCCCAAAGCAGGGAATTCTTCTGATCTGTTGTAAGGATACCATACCATAGCCTTTTGTGCTGGCGGCAGTATTTTTGCTCCAGTGTTATTTGGAGAATTGTTTTCGGGTCCGTTTACATCAAAGAAATTTCCGACTTTCTTAGTCGCAAAATCGTACTCTTTATAGGCTTTATTATCCCCAACAAAATATGGCCAGCCAAAATTCCCAGCCTTTTTAGCCTGATTAAATTCATCGTAACCGCGAGGGCCTTGTAAACCATCAGTGCCAGAATCCGGCCCAACCTCTCCCCAATATACGATAGAAGTTTCGGGATCTACAGACATTCTATAAGGATTACGACAACCCATTACATAAATTTCAGGACGTGTTTTTGGAGTGCCTTTTGCGAATAGATTTCCTTCAGGAATAGTATAACTTCCATCCGCCTCAGGGTGGATACGTAAGATTTTCCCGCGAAGGTCATTTGTATTACCTGCCGATCTTTCTGCATCAAAGGTTAAACGATTGTCTCTTTTGTCGATAGGAGCAAAGCCGTCTGATTCAAAAGGCACCGTATTATCACCAGTTGAGATATATAGATTCTTGTATTTATCCCATGCTAATGAGCCACCTGTATGGGCACTTACTTCAAGATCAATAGGAACCTCTATTAGAACCTGCTCTGATTTAAGATCAAGTTCATTTTCCTTATTTATTTTAAAGCGCGAAATATGTTGTTTGTATTTATCGCCTGCAGAAGCAGTATAAAAGAAGTACAAATAGTTATTGGTTGCAAAATCAGGATCGATAGTCATTCCCAATAGGCCATTAAGATACTTGTCTACGGCTTTAACAGGGAACTTGTAAACCAAAGTGGTTTTACTATCGGCAGGATTATATACATAGAAATTACCGGCACGCTCAATAAAAAAGACCCTGCCATCAGGAGCCACAGATAACTCCATAGGCTCATTTAAATCGTTGGACAGGATTGTTTTAGTAAAGCGATTATCCTCCGGTTTTTTAACTGCATATGCTTTTGAGTAATCCAAGGTTACGTTATTACCAATAGCATATTTAATGCCCCCAAGGAGGTGACTTAAAAACAATGGTTCGCTAAAGCTTTCGTCCGTATGTCCACCACCGGTGTAAAAAGCACGACCACCATCAAATTCATGATACCAGGCAATTGGATGGTTCTCTCCATTTTCTCCACCTTCATAAGTATCTTCATCAAGTTTAGCAAGAACTTTTATATCTCCTTGTATACTTTTATAATTATACCATTCATCCGTACGCTCCCATCTTTTAGGCAGGCCTTTGGTAGATATATGAGTAGTATCAATCACATCTATAGTTGCCTTACGAACGTTAGGGTTCCCGGGATGGCTTTTAAAATAAGCTCCAACAAGCTTATTGTACCATGGCCAATCATACTCTGTATCCGCAGCAGCATGAACTCCGGCATAACCCCCGCCAGATTGAATATATCTTTCAAAGGCTACCTGCTCATCAGCATTTAATACATTCATAGTGGTACTTAAAAAGATTACTGCACTATAATTTTTTAAACTATCCTGAACAAAATAAGCTGAGTTCTTTGTTGTATCTACAATAAAATTATTCTCCTTACCCAACTTTTGAATCGCAGCAATACCGGCAGGGATAGATGAATGATAAAAGCCCTTGGTTTTCGAAAACACCAGAATACGGGCAGGCTTTGCAGGTGTAACAACAGTTGAGACAGGGGTAGCAGGGGTTTTAGGTACTACAGATTTGCAAGCGTAGAATACAACAGAAGTACAAACTGTTGAAAATACAGCAAGGTAAATTTTAAAGTATTTGATTTTAAGCATAAAAATATTAGGTTAGTCTGGCTCCCGGCCAAAAAGATTTTTGAAGCAAATTGCGAATTAGTAAGCATTCTACTCACAATCACTAGGTTTAAGTTACTATTAAAGGGCATTTCGAAGTAAACTTAATAATTATAATGGAAAAATTACGCGTATATTAACAGATATCTTGTTTTATAATAGTTATCATTTAAATACTATCTTTAGTAAAATCTATTCTATGAAAACGTATCTTAAATTACACTCGCGTAGACTATTCATATTGTTCTATGCTGCTTTAATCTTCATTTCATGCAAGAAAGACGATAATTCAGCTCAGTCATCTTTGACATCAATAAATCCCGCAGAAGCCGGTTATAATGATTCTATTATTATAACCGGAAAAAATTTCGGTTCAAACCCAGAGGTAACAATAAATGATAAAAAATTAACTGTTGTTAAGGTTGATAATAACACATTAAAAGTAACTATCCCTAAAATGTTAGGCTCAGGTCCTGTAAGCGTTAGCGTAGGTGGAAAACAATATTCTGGTCCTAATTTCTCCTATAAATATAAAGCAACAGTAACTACAATTGCGGGTAGCGGAGAAATAGGAAATGTTGATGGCGCAGGCTTATCTTCAAGTTTCAATTGTCCTTGGGGCATAACTGTAAATAATGAGGGGGATCTTTTCGTAGCAGATAGCTACAACAGACTTATTAGAAAAATCTCTGCCGGCGACCGATCTGTTTCAAGTATTCAAATTCCTTCGATAATAAATGGAAAGAATTTTTATTCACCATATAATATAACTCTTGGAAATAATCAGCAAGATTTATATGTAACAGATTTTAATAATCATATTTTAAAAATAGATGCCAAAAAGCAATCGACAGTAATTTATAACGGGACAATGCCTACCACTGGAATAGTTATGGGAAAAGATGGATTTCTATACATAACTAATAATACCAAGGGCACGGTAATGAAACTTAGTACAGATGGAAAAGACTCGGTAATTCTTGCCCAAGGACTAGTGACACCACGAAGCATTCTTTTTGATAAAAACAATACGCTGTATGTTGCAGCTTATGATATAAGTTCAGCATCATCTGGTATTTATAAAATAGAAAAAACTGGCACTGTAAAAGCGGAAATTAAAAGCCAGAATCTAGGGGGATGGGAAGTCGCAATAGATTCTGAGGGAAATTTTTATAATGCGGATCATGTTACCAATTGCATTAAAATAATAGAAAAGAACGGACGAATAGTCAAAATTGCTGGTAACGGTCAATCTAAAGATGTTGACGGCATAGGTTTAAGTGCCTCATTTGATGGCCCTACAGGAATCACTATAGATCGTGAGGGGAATCTATATGTTACCACCTATAACTTTGAAACGAAGACTGGTAATAAGGTAAGAAAGATCGTCATTGAATAGATTTGACCTTTAACAAGTAGATATGGCCTTTAGCTATAAGTCTTGCTTTTCTCACGCTTTATAGACATAAAACTTCTTATTTCTTATAGGCTGCCCTTTGATCTCTAAGCATTCTCCCTTTTTGTCTCTGGTGTTTTTTATTACGAATGGCTCGTCACTTGCTTTACAAGCTTCAAAAGCTAGCTTTAGGCGATCTATATGTGTATCGGCATCAACTTTCCATTTTTTATCTAAATACCAAAAATAAGCAGACACATTTCTCGTACTCCCTAGCATTTTTCCATCTAACCTAATATGTGTAGGATTTAATTCTTTGTAAGGAAGAACCATTTGAGTATAAAACTCATTAAAATCCTTGTATTCTGGAATAACGTTTATTGCGCTCATAATTAATTTTTGCGCAATTTACATGATTTCCTATTCTGGTGACAATTTTTTGAGATAATAATCTCTCTCAAGTATTTTTAAAAGGGTTGTGATAAACCAAAAATCCGATAACTTTAATATATTAGTTCTCGACCAAATTACTGTAATGAAAAAATTAAGCGTTGTTATTATTATCCTCGCCTTCCCCTATATAATGGTAGCACAGCAGATATCTTGTAATTGCCTTGACAACTTAAATGAAGCAATTGCCAAAACCGAAATAAACTATGCCGGCTTTCCAACCAAAGTGAACTCCAAGACAAAACCTGATTATGAAAATCTGATAACTAATATCCGAGCAAAAGCAGGAAACGAAAGCAATGCTAAAAACTGCTTCTACCTCTTAAAAGATTACGTAAGATTTTTTAAGGACAAGCATTTTTCATTAACCTATCTGAATAAAACTGACAACGACAATGAAATAGCAGCCATTGATGAATCTTATTTTAAAACCCTGAAATCAAGTACTGGCGTAGAGGGTATCTGGACAAATGCAGACAGCTCAGTTACTCTTGGGATAAAAAAATTTAATGGCAATGAATACAAGGCTATTATACTTAAAGCAAAAGACGAGAAACTCCCGAAGGGTTTAGTCTATTTCACACTAAAACCACATAAAAAAGGCTATCTGCTACAGCAGTACAATGTATTCAACAGTATAGATTTCTATGCTCAACAAAGAGACGGCTTACTCCAACTTTGGAATTTCTCTCTTTTTGGAAGGATTTTTCCAAAGGAAATGACAACTACAGAAAAAAGGGAGTTAAATACCTGGAAAAACAATAACAATGGATTAGATTTTAGTCAACTGGACAAAGAAACCAGCTATATTAAAATTCCGACATTCTTTAACAACGACAATAAAATTGAGAAACTGGTTACGGCAAATGACAAGGCTATTAGAAATAGTAAGTACCTGATCATAGATCTCCGTGGAAATGGAGGAGGTAATTCGGGTTGGAGTTTTCTTTTACCCTATGTAATGACCAACCCCATTAAACAGGACTCCCCATTACTCCTTATCTCTAAAGACAATGTCCAGCTCAAAAGAGCAGACCTTGAATATCCAGTCAAAAACCCAATACCCGCTGAATTAAAAAAATATTATCCAGATGAATATATTGCCAAACTGCAAAAGATCTATGAAGAGCTTCCAAGTGCTAACAACAGCTTTTATGAGATTCCCGGATTAACTATTCCCATTGATTCTGTTCTTGGAAAACCTTCGAGAGTAGCGTTAATTATTGATGAGCTTTGTGGAAGTTCTACAGAATACTTTTTTCAATTGATGAAACAAAGCAAAAAAACTATAAGATACGGTTCAAATAGTGTAGGAATGATGGATTACGAAGGCCCAACATCAACAACTCCACTTCCATGTAAAGAGTTAATTCTGATGATGCCAGTTTCAAAGTCCAGTTGGACTGATAAAAATCCAATTGATGAAACGGGTTTTAGTCCTGATGTTAAGCTCAACATACCGAAAAAGCAATGGGTTGATTACATCGTTAAGGATCTAAAAAAACCAAATTAACAATATTAGTTGCTCCACGATAAACAACTGATACTCAAAGGGTATTTACTTTCTATAGGTTTTCCGTTGCTTTCAGCAGCTTTCCAACCTTTCATTTTTAACAACTCATTTCTAACTTGAGATTTACAGTTACCAAAAGTAAGGCAAGGATTAGACAGACTTATAATTAAGCATAGACTAGGTAAGTCAGTTAACGTCCAAGAGCAACTTCTCGCCATTTTCTCCATGGATTTCCTGCTCAGAAATTATCGTAAAGCTGTATTTTTCTTTTTGGGTGCTCATTTTAAATGTCAATTTAGCGCCCTTAATGTCATATCTACCTTCACAGGCAGCGTCACCGCCCAAGATAAGGGTTGCAGTTCTATTTGGTCTTAAAGTCAAGACCATACCTGTATACCATTCACCTTCAGACACCGTTTGTGGTTCACGATAACTCTTTTCAGTTTTCACAGAAATGAGATCTTTCTTGCAAGCACTGAAAGAGATAAATAAAACGAATACCGCAAATAGGTGGGTGATTTTGATTTTTTGTGTCATAAGAGGCGTTGGTTTAATTGGTTAATCTGCACAAATTAAGAATATATTATTAATCTGTGTAATTATTGTGGTTAACTGCTCGTGAAACTCTCGAACCACTTAATTGAGGATTTGAAACCGTTAGCATTAATAACAGAGGCTATACTGTTTAGGTTTCATCCCGATATGTTTATTAAATACTCTTGTAAAATGGCTTAAGTTTGAAAAGCCTAGCTTGTAACCCACTTCTGAAACAGAATGCCCTTCCTCTTTCAATAAACGTGCTCCTTCCTGCATTCTGAACTGCTGATAATAATTAAAAACACTGTTCCCGAAGACTTGCTTAAATAAACGTTTTAATTTGGTTGGACTCATGTTCGCTACAATCACCAGTTCTTTGATTACGGGTGGCGTTTCCAAATGCCTGAGTATTTGTTCTCTTACTTTGTAAAGGGTTTGAATGTCATGGGTATTTAAAGTATAAAGCTACTTTTCATCACGTTTCTCCAATTCCATCAATAATTTGCAGATTAGCTCTTCAGCCTTTACCCTCAAAAAAAATAGGCTGAAAGTATCATTAATCGATTCATCTAATATTTCATTAACTATTTTGTATAAGGACGGATAAACCAGTTGTTCGAATAGCAAGGGCTGAGTATTTTGTAGTAAACCTTGTAGTACGAGAGATTTTTGTGTAGAGTCAAACTGCCTTTTCAAATAGTCTGTATCCACCTCAATGGACGATGCAATTTGAGGGTAAACCAGATACAGTTGCAGATATTGTTATCGGCGCTAGTGGCGGGATGTCTAAAGTTCGGAAATATGTTACAGATGCACAGGTAGAGTATACTGGTACCTTCATCATTCAGGGAGAAATTATTGAGCCAGAGTTGCGCTGTCCTGAATTCTACAGGCGTTGTAACGGCAATATTTTCATGATTGCAAGCGGGGGGATTAACCTGGTTGTCAACCCAAACAATGATGGAGCAATGAGCTATGGAGTTACATTCAGAAAACCCGAACAATGGCTACATGAAAATGGATTAAAATTTGATGATAATAACAGCATTAGTACTTTTCTGATTAGCATGCTTGACAACTGGGACGAAAATTATAAACAACTTTTCCGATCTACAACTTCATTTGTTGGTTTACCTTCGAGATTACTTTCTTTGGATAGCACATGGAAAGCAGACCGGCCACTACCTATAACGGTGATCGGTGATGCCGCCCATATTATGCCGCCTTTCGCAGGCCAAGGTGTGAACATCGGAATGCAGGATGCATTAATTCTAACTGACAACGTGACTAATGAAAGATTTGATACAGTAGCGAGTGCAATTAACGACTACGAGCAAAAGATGCTCGTGTACGCAAAGAAGCGCAGACAGAGACCAGCAAAAACGAAATAGAAATGCATGATCCCGGTTTCTCTTTCAAGAAAAGGTTCAACCACTAATTACGCAATCGAATCAGTTTCCACCAAGGCTTTGACAGACATTTTAATGTTTCTCAATAAAAAAATTATCCTTTAATTAACGATGGACAATAACACCCCGAGAATCAACCAGACACGGAGTGGAGGTAGAGATTCCAGATATATCCGAATTCCTCCATTTAACATCTCCGGTTCTTGCATCATAAGCGTAAATATCCTTATGACCACCAGCACCTACAAACACCAATCCATCAGCACCAGCTGCACCAGCACCATTTGGAAGTATATTTTTAGACCACAATTCCACTCCTGTTAAAGCATTGAACGTATAAAAATATCCATCATCAGCAGAGACATACAAAAGCCCGTTTAAAACGGAAGGACTACCGCCAACTCCGACCCCTTTAAGGCTCTCCCACTTTAATATACCAGTAACCTCATCAAGAGCAAGCAAAGATCCAGCTACACTAAAATCATTTACATCATACCAGCCTCCAACATATACCGTCCCACTATCTACCACAGGACTAGACTGCTCCAGAGATATTCCCTTTGTTGAATATTTCCACTTTAAACTGCCGTTGTTTGCATTCAATGCATACAAATGACCATCCCGACTCCCAATAAAGATGACACCATTACTTAAAGCTGGACTAGACTGATTAATCATGCCTCCAGTTTGATAGCTCCAAATTAAATCTCCAGTCTTTGCCCCTGCTGCATACATAATGCCATTTGAACTCCCGAAATAAACTATATTATTTGCAACTACCGGACTGGAACTGACATTTTGTGATGTTTCCATTTTCCATTTAAGTTCACCAGTCGTAGCATTCAAGGCATAAAAAGAGCCATTATTACTTCCAAAATAGATTATGCCATCCGAAACTGCCGGACTTGATTCAATACCAACTGCAGAAGTAAAGAATTTCCATTTGACACTACCATTGATAGCATCAAATGCATACATATTCCCATCTATTGACCCTGCATAAACCGTTTCACCTACAACAATTGGATCAGAATAAGAAAAATCTTTAGCCGTATACTTCCAAATCAAATTCCCATTGGTGGCATTCAAGGCATAGAAATTATTATCACTGCTTCCTATATAAACTCTATCTTTAAGTTTTAATTCTGCAAGCTCCGGTTCTTTTAATTTATCTTTCTTACATGAGAACAGCAACATTACAAAAAATAACATCCCGAATACCAGATACTTATGAGCGTTTTTATTTTTCATAATAACAATTTACCAAATTAAAATAGCCAACATCAACATGTAACTGTTCTTTTACATAGAAGTAAAAAACACATGATCAAGTTTAGTTCGATCTATTTCTAATTATTTTTAGATTCTGCTTTCTACTCTTTGCCTCCAACTATCAAGGCCATCGCCCCAAAGATCTTTCTTACTCTTGCTAATACCTTTTCTGCCGATTCAGGTTGTTCACCATGTTCTTCATCGGCAGTGTAGCCAACTATATAAATACTGTTAGGATTTTCAATATCAGCAGTAGTACAGGTTATATAGAAGTTATCTATATTTTTCCAAACCTTTTCTATTTTCCCCCAATAAGTACCTGAGTAACTCTGCTTATTGGAAGTTTGTAAATAATATAAGGGCATTGGGCTACCATATTGATTATTGAAGCTCTAAGTTAAAAAAGAAAAGCAAAAGCCTTCAGATTTTCATCCAAAGGATTTTTGAATTTTATTCCCATGCTTGGCATAAGGTGGTTCATTTAGTGGTCCAGACGATAGAAAAAACAGTGGTTTTTGTGGGTCATTTGACGTCAAAACAGATCATATTTAATCAGGTTTGATCAAATTAAGTTCCCCTTTTATTTACCCATTATTTTAAGTTATTTCTTTAATTCTGTCACCCCATGTTTAATAAGATGTTTAATTACGGGGTCATTTATTTCATACATTTTAGCCCCTGCCTCTGTTTGTACATTTCGGTGAATGTGGTTCTTCCCCACTTTTGGCGAAATACCCAGAATATGTGCGGTGCATCTATTTTGCTTACGGAATTTCTACTATTAGCTCTTTGTCATAACCATTGTATGCCTCATCAATGTACCCGTGTGGATTACATATAATTTCAGTCTGATCTATTTTATATCTTGATGGTGTATGAATATGACCATGTATCCAATAAATCGGTTTATAAGTTCTAATGAGTCCTTCAAGATCGGAAGCATAAGCAGATGTTATAGGGTCATTTTTATAGAATTCAGGTACAGATTTTATACTTGGTGCATGGTGGGTAATTACGATATTCTTACTACTCTGGGATTCTTCCAAACTTTCCTGTAACCATAGTTTTGAAAACTGGTGAATTTTATAGGTATCAATCGTTCTCAATTTAGAATAGGAGGGGTTTAGCCGGATTTGCTTGTAGTCGTTCATTTTGGTCTGACAGATAATTCCATATTCAACTGGATTTCCGAACAGGGAAAAATCTGTCCATAAAGTTGCCCCATGAAATCTTATCCCGTCAAATTCAACTTTGTTGTTTTCCAGAACGGACACATTTGAACCCTTTGATACCTCCTTGATCCTATGGAGTGTCTTTGGATATGAACCTTTATAGTATTCATGATTACCAAGAATATAAATTACGGGTATCTTTTTAATATATTTTTTAACCCATTCAATGCCTTTTGTCCCTAGATTGGTGTCGCCAGCTAAAATAACAAGGTCAGCATTTTCAAAGCTTAAGTCTGAAATCCCAAACTCCTGATGTAAGTCGCTTATAATTTGTATTCTCATTAGGAAATAACATTACCATACTTATCAAGTTCTGTCTGACACTTAGAACAAGTATACCCGCCGTATAATCTCTGGTTTACATTTTTTGGAACTCTTATTATAGGTTGTTTAGTACCACAGACAGGACAATAAACTCTTTTAAGGTTCAACCCATATTTTGATTTACGCTTACTCATTATGATGAGCCATATGATGAAGCCAAGCGTTATGCCTACTGTCAGAATCAAGTCGATATATCTATCCATGTACTACTGAAATTGATTGGTGCTAAATATCGTTTATTTTTTTGTTGAAAGTTTAAAGCTCATTTTCTTTTGAGAGAGCAAAGAACACCAAGCTTCTGACCTTAGCCCTGGCTTAAATAGCTTTCGTAGTTCTCGGACAAGAAAAAGTGGTTAAAACGCATGATTAAGTTTAGTCCGATCTACCTTTTAAACTTCCACCTTTTTAACTGTTCAGTTGTTCGGTTCAGAATACTATTTCATTCCTGCGTGCCTCAAATAGCATTTACCAATTGTCTGAAACTAGACTTGAGCTCCTTCTTATTCCTTAGTTGAGCATTGCTCATCTATTCTCTTTGGGATTTATCATTATCCTGGGATTAGTAGAGGTATTTAAGTCATTTACTTACATATTCCCATACTATAGTTCTCATTTCCCCTCGGCGGGTAAATGAGGTAACTTTGATACTTGAATCGAACACTTGATGTATGAAAACCAAGAAATTTCTATAGCATCAAATAAATCTGTCAAGAAAATATTTTAAAATAATTTTCTTCTATACAGGAATTAAATTTCTTGAACTTTGAGGAACCCACTTTGATGAAGCCAAAAGATCAATCCCAAAGCTCAAATTAAATCAATTGAAGACCAATCATCTTCAAATTAATTCGCCCCTTTTCTAGCCCCTTGAAAGAAAAAAGCCAGCAGTTATGTATAACTACTGGCTAAATCGGTGGTCCCGACGAGAATCGAACTCATATCTAAAGTTTAGGAAACTTCTATTCTATCCGTTGAACTACGGGACCAATAATAAAACTATTAAGGAATGAACATTTAATAGCAGGCGCAAATATAATAATAAAACCATGCCTTTAAATAGTACTTCCAACAATTTTATAGCAGTGGCTAAACACTCGTCTTAATGGGATTAATAAATTAACTTTAATAAAAATGCCAACGGGAACCACCCCGCTGGCATGCCAAACTAATTTACAAGCATCGATTGCACCTGAGAGCTTGTGTCTTAAAAACCGTAGGCACTAATTTCATCTACCTATATTACAGCGAATTCCTTGCAATGGCTTTAAAAGGAATTGCCAAATGCCCTTTTAAATTATTAAGAACCATGTTTGCTGCGGCTTCCCCCATCATTACAAAATTGGTCGATATGGTTGTAATTCCTGAAAGGATTAGTTTCTTTATCGGTGTCTCGTTATAAGATATGATCCCTATTTCAGAACCAATTTTGAGGTCATTATTCACCGTCTTTTCTACAAGCTCAACCAAATGATCTTCTCTCAAATTAATATAAACCGTTCCGGGAAGATATATTTCATTTTTCAGATCGGATAATACCTCATAGCTAAAGGCATACTGCTGACAAAAGTCAATAAAGCCAGTTAAAATCTTCTTCGAATAGTCGCTACTTGAGGGAAAAATGAGTTTAATTGTATGATACTTGCTTAGCCTTATCCTAAGTTCTTCCAATGCGCAAAGTATATCCTTTTCGAAATCTTCATACACCGTGCAAAAATCACCCACTATTTCCGGGATTAGTTTATCTATCAATACCAGTTTATCTTTTGGCAAACTGTCTATCAATGCATAGGCGTTTTCATGCTCATTAAAGAAATGCGGAATAATAACAATCTTGCTATATCGTTCAATCCTATCTTCCAGAATTTTTTTAAACTGGCTAAAGCTGTTATTGTATACATAAAAATCTACAGATACATCGCTACCCAATTTAGCGGTAAATGCATCATATATAATCTTTTTATGATCGCTCAGCTTATTAAATAGCAGTAACACTTTGAAGGATTGCTCAAATTTTGCATTCGAAACGAAGTAACCTTTTCCAGGCACCGAATCCACAACTCCAAATTTCTTTAAACCCAAATAAGCCCGTTCAATTGTATTTCGTCCAACCTCAAGGCTTTCACTTAAATAGTTAATAGAGGGCAGTACATCATTAACATCTATCTCACTGGTTTTAATAGCATTCAGTATAGAATCGAAAACCTGAAGGTACTTCGGCGTTTTTGAGTATTCATTTATTTCAATTATTTTGAGATAATTTTTCATAATGAGAATAGTATTTCAGTTCCTTCAGCAACCACAAATAACTCATTGAATTATTCTCTTGAACGCGACTGTAGGATTAGTAAATATTTGGTTACTGAATGTATTAATCTCCAAAATTATTGCTTATGGATACCGAATAAATAGATGTTTTGATAAATCAAATGTACTTTTTGGCAAGTAACATCAATTTCGAATCGGACTCCATTACCTTCCATTACACATACTTTTTGTTAGCGCTAAAAAGCGCTCAATTCGCTGATAAAGCAAGTGCACATAGTCTTTACTTGCTAAAAACTCATCGCAATATCGAGTTTTAGAATAGCTTTTCAACAATATATTAAACAGACGGTCGTCTTCTCTAGTACCAGAGAGAAAAACTTTTATCGGTTCAGCAGAGAAGCAACAACACAACTGAAGCAGTCGTCGTAAATTATGAATATCAGATCGATAGCCCAGGTGAGCACGAATTAGAGTTAAGCAGCATTGCTCTACAACCTGATGCAGCATAAACAAACAGGCATTGTATTTTAAGTTACTAAGACATTCTCTTGCGCCTGACAAGAATCCCTCAATAAGCGATAAACGATGATCTAAATGATTTGTATCAATTAGAAAAGAGCTTGTGGCACTATCGAGGATATGAACATCCGTTGGCTGTATCGCATCAGAACTATATAGCAATATACCCTTTTGATAAATATTAGTGAAAAACTTATTCCTTTTTTCTAGTTCATCGAGAACCATTTTTCTTCCATGTGCCAGAACAGTTACAACTCAATGTGTAAAATGAGCGTTTATAAAATCTTGAATTTCATGTTCAATTCTAGCACCCTTTTCAGTTACTAGCAGCAAAAAATAATCTCGTTTACAATTATCAACAGCTTCACAAAAACAGCTTCTTATGGTATAAGAAGTCGTATATCTTGCAAAGCAATAGATTTGTACCGGACAGAATCTTTGAATCAGCAATTCCGTAAGTATTTTAAAGTCCGCTGAATGAAATTCTGATATTGATGAAATTTCTCTATTCATAATTAAGGCCATTTTAAATGGCACTATACAAATGTTCTAAAGCTCCGCCGCGTAACCTACTATTCTTCATGGTATTTTACATGCTCTTGGTTGTTGTTTACTTTCCTTGCTTTTAATTATATTTGCTAGTATGGAAACCTCAACAAAACCAAACAATATGCACATTGGAAGGAAAATCGGTAGAATTCGTGAGTTAAGAGGACTGAAACAAGATGCCTTAGCTAATGAATTAGGTATAAGCCAACAAACAGTTTCCAAAATTGAACAGAGTGAAAAAATTGAAGATGCACTGCTTGAACAAATCGCTAAAGTTTTGGGATTGCCCTCTGAAAGCATAAAAAACTTCAGTGAAGACGCTGTTTTCAATATAATAGGTAATACATTTACCGAGAACAGCTCAAATAACAACAACTATCTTTGTTCCATCAATCCGCTTGATAAAGTCATAGAACTTTACGAACGCCTCTTGCAAAGCGAACGTGAAAAAATTGAGCTATTAAAAACCATTAATCCTTAAATCTTCACCTCTTTTCACTAAATCGGGCATAGGCGAGGTATGACATTTTCGGGACTACAAAAAATTCAAAGTCCATGTTGAGTCCATGTTGAGTCCATGGTAAGTCCATGTCTAGTCCATGTTTTTCTGTAAAAACCTTGGAGTTATTATTGATAATCTGTAGATTCAAGTTTGACTTTTATTTTTCCGATACCAAACTGTTCTGCGCGTTCAATCTTAAACACGAACTAACTATGGGGAAACTTGACGGCAAATACATCAGGGGTCTGGTAGGCGACACTGTTTTTAAAAAGGTAGGCAAAAAACAAGTTGTTCAGGGTAAATCTAAAAAAAAGATAAAGCAAACTGTTGCGACTAAAAAAGCGGCAGGTGTTTTTGGCAAGGCCAGCAATATGGCATCAGACATAAGGGTGGCCCTTGCACAAACTATTGGCGAACATGATGGTATGGCCATCTCGCGGTTTACCGGAGAAAATGCCCTGGTACTGAATTCCGCGCTGATCCGCGAAACACAAACATTTGATTTTTCAAATGCTGCATTCGACAAGCTTAATGGTTTTGAGTTTAATATAGATTCTCCGGTAAGAAAGTTCTTGTTTGCCCAGCCGGCAGTTACAACAACTGAAGAGGCGATTAATGTAACATTACCGGAAATGCACATCCCAAGAGATCTGAAGTTCCCCACCGAGGGTAAAAATTGCATTTTAGCTTTTCAGGCAGCATTATTTGATCTGGAAAATTATCGGCGCCTGAAACAGGACGCGCAATCTGTTGAAATAAAATACGAATATAAACCGCTTACAATACCCACTACCGAATTCAATTTCACTTCAGAACCTGGGTGTCTATGCGTAATAACAGTTACCCTTCGTTATTTTGTTAAAACCTTTGCCGGGAATTTAGGAATTAATAGTAAATCTTTTAATCCCGCAGCTATATTAAAAGCATTTATGATCCCGGGAACGGTAAATCCAGATGCAACTAAAAGTTGGCGAGAAATGTCTTTCAATGTAAAATAATAGTGTGATTCGATTATCGAATCACACTACCATTATTATGATTTTGTACTGGCGATACAAAAGCCAATTTACCATCTGAATCTTCAGACATTAAGATCATTCCCTGAGATAGAATTCCCTTAATTTCGCGAGGAGCAAGGTTTACAACCAAACTTACCTGCTGCCCGATTATCTCTTCTGGTTTATAATATTCAGCAATACCAGAAACAACAGTTCTCTGATCTATACCGGTATCAAGCGTTAGTTTTAACAGTTTCTTGGTCTTTTCAACCTTTTCTGCTGCTATAATTGTAGCTACCCTGATATCAATTGACGTAAATTGCTCAAATTGAATATTCTCTTTGGCAGGTTCTACACTTGCAGTTGCTGCAATGTTATCAGCTTTACTCTTGTTAAGTTTATCTATTTGAGCTTGTACTGTTTCATCCTCGATCTTATCAAAAAGCAATACAGGTTCATTAAGCTGATGTCCACGCTTCAGCAAACCCATTTTACCTGCGTCTTCCCATAAATGACCACCGTAATTCAACATTTTCTGCAATTTATCGGCAGTAAATGGTAAAAATGGTTCAATCAGGATTTCTATAGTAGCAGCAATTTGCAAACTGATATTTAAGATGGTACGTACACGATCCTCATCTGTTTTAATTACCTTCCATGGCTCAGTTTCTGCAAGGTATTTATTACCTAAGCGAGCAACATTCATTACTTCGGATAAAGCCTCTCTGAAGCGATAATTTTCAATAGAAGCACTGATTTTTGCCGGGTATGCGGCTAAATCATCAATCACTTGCTGATCTTGTGGAGTCTTAGTCATACACATTGGAACTTTACCTCCAAAATATTTATGAGTTAAAACTACTACCCTATTAATGAAATTACCTAAGATGGCAACAAGTTCATTGTTATTTCTTGCCTGAAAATCTTTCCAGGTAAAGTCGTTATCTTTTGTTTCAGGAGCAGTAGCAGTTAAAACATAGCGTAGAACATCCTGTTTGTCTTTAAATTCAACAAGGTATTCATCAAGCCAAACTGCCCAGTTTTTAGAAGTCGATATTTTTTGACCTTCCAGATTCAGAAACTCATTTGCGGGTACATTATCAGCTAATATATAATCGCCATGAGCCATTAACATAGCCGGGAAAATAATACAGTGAAATACAATATTATCTTTACCTATAAAGTGAACAAGCTTAGTTTCATCATCTTTCCAATATTGTTCCCAATCGCCATTTTCTACCTCATTCTGGTTAATGTAATATTCCTCAGCCTTAGGATTCCAAATACCCAAACGAGCATATTCGAATAGCTCTTTTGTTGCCGAAATGTAGCCTATAGGCGCATCAAACCAAACGTACAAAACTTTACCTTCAGCACCTTTAACCGGAACTTTAATACCCCAGTCCAGATCTCTGGTCATAGCGCGAGGCTGTAAGCCTGCATTAAGCCAGCTTTGGCATTGTCCGTATACATTTGGTCTCCACTCTTTGTGGCTCTCAATGTAAGTCCTTAATTGGTCTTCATATTTATCTAATGGTAAAAACCAGTTTTTTGTTTCTTTGCGTACTGGCTTCTCTCCAGATAAAGTAGATTTTGGATTGATAAGATCCGTTGCATTTAAAGTACTTCCGCAATTTTCACACTGATCGCCGTAGGCATTTTCATTACCGCATTTAGGGCAGGTACCGGTAATGTATCTGTCGGCTAAAAAAGTCTGTGCCTTTTCATCGTAGTACTGCTCAGTTACTTCTTCCGTAAAAACGCCTTTATTATAAAGTGTTTCGAAGAAATCTGAAGCAGTTTGATGGTGCATCAAAGAAGATGTACGGTGATAAATGTCAAAAGAAACGCCTAACTCCTTAAAAGAATCGCCAATAATTTTATGGTATTTATCTACTATAGCCTGAGGTGTTGTTCCTTCTTTTTTGGCCTTTAGCGTAATGGGAACTCCATTTTCATCAGATCCGCAAATAAACTTCACATCTCTTTTATTAGAGCGCAAATACCTCACATAGGTATCAGCAGGCAGGTAAACACCAGCAAGATGGCCAATATGTACAGGTCCGTTTGTATAGGGCAGCGCAGCCGTAACGGTATATCTCTTTATTTTACTGTTATCCAAAACTATTTTTATTATTTTGTCAAAGATAAGTGTTTTACTAATGATTAAACAGCCAGCATATTTAAAAAAAGGTGACAAAATTGCAATAGTTTGTCCAGCTAAGAAATTAACCCGCAGCATTGCCTATGCAATTACTGTTTTAGAGGGCTGGGGGCTTGAAGTCGTACTTGGTAAAACGGTAAATGCTGCTCACCATCAATTTGCTGGCGACGATACTTTAAGGGCTCAGGATTTGCAATTTTTTTTAGATGATCCGGAGATTAAGGCCATTATTGCAGGCCGGGGCGGCTATGGAACAGTCAGGATTATTGATGATCTTGATTTTACCGCGTTTAAAGCTCAGCCAAAATGGATTGTTGGCTTCAGTGATATTACAGTTCTGCTTTCTCACCTTCTTGCAGAGCTAAATACACAAAGTCTTCATGCTCAAATGCCTTATACTTTTGACACCGCAACCCCCGAATCTTTGGAATCGCTAAGACAGGCTTTATTTGGTGAAAGCATCAGCTATGCATGTTCCTCTGAAAAGCTCCCTAATAGAAGCGGTGAAGCAGAAGGTGTGCTAATTGGTGGAAATTTAACGCTTTTGGTAATGGTTGAGGGATCGGCATCAGAAATGGATTACACCAATAAGATCTTATTTATTGAGGATGTTGGAGAGCATGAGTATGCTATTGACAGGATGATGCGAATGCTTAAGCGCAGCGGTAAATTGGCTAATTTGAAAGGCTTAATTGTTGGTGCCTTTAACGAGGTTGAAACGGAAGATATTCCTTTTGGCGCAAGTCCGGAGCAGGTAATCTGGGAAACGGTAAAAGAATATGACTATCCTGTCTGTTTTAACTTCCCTACGGGGCACATTGATGATAATAAAGCAATGATTTTGGGGAAAATTGTTCAACTATCAATAACTACTAAAACAGCGACACTCATATAAATGATAATAAAAAAAAAGGCCGGAATCTAAATTCCGGCCTTTTTTTTAAAAGTTATTTAATCTTATTTATCCCACCAAACAGGAATTACCATAGCGTCTATAGGACTCACTGGAATATCTGAAGGAATATTTGCAGAGTTATACGATCTTTCAGATGAAGGATACGGGAACCTCAAAGGAATAATGTTCAATACAGGTTGAATATCAAGAGTACCGCCTGGATATGCCTCATTGTTAATTGGCAATGCAGGTAGTCCTGTTCTTCTGAAGTCATTATAGGCTTCAAACTGTAAAAAGTTAGCAATATACTTTTGAGTCATAATCATCTTGTATGCATCAGCAGAACTAGTACCTAAAGTAAGCGTATTTGCTGTCAGATAAGCCTTAGTTTCAGGTGTACTTGAAGTTGGGTCTGTTGAGATACCATACAAGCCCATTGAAGCAGCAATTCCCGCATTATAAGCTGTAATTACTGCTTGAGTAACTACTTTATTAGCTTTAAGGAATTCAGACTCAGCTCTAACAAAAGGAACCTCAGCATAAACCAATAGATTCAATGGAGCAGCCTGAGCGCTGTAAAACGGACCTATTGCAGAATAATTAGATATTGCGGTAGGTGGCGCATCATTAGTTACACCAAGGTATTGACCTGCATTAGCACCTGAGGCAACTTTAGCAACCTGGAATGCCAAACGTGGGTCACCTGTTGTTTTCAATAGATTAACATAATAAATTGAAGGTTTAGGTGATAAGCTCCATTTTCCATCGATAGCATATTGATACCATGGATTATCTGCATTTGCTTTAGCATAATAAGTCATTTTTGGAGCCTCTGCACTTGTGATCGAACCTGCATCCAATGCACCCAAAGCCAAATTAGCTTGTGTTACTGCATTATAACCAGGCGCACTTGATAACCTTAAGTAAAATCTGGCTTTCAAAGTATTTGCAAGATGTACCCAGCTGGTCATTTCACCACCATAAATGAAATCTTCAGAACCTGGAGTTGATCCTTGTCCTTTACCAGCGTCAACAATTGCTTCGTCCAGAAGGATCTGAATTTGTTTGTAAACATCTTCCTGAGAATCATATTTAGGCTTTACGACACCATTAGCACCTTTAAAAGCATCTGAGTAAGGTACAGATCCAAACGAGTCAGTGATATAAGACAAATTCCATGCTAAAATGATCTTTGCAATAGCTGCATAGGAAGGATTTCCATTAGTCTCAGCTTTTGTGATCAGTTCCTGACAGGTTGCCATTACAGATGTGTATGATGTATATCTCCAGAAGTTATCATCATCATTTGCTGTAACTTTATAATTTCCCTCGTGAGGTCCGGCTGTTGCATAAGCAAGGTGTTTAGTCCAAAAACTTGTAACACGAGTTGGATAGCCACCTGCAACCTCAAAACTAAAGTATGAGATGATCGAAGGCAGCATTAATTTCTCTGTAACCTCACCAGGTGTATTTGGATCCCTGTTGATATCCAGATACTTCTTGCAACTGTATAAAGTTGTAAGGAATATCAATACAAACGGAAGTATTATATATTTTCTTTTCATGATTTAGATTCTTTAAAATTTAACATTAAGGCCAAATGTAACTCCTTTAGTTCCTGGGGTTACCGCGTGATAAAATCCTTGAGCATTACCATTTCCTAACAAACTTCCTTCAGGATCACCAAAGCTAAATTTAGATTTGATCCATAAATTACGACCTGTTACAGAGAAACTTACTGCTTCAAACGGCGTTTTAGCTATAAGAGCACGAGGCAAAGCATAGCTTAACGTAACCTCTCTTAATTTTGCAAAGCCACCACTTTCTACCAATGTTTCATCAGCAGTAGTATACCAGTTCTGGAAGTACGACTGATCTTGTAAAACAGGTGTTGTGTTTACCTGACCGTCAGATGCTCTCACACCTTGCCATGTTGTTAGTGTATTTCTTTGCTCTGTTACTTTTGCAGTACCATAGAAAGTAGAATAATACAAATCGAAGTTTAAGATATCTCCACCATGTCTGATGTCAAGCAAACCAGAAAGGGAAAGACCTTTATAAGTAAAGGTACTTCTAATACCACCGGTCCAGTCAGGAGTAACATTTCCAATCGGGCCAAGATCATCAGCAACAAGAGGTAAACCATCATCATCAATAAGCAGCTTTCCTGCATCATTTCTTGCAAATCGGGTTCCCCAAATTACACCATAACCAAAATCTTTATCAGCTCTGATTTGAGGACTTTCAAAACCTGCCAGGAATATATTGTCAACACCTTCAGCAATTGATTTCAATTTATACCTGTTTCTAGCAAAGTTTACTACCACATCCCAGCTAAAGTCTGCGGTTTTAAGTGGAGTTCCTGTGATAGCAAGTTCAAGGCCTCTATTACCAATTTTACCTGCATTGATAACACGACTAACAAAACCAGAAGAACCTGCAATTTCCTGTTGTAGAATTTGTTTACTACTCACTTTATCATAGTAAGCACCATCAATTCCCAATCTATTTTTGAAGAACTTTAATTCAAGACCAATCTCTTTTTCAGTTACAATCTCTGGCGAAATCGTATTACTAGCCAACAGATTATTTGTTAGGAAACCATTTACACCATTAAAAGGGAAAGCAATATTACCCCTTTGGCCATCACTAGGATTAGCTGCTCTGTAGGTCTGATATGTTAAATATGGATCTGCGTCATTACCCACTTGCGCAAATGACAATCTTAGTTTACCATAATTAAAGTATTGATTACTGCTTAAGCCTAATACTTCAGTAAATACAAAACCTGCAGACACTGATGGGTAGAAGAAAGAGTTTTTATTAACTGGCAAAGTAGAAGACCAGTCGTTACGTGCTGTAGCGTTTATATACAAATAATTTTTGTATTCAAATGTTGCTGAAGCATAAAGACCAGTTGAGCGACGTTTTTCGTCACTTTGCAAAGCTTCCGTAGTCTCTGCATTTGTAATGTCGTAAAAATCAGGAATGCTTAAGTCTAGCCCTCTTAGCGTTCTTCTTGCATAACTTCTCTGGTTAATATTGAAACCAACCAATCCTGAGATCGACATATCGTCATTAATTTTCTTATCAGCTGCCAATATTAAATCATTATTAATCTGGCTATTTTTGATAAGCGAGTTGTACATCCTTCCTTTAGGCACACTAATGGTCCCAATGTTTACATGTTCTTGCTGGTTATCAGTATAGGTATCTAAACCTACACGGTTAGTTAATTTTAACCATGGCATCAATTTAAGAGTTGACTCATTGGAAACGATAAACCTATCAACTGCACTTGGCATCTCAACATTGTTAACCAGCCAGTAAGGATTGTTAAACCCAGATTCGTTCGTCCAGGATCTGTTTCCAGCTAATTCATATTGTGCCTTGCTATCAAAACTAATTGGAGCAAAGTTTAAAGAATACAGGTACGAACGCTTTGTATTTCCTTCCGGAACTCTGTTATTTATTGAATTTATGTAATTAACAGAGGTACTTGTATTAAAGTCTTTAGTAAGCTGAGAGGTGAAGTTTGCTGTGAAGCTATTTCTTTTAAAATCGTTAGAAGGAACAATTCCCTGCTGAGTTAAATTCGAGTAGGTAATAATATAAGTTGAGTTTTCACCACCACCACTTAAGGAAACTGAGTTATTCCAAACTTTACCTGTTCTGTAAAATTGTTTTCTTGGATCAATAATGGTTGGCATTCCAACAGCATCTATAACAGCCTGACTTACACTGTCTTTATGCGGACCCCAGCTAGCAGAAGTCTGAGTAGCACCGCCCTCAACTTCCGAATAACCGCCTTGTCCAGGAGGCAAACCGTTTTTATATTTACCCAAAGAACCTTGCAGATAAGACGTTTGATAACCCTTAGTATAAGCATTATCTAAAGCTAAGCTTGAAGAAAATGAAATTCTTGGAATTTTACGATCTAAATCTTTTTTACCTTTTTTAGTAGTAATCATAACCACACCCATTGCACCACGAGAACCATACAGCGCAGATGCAGCAGCACCTTTTAGCACAGTTACGTTTTCAATAGTATTTGGATCAATATCAATAGCCCTGTTTCCACCTGTACCATTAAACAAAGCACTTTCAGTATTTTCAGAGATTGCTCTGTTTACAGAGTTATCCATTGGAATACCATCTATGATGAATAATGGTTGGTTGTCTCCAGTTAATGAAGTTGTTCCCCTGATAGTTATCCTTGAAGAAGAACCAGCCTGGCCACCTGAGTTATTAATCTGTACACCAGCAACTTTTCCTGCTAATGAATTCACAATATTAGACTCTCTCGAGTTTAAGATATCTTCAGACTTAACACTTTGAGCTGAGTATCCCAGCGTTCTTTTATCTTTAGAAACACCTAACGCAGTCACCACAACTTCGGTTAGTGATTTAGAATCAGAAACTAAAACGGCATTAACAGTACTACCAGAAATGGTTGCTGTTTGCGAAATGTAGCCTAGATAAGAGAATGTTAATTCGGTAGATCCTGATGGGACAGATAGTGCATACTTACCATCTCCACTTGTTTGAGTTCCAATTTTGGAGCCCTTAACGACTACAGTTACTCCTGGAAGTGGCTTTCCATCTTCCTTATCCGTAACTGTACCAGTAATTGTTCGATCTTGCGCCATTGCAGAGCCTGCAACGAACAGCAATATGAACAAACTTTGTAGAAGTTTTTTCATAAAAAATTAAAATTTAGGTTAGTTAATAATGACCAAATATACAGATTTGATATGCGAGCATAGATGTTTTATTGCCCACCAAAATTAAATGACATTTTAATGACACAAAAAACACCCCTTATAGACATGCAAAAGCGCCATTTTGCCAAATATTATATCGATTTTCAGCCAAAAAGAACAGTTTACTTCAAAAAACACCTACAAAATAAGGTTATCCAAAATATTTAACTCTTTTTAACATATTATCGCACAAAAATTAACTAAATAAAAATAGTATTTTCGTTGATTTTAACTAAAGTATTAAAATAATGTCAGTTAACTAAGAAAACTGCATTGGTAAACATTTGTTTGCCATTTTCCCAGAACGATCTGAAAAGTATATCACTACCAAGATAAATTATAGTTCCTTTAGCTACAGACTGAACACCGAACAGCATACCGCTATCCAGTTTTTTTAAGACACCTTTTCCTGCCACACCAGCCATATAACTATTTGGTTTTAATACACCTACGCTCCAGTCTTTAGTTAATGGTTCATAAATTTTATCATCCGTTTTCAATGCATAATAGTAATCTCCTAATCCGGCAGAAATCGGGTGGCTATGATCAAGGTTAACTTTAAAAATAGCTCCCGGAATTGTTTCCGACAAATCATCAAGATTACGCTCACCATACTTTTTAACGTCATTAATTTTTACCTCATTTTTTCCACTTTCTCTCAACTTAATATTAAAAGGCTTTTTCCCAATTGTACCTGAAATTGCATCTTCAAACAGAATTATTTTGCCACCTACTTCAATCCAGCTCTCCAATTTATCATTAATATCCTCACCATAAGAACCATCGGGCATGATCAACGTATTAATCTTATGAATATCTAAATTATCAATATTGTGCATAGTTATCATGGTAACAGGGTAATTCAGCTCCTGCTCAAAGAAATGCCAGGCTTCTCCAACACCTTGAGTAGAGATGCCCGGGCCAGTTACAATAGCTACTTTAGGTGTATTTAAGATTGGATAAACATTAGAGCCAAAATCTTTTCCCTTGTCAACATAACCACTTGCTGAAGTATAAACTACGGCATTTAAGTCTTTTTGTATCCTGGCGATCTTTGCATAAAGCCCTTTTACCTGTCGCTCATTTTCTGTTCGATACACTAACAACGACCCGGAAGGGAATACTTTCGTACCAATAGTAAACGGTTGTTCTGCCGACCTTACCTTGATATTTTCCCGCTGCAATGCAATAAGAATTTGCGCATCTTCGATTGAATTCCACCGAAAAATCCAGGCGTAAGGCTTATCTGCCACCTCAGATTGTTCCCTTGTTTCTTCCAATGCCGAATAAGTCCCTTTTACAGACTCTTTAGTTGCATATGCTTTTAAACCATAAACATATGGCAGCGCCCATGCAGTAATGTCATAAGTATTAGAATCACTAACAGCCGTTTGTGGCTCAAATAACACATTGGCCAAAACTGCTTTGGGTTGAAGCAAGTTTACAACCATATCATTTCTATCTACTTTAAAGCCCTCTAGCTTTTTAGTCTCATAATTATATCCGCGTAAACTCCTATCTGATCCAAACCCATATTCAATACCGTTCTTTTTTAAGAATTCCTCAAGCTTTTTAACTTTATTCAGATTTTGTGCTTTTACAACATATGTTTTATAGATACCCGGGGGATTAGTAACCGACTTTTCAAAATACATTTTGAACTCATTTACCAGTTTATCAGCATTTTTAGAAACTGTTTCAATAGTAGCCATCCCAGTTGTATAATGGTGACTAATCCTATCTTTAAGCGTAAGTGTATCTCCATCAATGGTTATTACAGACAAACCTGCACCAATTCCTCCCTGCTCATAGGTCATACCTACAGCACCATTATATAAAGGATAGGTATCTCCATATGATGGATAAAGCAGATCAAAGCGCTCTTTAGTGAAATACTGCCACCCGTTTTCATCAAAATATTTAGCATTATTTTTCCCAACGGTAACCTGAAATTCACGCTGCCAGGGGGTTACATCCTGATGTATTGGTTCAGCTGCCGGGGCAAAATAGTATGGCTCGTTATAGCTTTGTTCGTGAAAATCAACATGAACTTCCGGCATCCACTCATGATACAGCTTTAACCGCTGCTGTGTTTCAACCTGTGTTTGCCATGCCCAGTCTCTATTTAAATCGAAATAGTAATGATTAGACCTGCCACCTGGCCAGGGCTCGGAGTGCTCTCTTGCCATCGGATTAGAATTTGGTTTATAGCCACTAACCGAATTAAAATAATTCACATACCTTTCTCTACCATCCGGATTAAGGCAAGGATCTATAATTATAACCGTATTCTTTAGCCAGTCCTGAATGTTACCCGCTTTAGCTTCAGCCAGATCAAATATGGTTTTCATTGCTGTTTCAGTGGAACTTGCCTCATTTCCATGTACATTATAACTTAACCATAATATAGCCGGCTGTTTCCCTTTTGGTGCTGCTGAAGATTGTGCTTTACTCAGGCTTATGTTATACTTCCTGATCTGTTCTAAATTATCTATATTTTCTTTTGAAGATATCACTGCCACTAATAATTCTCTCCCTTCATAAGTTTTGCCATAACTCACAAGCTTCATGTTTTTTGTTTTGCCACCGATATATTTAAAATAATCAACAACTTTATCGTGAGCTGTAAATTTAGTTCCAAGAGCATATCCTAAAAACTCATCAGGAGATTTCGTTTGCGCATTTACAACACTCAAAGCAGTAAGCAAAAACAAAAAAGGAAGGGAAAAGTATTTCATATTGATGAATTAAGTCTCCAAAATACTAAAGAATATTTTTTGTTTCTCTTTCATAATGTAATTTTACCCACATTAATTATTTATTTCACCTATGACCGCCATCGAATCCCTTTATCAGCACTACTTAAAGCACCCTGTTATATGTACCGACACAAGGAACATTACTCCCGGTTGCTTATTTTTTGCCCTAAAGGGTGATAACTTTGATGCAAACATTTTTGCAGAAAAAGCCTTAACAAATGGTGCAGCCTATGCTATAATAGACAAACTGGCATACAAAACCAGTAAGCAATGTATTTTAGTTCCTGATGTACTAAGCACATTACAAGATCTGGCAAGACATCACCGTTCACAGTTAGATATACCTGTAATAGGCCTAACCGGCAGTAACGGTAAAACAACTACCAAAGAACTAATAAAGGCTGTTCTTTCTGAAAAGCACAAAACCTTTGCTACCAAAGGCAATTTAAATAATCATATAGGTGTTCCACTTTCCATTTTATCCGTAACCACTGATATTGAGATTGCGGTAATAGAGATGGGGGCCAATCATCAAAAAGAAATAGAGTTTTTGTGTTCTATTGCGCAGCCAACTCACGGTTTAATTACCAATATAGGTATGGCGCATCTTGATGGATTTGGAGGGTTTGAAGGCGTAAAAAAGGGAAAAGCAGAGCTTTATGCATATCTGAAGAACAATCATGGCTTTGCCTTTATAAATAGAAATAATCCTTACCTGCTAGAAATGAGTACTGCCGCAGGTCTCGACAAAGTGATTTATTATGGTACGGAACCAACGGATGAAATATCGGGAAAGCTACTTAAAGCAGATCCATTAATTGAGATTTCGTGGACTGACAAAACCGCAACATATGAAACATCAATCAATTTAACTGGCTCCTATAATTTTGAAAATATATTGGCGGCTGTATGTATTGGCGTATTTTTCAATGTTAGTCCTTCACAAATAAACAAAGGGCTTTCAGGATATTTCCCTAACAACAACCGTTCACAAATCACAAAAACAGAGAGCAACACAGTAATATGTGATTTTTATAATGCAAATCCCAGCAGCATGACTGCCGCTTTAAGCAACATTTCATTATTATCCGCATCTCAAAAGGCAATAATAATAGGTGATATGTTTGAACTAGGGGAGGAATCAGCTGAGCAACACCTGAATATTATTAAACAGGCCGAAAAGCTGGATATTGACATGCTTATTTTTATTGGAGAACACTTTTATAATACAAAACAAAATCACAAGGGATATTTTTTTAATAACCTGGCAGAGGCAGCTGCATTTTTGAAAACAAACCCCATAAAAGACACCTTGGTTTTACTTAAAGGATCTCGGGGAATGGCACTGGAACAGCTTATGCCCCTGCTATAGTTAGTCGGGTTTAGGATTAAAGCGCTTTAAAGAAAGAAACATTTCCCTGCACATCCGATCTGACAAGAATAATTTTACCTCCCTTTTTCAATTCAACAAAATAACTATCAGGGCCATCAAACTGATCTCCGTACATTAGAATATCAGAATCATTGTATTCATTATCATCAAAAAACTTTACCTCTCCAACGGTATAACCTGAATAATGTTTATGAATAAATTTCTGGGCAACTTCTGGCAAATTTTTAAAATCAGCACTTGTAATTGTTCCTACAAGATCCGCATCCGGATCATAATAAGCAACATACACTTTTCCGTCCTTATTAAAAGTTGCTTCATCAAAGTTATCAGATCTAACCCATTTTGTTACAGGAAGATCTCCGAAATCAGTTGCGAATTTTTGTTTTGCCTGATAAGACGCTTCAGTACCTTCCAGTTTCCTTAGTTCCTTTCTGTCTTTTTTCTTTTCTGCTTTCCCGGAAGCCCCGTCTTTTTTAAGGGTTTTGATTTCACTTTTAAGTGTAGCCTCAGTACTTTGGGCATGGGCTGAAATGGCTATAAAAATAGCCACAGCCATTAAAGTCATTAACTTTTTCATCATGTTTAATTAAAGTAAATCGTTTCAAGCAATCATAAGATTCCTAACTATTACATTCTAAACTAATGATCACTTTCTGAAGTACTTTAAAAACATCTAACCCATACGAATTGTTTAAGAAAATTAACTACGATAATTTACCAACAGCTTAATTACAACACCAATCTTTATTACGGATATCACCCATATTATATTACTCGCAACCAATATATCACTGACAGCAAGCACTTACTTTTATAGCTCCCTCCCTATTGGCCTGAACTTTCCTACGCATCGGGTAAATTCCTTTGGAATATTTGCTTGGCTCGTTCATTTCCTAGTTCAGAAAGCTTCATTTTTGTAATTGGATAATTTCGCTTGCTAAACAATTCCCGAATATGATTTAACTCCTTCATTAAAAATATATTATATGTTTCGGTATCAGTGATTTCATTTAGCTTTATTTCATTATATAGTAATGCTTTTACTAAAGCTAAGTCATACCAATCTTTATCCTCATTATTACATATATCTACGTTTTCGAAAGATTTTGAACTACTAAATCTCAGTTTGAAATCATCGTCTGCAAATGTATCATAGTAATCACCAAAATATTTCGAAGTGTTTTGTTTAACTAGCTTAAAATCGTTTAATTTCAGAAAGTTATAAATTTCTTCTTTATTTGTCATACTTATCCGTTTTAATTATTTTATTAGCCAAAGCCCATTAGGACTCGCTTGGTAGCCTTTCCCAAACAGGTAATTCAACTCCTGCTTGATAAAAGCTTCCTACCTTAACTTGATTCAAAGGAGTTGCTAATCTAATATTATCGCCCCGTAAAATCATTCTATTAACGCTATCCCTATTGCATTTGAATTATCGGTTATCCCATTTTGGTCAATAATTAAACCAGATTTATTATCAAATAATTTCCGAGCTATAAAAACCAAAAAAACAATATTAAACACGTAATAGACTCTCTATAAAGGAATCACATTAATGTTCCGCTTGTTTTTCAAAGGAATTAAAAAAATCTACCAATGGTTTAACGCCTTTTGCCTCCTCAATATATCCTCCTATATTATCTGTTTTGTCATAGGCACCTAAAAGTTCTATACTGGTTTTAACTATCATCCTATCTTTTTTTCTTCAAACTGCAAATTATAGGTAATATAATGTAATTGATGTTTTATTTCAATATCCACACGTGTAGCATAACCAGTATTAATATCACCTACAGTATCCGTAATTTTAAAAGACACATTTGAATTGATAGAAACATATTCTCGGATACCAGTGATTAATTGATTGGCGCTGCCAGAGTATACATATTTTTTAATCGGTGGATATACTGAGCTTATGCTTAAAACCCTATATACATAAGTACTAATAAAGCCAACGAATATCAGCCCGAGCACTATATGCTTTTTGCATTTTCATAATTACAAATCTTTGGTTATGGATAAATCTCCCGTTAAAACTGCTTCAAACTTCCTAAATCGGGAAATAAACCAGCTACACCCCACGCCCATTTTAATTCAGCCGAGCTTACTGGCTTTCCTGAAACTCGATCATTCATTCCTACAAAACTATAGATTATTACCCATGATCCCCTGTTGGGCCTGGGCCTAAGAAATTGCCGTACCATGGTACCGGGGCCACCTCTTGTTCCCTTTGGAGGTGGCTAAAAAGATTGCGGATGCCTTAGAAGTATCTTTGGATTATTTGGCTGGCGGTAGTGATAAAGCCGCTTTTGATAAGCAGACCTTGAAGCTTATTGAGGAACTGGAACCATCCACTAAAGATAAGCTCCTATTCCTGGCTAATGCCATTATCAGGACAGCTATACCAGCAACTTTTCAAGGCACAAAAAAGCCCGGCTGGGGTGGCCGGGCTTGGGTTATTACAACATTCTTAGTGTTTCTTGAATATATAGCGCTCTCCGCCCTCTTCATCTTTCCACTCAAAAAGATACCAGGGGGGAGTTTGTGATAGTAAACCACTTGACCCCGAAATCAAAATTTGAGTATCAAACTCATCTTCTTGATTTAAGATTTTGTTGAAGCTCATCGATATTTCCCACCAGTCCTGACCTTTTTTTAATAACCACTTACCGCTCCCATAAACTTTCTTGCCTTTATATTCTTGAGTTTGACCAAAAAAATGCTCTCCAGGAAGCATTTCGCCTTCAAATGTTCCATTGGCTTTAAGTCTTAACTTCGCACCATCACCGCTAATCCATTCTCCTATAATCTCTTTTTCAGTAGGTACAGTGCTACTACACGAGTGGAAAAAAAATGATAGTGCAACAATTGCAATATTTACAAATCTGATATTTTTCATTTTAACCTTATTGTTTCTGTCCAATTAAATGTTTGAGTTGTTCTTGATAAAGGGCCACTCGAAAAGAAATTATTTAACGGCTGCCCTATATAAGTGCTCCAGCCTGGAGTATAACCTATGACTGGGGGATGGGTTGCCGACTCAATCGTAGAACTATTTGTAACGGTGAAAAGAACAGTCGTCAAATTACCAGATATACCAGTGACGTTGTAAGTTAGGCCATATGAACCAAGATATGTAACTGCTAAATTGCCGGTGGCACCTACAGTTAAAAGTGTAGAATAATCTTTAATGTATAAACCTACTTCTTGAACTCCACCTAATTTATAATTATTGACTCCTTTACGACTTCCGTTTCTTATGAGATTTCTTGTTTCTTCAATATGGGAATGTTGGCGTAATAATTCTGTGAAATAATCCCCATTAGTAAAATCACGATGTCTTGGGCCTGTGCCTGTTAACCATTCCCATCCTACCTGGAATGGCCCAGGCCCACCTCCCTGATTGGCTCTTTGCTTATTAAGTCTGCTAACGAATTTTGCACTTATTCGTCTACGATTAATATTTACCTCCCGCAAAAGAATACCAGTTCTTTCTGGATCACCTTTTATAAAATTCGCAATAGAACGATCCTTGTTTCCTCTTTCTGTGAAGTCCCAAGTCCCAAATATATCATTTAATTTTACCCCAGCATTGAAAGCGTCCTCTTTCCTAGTGAATTTATAAATATTCCCGAAACATCTTTTTCGATTATTTCCATCCACTAGGGGGAGGATTTAAATAAAATGAAAACACAAGATTGGCAACACAACTTGCAGCATAAAAAACAAACACAATAACAGATATACAGATAGTCGTATATACAGTTATACCGACAACTCTTAAAACACAAAAAAGCCTGGCTGATCTGGCTGGGCTGATTGAAGTTATATTTTAACTTTATTCTTTTTCAAAATATGTATTATCATCAGATGAATAGATAAGGTGTATTTTTTCATCTTCTTCTACTATTCTGGATATCCAAACACCAGCCCCTCCAACAGGGCCTAAATCATTAAAGAAATTGAAGTCGTGGAATAATATTTCTTTACCGTTATATCTCCATTTTCCTTTACATTCAAATACCTGTCCTTTGGTGTTGACATATTGATGTTGGTAAGTGTGATCTCTATATAAATTCAGCACATCCAGTTTATATGTATTAAAATGATACTTTCCACTTAGGACACGCTCGTCTATCTTATTAGAACAACCAGCCAACATAATTGCAGAAATAAATATATAAAACAATTTTCTCATAAATTTGCTACTTTACAATCCACATAAATTTTTGGTATATCGTGCCATAAGGTGTTGGGGTATTCGGATCTCGTGTTACAGAATTTGCGACATGTAATCCAAATGAATTCATATCCGTTGTATTAGTTACTACATAGATAAAGCCAAGGGATGAAGGATATATTGAAACTCTGGCACTACCTAAAAATTGTTCCGTCATATTAGTTCCTGACATAATTGGGCCTATTGGGCCATAAAAATGTGCGTTGAAATTCACAAGAGGTTCTTTTCCGCCGTTTAATAAAAATCTTGCGGTTGCTTGTTGAACAATAAAAGAATTCCGCAAATCTTTGGTCATTGGACTATTGGGGCCGAAGCCACTATATGTAGGGCCGGTTCCGGTTCTAAACTCATTCCACAAAGTTTGCCAATTAATGTTGTTACCCCGGATCGTCCATACCGAATTAGGAGCACCCTCACCTCCAGGTTGTTGCCCCCCCTGATTAGCTCTTTGCTTATTAAGTCTGCTGACGAATTTCGCACTTATTCGTCTACGATTAATATTGACCTCCCGCAAAAGAATACCAGTTCTTTCTGGATCACCTTTTATAAAATTCGCAATAGAACGATCCTTGTTTCCTCTTTCTGTGAAGTCCCAAGTCCCAAATATATCATTTATTTTTACCCCAGCATTGAAAGCGTCTTCTTTGCTTGTAAATTTCCAGAAGAGGATCTCCCCCTCTAGGATTATCCAATGTGAGTATCAGCTAGAAAGCAGACAAGACATCTTTGTTGCTATTAGACCAGATAATTATTTAGAAATAATCCCCGTCACTTCCTTACCTAAAATAGTTCCTCCAAATAAAAGTATATAAACGTGAATACTTAGAAAGAAAAATAGAAA
>NZ_LGEL01000130.1 GCF_001636695.1 Pedobacter panaciterrae
AGATGTGTATAAGAGACAGATTAGTAATAGTTTAAGTGTTTTTGTTACATTTGCTTTATTGTCTATAGAAAACTAAAACAGGTTAATGAAATCATAAAAACAACTATTTAATCAACTTCTTAAATGAGGTATTAATTCAAGAGTATCTTAAGCCAAATTCTCACAAACACAGGAGTGAGTCAATGGATTAATGCCCATGACAATATTTGTTGTACTTTTTCGGGTGCACTATGGTGTTTGGGCTCTATTGTAAACCCGTCTCCAAGGCTGTGAGAAGCCCGGTTTAGCGGTATTTAGGGCTCGCCATAGTGCATCCCTTTTTTATACCTCGCAGAGACTCATTTAATTTTTAAATGAAATAAAAATGAGCCAAGCCAAACAAGTTTCCGATTCACTAAATACGTGTTGGCAATACATAGAATCAATTCTTTGCTGGCATTGCTATACGATAACTACAATCTTTTTGAACTTGATCCGTCGGATATAAAGAGTTCAGAAAAAGATTAAGTAGGGTGTAGAAGAAAATCATAAAAAACTATTGAGTAATCTTTAATAAATACTTGAGAAACACTTGAACTTAAGTATGTTAAAGATATGTTTAAACAATGATTAAAAGATGATTGAAATATCCCTATATATATTTCAACTATCTCTCAACGATCTTTTAACCATCTTTCAACCATCTTTCAACCCAAGTATTTCTCAAGTGTTTTTTAAGCATTATTCAAGTGTTTTCTGTTACTTTTTTTTGTTTATGTGACTGATTATTAGTATGTTTAACTAGCATCACGAGATGTGCGAAATGGTAAACCAAATAATAAAGTATTATGGGGATAGCAAATAACGGGCTCTTTGGAGGCCACACAGGTAAAATAGGTGACCTTGTTTTTTATGAACTTAATGGTAAAACTGTTGTACGCTCAATAGGTAAAAGCCAGAAACCTCCTACAGAAAATCAGCAAAGGGCACAAACGGATATGAAAATAGTTAGCGAGACTATTAAAACATTGAGGCCTTTTATTGAACTCGGTTTTAGCACGATGATTGGTGAGACAGGTATGAATACACACAACCTGGCTATTAAGTACAACATTAAAAATGTAATAAAAGGTACTTATCCGAATCAGGAAATTGCTTACGATAAATTACTGGTTAGCAAGGGGCTATTAAAACCTGCTCAAAATTGTTTGACAATACAAACAACAGAAACCCTTCAGTTTAGCTGGGATACTAATCCGCAAATGGCATGGCCGGAATCAACCGATCAGGTAATGATGGTGGCTTATTTCCCCGCGTCAAAAAAGATAGTTTACGCACTTTACGGCAATAGCAGATTATCGGGCAGCGATGAGTTGAATATTCCTGAAGATTTAAGAGGGGAGTACATGGAAACTTATGCTTCTTTTATTGCTGCTGATAGGAAAAATGTGGCCGACAGTATTTATACAGGAAGTTTTAACGCCTGATCGGGGCTTAATTTATCGGCACATGGGAATATTAAGAACAGGTATTTTTGGCGGATTTCGGAAAAAAACCGGGCCAATAATAGGTCGTCGGGTAAATGGACAAGATATTATTACAGGGCATCATCATAAAAGCACAAAAGGGCCAACAAAAAAGCAAATAGAGATAAACGATAAGTTTAGGCTGTTAACCACTTTTTTGAACCCAATAGCTGCTTTAGTGAATATGGGTTTTAAGTATGTGGCAAGAGGCAAAAGGCCTTTAAATGTGGCTTATGCTTATAACTATGATTATGCATTTGTTGAAGAGGATGATCATTATTTTATTAATTATCCGAAAATGGTGTATAGCCGTGGCTCTGTTGAAACTCCATATGGAGTACAAGCGGTTTTAGAGCATTCTTCATCAGTTAGAAGTATTAAGTTTAGCTGGTCGCCGCAAGGTCAATCGGCCTATTGCCAGTATACGGATTTGGGTTCTTTTTTGGTGTATAACTCTATAAAGATGAAGGCTGTTATTGCACTAAATGCAATTGACAGGTATGCACTTGAGTATGCTGTTGTCTTGCCTCCCGATTTTGAAGGAGATAGGGTGCATTGCTATATGAACTTTGCCTCGGCCAATGGAAAGGTAATGGGCGATAGTATGTATATTGACGCGGTTGAGGTTGGTTAAGGCCGTCATCCTGCTTCATCGTCATCTCGACGTTAGGAGAGATCTCTTGTCTATGCTACTTCAAGAGATCTCTCCTAACGTCGAGATGACGATGAAGCAGGATGACGATGAAGCAAGATGACGGGATAGTTGCTATGACAGAATGGTCACTATGCCGGAGTAGTCCAATAACTGAGTGTGCTAATATTGCTTAATGAATTGACATAATAATAGAATTATTAATATGCAATATCCTTTTTCTTTGCTGTAACCAAATTACTAATGTATGAAAAAGTTAAATTTGCTTATTGTCGGATTGGTTATGTCATTTTCGGTATTTGCACAAAAGAATTATTTAAAAGAGTCTGAAGCAGCTAAAACCCAGCGGATGCAGTGGTGGCAGGATGCTACCTTCGGCATGTTTATTCACTGGGGCTTATACGCAGTTCCTGCCGGAGAATATAATGGTAAAAGCGGAGGAGCGGAGTGGATTATGGAAACACACAATATTCCGACTGCCGAATATGAAAAATATGCTGCTCAATTCGATCCTCAAAAGTTTGATGCTAAAAAATGGGTAGAGATTGCTAAATCGGCAGGTGCTAAATACATCGTTATCACTTCTAAACATCACGACGGCTTTAGCCTTTGGGATAGTAAAGTGACTAAGTATGATATTATGGATGCTACTCCCTTTAAAAGAGATATTTTAAAAGAACTTTCTGACGCATGTAAATCTGCCGGAATTAAGTTCGGATTGTATCATTCTATTATGGACTGGCATCAGCCAAATGCTAACCCTAAGCAAAAGCCTGATGTAAAACCAGACTTTAACAAATACAGAGAAGAATATTTAAAACCTCAGCTGGCTGAATTAATTAAGAAATACGATCCAACTATTTTATGGTTTGATGGCGAGTGGATTCCTGAATGGACAGAAGAGCAGGGTAAAGACCTTTATAATTATCTGCGCAACCTTAAGCCCTCTTTGATTATCAATAACCGTATTGGTAAAGCTCGTAGTGGTATGGAAGGAATGAATAAGTATGAGCATGCTGCAGGTGATTTTGGCACTCCTGAACAAGAGATTCTGAAAACTAATTCTCAGGACTATTGGGAAAGCTGTATGACTATTAACAACAACTGGGGTTTTGCTAAATATGACCATAACTGGAAATCAGCACAGGTATTAGTTGACAACCTGGTTGATGTGGCGGCTAAAGGGGGTAATTACCTCTTAAATGTTGGCCCGACTGCTGAAGGTGAAATTCCTGCGCCAAGTGTAGAGCGTTTGGGAGAAATGGGTAAGTGGCTTGATATTAATAAGCAAGCCATTTATTCGACTAAAAGCTTAGAAAACTACAAACAAGGCGATAACATCAGATTTACACAAAGTAAGGATGGTAAAATCACTTACGCGATATTTAACAAGGCTGAAAATAATGAACTGTTATTAACTGCCGTTCAGCCAAAAGAAGGTTCAAAGATTTATATGCTAGGGGTAAATAAGCCTTTGGAATGGACTAAAAGTAACGGAGGTGCTGTGGTAAAATTACCAACTGACCTGCCTTGTAAATATGCCTGGACTTTAAAAATTCAAAGTTCATCTGAATCTAAATAATTAATAAAATGAGAAAGTTTATACTGTGTTTTTTAGTGAGTTTATTTTGCGGTGCTTCGGTCATCGCGCAGATTAAGACCTTACCATTTAACAAGTATATTACTGAAAGAAAAGGTCTGCCTAATGCTTACGAGGCTATTTCTGTAAAGAAAAATGCCACAGTAGCTTTTTTGGGCGGCTCTATAACTTATAATAGTGGCTGGCGAGATAAGGTATGCGCTTATTTAAAAGAGCGTTTCCCGGCTACGAAGTTCCACTTTATTGCAGCAGGAATACCCTCTTTGGGGAGTTTGCCGCACGCATTCAGGCTAAGCAGGGATGTGCTGGATTCAGGTAAAGTGGATCTTCTGTTTCTAGAGGCGGCAGTTAATGATCAGGTTAATAGAACAGATTCCATTACTCAAGTTAGGGCACTTGAAGGGATAATAAGACATGCCAAAACCAATAATCCATTAATGGATATTGTAATGATGTCTTTCGCGGACCCTGATAAGACAAAATTATATGACTCGGGTATTGTGCCTACTTCTGTAGCTAACCATGAGTTGATTGCGGATCACTACGAATTACCTTCAATTAACTTGGCCAAAGCTGTAAGGGATAAATTGGCAAACAATGAGTTCAATTGGGAAAAGGATTTTAAAGATCTGCATCCTTCTCCATTTGGGCAGGAGCTTTATTTTGAGGCCATAAAAGACCTGTTGTCGTCAAATTTCGCATCCTTCAGTAAATCAGCCAATAAGAAACAAAAAGCGACCAGACTGCCCGCATTGTTAAACAAAGGAAGTTTTACACGTGGAAAATATCTTAGTATAGATAACGCAGAAAATAAAACCGGCTGGGAGCTGGTTAAGAACTGGACTCCTACAGATGGGCTTTCTACCCGTCCGGGTTTTGTAAATGTACCCATGCTGGTTAGTGCAACCGCCGGATCATCTTTCACCTTGAAATTTAAAGGTACTGCTATTGGAATGGCTATAGTATCTGGTTCTGACGCCGGAATTGTGAGTTATTCAATTGATAATGCTGCCGAAAAACAACTAGATTTGTTTACAGAATGGAGCAGCTCCTTACACTTACCATGGTATGTTTTGTTTGGAAGTAATTTAACAAATACTGATCATGTATTAAAAGTTACTATAAGTTCAGCGAAGAACCAGAATAGTAAGGGAACTGCCTGCAGGATAGTGAATTTTTTAATCAATTAATACCTTATATGCTCAAACGCGTAATTTTTTTCTCTTTAGCCCTGTTTGTTTTGCTTGTACCTTCTGTTGAAGGTTTTTCTTTGAATAGCGGTAATGATCCTCAAATTGTTAATATTCCTTATGGAACAGGGTCGGATATTGTATATAATCTTAGTTCGGGTACGTATGATGTACTTACAAACAAGAAGAAGTTAATATCTAACGCTTATGCTCTTGTTAAAAACAAGGAGCAGGCTATTAGCAGTAAGGACTATGAACTGATTAAATTTACGGAGGCAGCTATTAAAGATAAGTTTGGTGTTGGAAAAAAATATACAATTGTTTTAACAAAAAACAGCTTACCGCAAATGGAGCAGGTGTTTTATGTTTATCCTGGTCACGATTATTTTTTTACTGAGGTTTCTTTAAAAGGAAGTAATGTTAAGAGTAATTATATGGCTCCATTAATAACTAACAGCGCAAGTATTCATGCTAAAGGTGATAACCGGACACTTTTTGTTCCCTTTGATAATGATACTTTTATTAGATACAACGCAAAGCCTATGGGATCTGCTGTTGTAGAAAATACAAGTGCTGAAGTAGGAGCGGTGTACGAAAACCAAAGCAGAAAAGGTTTGATAATAGGCTCTGTAGAGCATTTGGTTTGGAAAACTGGCGTGCTTAGCAAAGGAACTGCGGATGATTTATCTGAGCTGCGCGTTTGGGGAGGTTATACAGATGAGAAGGTAACCAGAGATAAAGGAATTCACGGTTCCATTTCTGGATCGGTGGTAAAGTCGCCAAAGGTATTTGTGGGATATTTCTCTGATTGGAGAACCGGATTGGAAGCTTATGGTAAGGCCAATAGAATTGCGGAACCACCATTCGTTTTTAACTGGACTAAGCCGGTTCCTTTTGGATGGAACAGCTGGGGTGTGATACAAGAAAAACTTACCTACGATAAGGCTGTAAAGAACGTTGATTTTTTTGCAAATGAGCTTCCTGAATTTAGAAATGATGAAACTGCTTATATAGATCTTGACTCGTTTTGGGACAATTTTACCGGTGGTATGCGTGGTGATTATAGTAAACTAAAAGAGTTTGCCGATTACTGCAAACGTAAGGGTTTACAGCCTGGCGTGTATTGGGCTCCATTTACTGATTGGGGTTTTGGCTCTGGCGGTGATAGAGAGGCAGAAGGCAGTAAATATAAATTTGGCGAAATGTGGACTAAGGTAGGAGGTAATTATCATGATTTTGATGGTGCCAGAGCACTTGATCCTACCCACCCGGGAACAAAGAAAAGAATAGATTATATTATTGATAAACTAAAGGCGTGCGGGTTTAAAATGATCAAGATAGACTTTTTAGGGCATGCGACTGCTGAATCGGATGTTTTTTATGATAAATCTATTACTACAGGTATGCAGGCTTATAGGGTTGGCATGGAGTACCTTATCAATAGAATGGATGGGCAGATGCTTGTTTATGCTGCTATATCTCCAAATCTGGCTACAGGAAGATATGCGCACATTAAAAGAATTGCCTGCGATGCCTGGAAAACTATAAAAGATACAGAATATACGCTTAATAGTGTGAACTACGGATGGTGGCAAACTTATGTTTACAATTATGTTGATGCCGACCATATTGTATTTTCTGATGAGAAAGAAGGTGCTAACAGGGCAAGATTAACATCGGGCCTGATAACCGGAACATTGATAATGGGAGATGATTTCTCGACAGCTGGTCCGTGGAATGAAACTGCTAAGAAATTATTACAGAACGAAGATTTACTGGCAATACCGAGATCCGGAATTGCTTTTATGCCGGTTAATGGAAATACCGGAGAGCATTCGAACGAGTTGTTTGTTAGAAAAATAGGTGGTAGCTTATATCTGGCAATTACCAACTTTGATAGTAAAAACAAAATTTTTACTATTCCGCTGGATAGATTGGGCATTAAAAAATCATCATATAAAGCAAAAGAGCTTTTTTCAGGTAAGTTTTTTAAAATTAATAAAGAGCTTAAATA
>NZ_LGEL01000129.1 GCF_001636695.1 Pedobacter panaciterrae
GTCAGATGTGTATAAGAGACAGCCTCAAAGAGTTTAATAATTCATCGATACTTTCTTTTTCAAATTGTGCTGTAAATCTATAATCTTTCAATTGTTCATTTTTAAACCTGATTTCAACACCATATCTTCTTTCAGCATCTTTAGCAATAGTAGCGAATTTTTGATTTTTGAATACTAACTTATCATTTAGCCATGAAGTTTCTACCAGGCTATTAGTTATGCTATCCTTTGAATTATAATAAGTTAAAGGAGTTATTGTGTAATTAACGGTGTTTTTATCAGCAAGGGTAAACTTTTCTTTTGGTTTTAATATGATCTTTTCATCGGGTTTGTTATTCAGAGTGATCTGAATAAGCCCTCTAACTAAGGTCGTTTCAATAGATGAATCATTCTCATAAACTTTTACATCAAAAGCAGTTCCCAATACTCTTATACTCATATGCCTGGTATGGATAATAAAAGGGTGTTCAGCGTCTTTTTTAACATCAAAAAATGCTTCACCGTTTAAATATACTTCTCTGTTTTTTCCGCTAAAGAATGCTGGATATTTTAATTCAGTTTTAGCATTTAAATTAATCTGAGTACCATCCTCAAGGATTATTTTTGATATATTCTGTACCGGAGTTTGTAAGACTTTCCATTCTACAACGTTGTTGTTCGTAGCATTGTCTGAAAGGAAGAACTGATACGCTGCAATAGAACAGATGCAAAAAGCAATAACAGCGGCAACTCGATACCAGATAACAAAGTTTCTTATTGCCGGTTCCTGGAAATTCTCAACAGGCCTAGGCTCAGAAACGGTTATTTGTTGTTTTATCTTGTCAAAAACTGAATCGATATTGTTATCGGTAGGTTTTTCGTCATTAAAATAACCGGTTAGATTTTCGTACTCATTTCTATGAACGGCGCTTTTGGAAAGTAGCTCTTTAAGCTCAATCAGCTCTTTAGGTGAAATTTCACCAGCTAATCTTTTACCCAATAACTCCGTAAATCTTTGATCAGTCATTTGTGTTTTTTGTTGTGTTGTTTATATATAGTACCGTTTTTATTTAAAAATGCCTACAATGTTCTAAAAAATAGTTTGTTATGCTTATTAAAAATATAAGGCTGATGATTTTTCCACTAATGTTTTGTTTGTCATCGGTGCCATATTGATTTTTATCTTCTTTATAGGTGATTAAGGTGATTCTTAGTTTGTCAATTGCTCTAAAGAGCTGTGTTTGAACCGTTCGTGGAGATATGTTTAGAATTTCTGCAACCTCTTTGTATTTCATTCCATTCTCTTTAATCAGCCTAAAAACCATTTTTGCCTGTAAAGGAAGTTTTTCAATTGCATTGTCCAGTTTAACATGTAGCTCTTTACGCTCCAATTCTTTTTCAGGATTATTGTTATCTGAGAATGGATATTCACCGGATACCTCTAGTTCTATCATATGAACTCCTGAGTGCTTTTTAAGATGTTTTAATGATTGATTTCTAACAGCAACAAATAAATATGTTTCTGGGTTAATTACATGGAGGTTTACTTTTCTGTTCTCCCAGCACTTCACAAATATTTCTGAAATAATTTCTTCTGCAACCTCTTTTTGACTTACATAATAGCAGCAAAATTTAAAAAGCTTATTGAATAGTACATAATATAAAGCCTCGAAGGATTTAATATCGTCTTCAACGGACATTCTGGTCCAGAGACTGGATAAGTCGGGCTTTACTGTTTTCAACTGCTAAATGGATTGGTTTTTTTCCAATGCAATGTAGCGAATAAAAATAATTTCAAAAAAAATGAATTCTTTGTAGGCAATTTCTTTCTGAAATAGATCTCTACCCTAAATGCTGATCATTTTCTGTCATGCCTTGTTTTGAATCATCAAAGTAAGGAGTTAAGGAAGGTTAGCTACAATTAACCATTTGTAAACAATTAACTGTATTAATGAAATGAGGAAATCATTACAATTTACGTGTTTATTACTTTATGCCTCAGCAAGTGTGTTTGCTGGTGTAAAGAAAGAAAAACTAAAAGGCGAGACTATGTTTAACTCTTCCTATCAGGAAGTGATCAAAGGAACTGTCAGGGATCAGGATGGTACTACATTACCAGGGGTCTCTGTGAAAATTAAGGGAACACAGACGGGAACCCAAACCAGTGCATCAGGACAATATAGTATACAAGCCAGGCAGGGCGATGTACTATTGTTTTCATTTGTCGGATATGAGAATAAGGAAGTAACTGTTGGGGCAACAGGGGTCATTGATGTAACCCTGACTTCAAGCTCACAGTCTCTGGAAACAGTTGTCGTTACAGCATTGGGGATAACAAGGCAATCCCGTACACTTACGTATTCAACTCAAACGGTAAAAAACGATGAACTAACTACTGTGAAAACACCAAACCTTATAAATAATCTTAACGGTAAGGTAGCAGGTGTTCAGATAAACCGCACATCTGGAGGTGCTGGAGGATCTGCACGTATTACGATGAGGGGTGATAAATCAACAAGAAATAGCCAGCCATTATTCGTTATAGATGGACTACCTATTTTAAACCCAACAGGAGGGCCAAATGTGGATATTTATAGTTCAATGCCTGATAACGGAGATATTTTAAGTACGATGAATCCAGAGGATATTGAAAGTGTAAACTTCTTAAAAGGCGCTGCTGCATCAGCCTTATATGGTAGTGCTGGTAGTAATGGGGTTATTTTAATTACCACAAGAAAGGGGAAAAATGGAACCAGTAAACTCGATTTTTCAAGCAGTGTTACTTTTGATAAGGCTTCTGTTTTACCGAAATTACAATATTCCTATTTACAAACAGAAGCACCTACTGCAGCAACCGCAGGTAGTAGAGAAAGCTGGGGTGCTAAAGGCAGTTCTGCAGATCCTGTAACAGATTTTTTTAAAACCGGAGCAACCTGGGTAAACAGTGTTACTTTCACTTCTGGCAATGAGCGTTCAAACAACTTTTTCTCCTATGCCAATACTACCAATAAAGGTATTGTTCCAACTAGCAAGTTTGATCAAAATAACTTAAGTTTTAGAAATTCGAGCAAGTTCTTTGATGATAAGCTAACGCTGGATGCAAATTTTATGGGCTCTTTGCAAAAAGTAATTAACAGAACTAACCCTGGTACTTATTTTAACCCGCTAACAGGACTTTATTTATTCCCAAGAGGATTAGATTTCAACACTTATAAAACAAACTTTGAATATGCTTCTCCAACACGTTATTTAAATGCGCAAAACTGGTGGAATCTAAATCTTGATAAAGGATATACCGGAACAGATGAACAGCAAAATCCTTATTGGATACTTAACCGAAACCCAATAACAACAAATAATAAAAACATGTATGCTGCTGCATCATTAAATTATGAAATAAATGATTGGCTTAATATTCAGTCGAGAGGTAATTATAATTACTATTTTTCAGATGCTCAGCGTAACGTATTTGCCACTACATCAGCGGTGTTAAGCGGGCCGAATGGAAAGGTTTACAATAATAAATTAGAGTCTAAAACTTACTATGGCGATTTGATCTTACTTGGTAATAAAGAGTTAAATGAAAACTTTAATTTAGGTTTTACCTTAGGAGGATCTATCTCTGATTCAAAGAAAATCAATACTTCTATTGAAAATGCCTTTTTATCTTATCCAAACATATTTGCATTATCTAACCTAATATTCTCTGGTACAAATGATAATGGCAGACATTACACAATTGCTAATCACCATATTCAAACACAATCTGCATTTGCAAGTGCGCAAATAGGCTATAAAAACAGGCTATTTTTAGATTTAACAGACAGACAGGAATGGTCTTCCACATTAGCATTTACACCAAAACAAACGTATAATTATTATTCAATTGGAGCTAATGCAATATTAACAGATTTATTTAAGTTCCCTGAAGCGATTAATTTCGGGAAAATCAGGGGCTCTTATGCAACTGTTGGTAATGGAATTGAAGACAATAGAACTAGCCCGCAACCTAATATAGATGCAGGTACATATGTTGGGCCAGATGGAGCACCCGTTGCAGTTGGTGGTTTATACTTAAGACCTGAACAAAATAAAACCATAGAGGTTGGTACAGAATGGCGCTTGTTGAGAAATAAGTTAACATTAGACGTTACCTGGTATAAATCAAACATCAAAAATCAATTCTTTAAGGATGTCTCCATTACAGGAGGGGTAGCAGCCGGTACAAAAGGAGATATTAGCGCTGGTAATATCCAGAATACCGGTATAGAAGCTACGGTAACTTATAATTTCATTTCTACAACCGAATTTAAGTGGAATAGTGCACTTAATTTCTCCAGAAATAAAAACAAAATCATTCAATTGTTCCCTTCAGAAGTAAGTACTGATCCTAATTCCAAATATACACTTGCTGGTGGTGGACTTAACTACTTAAAAGAAGGTGGATCTTTTGGAGATATTTATGGAAATGCATATAAAAGAGATGCTTCCGGTCGCCTGGTTGTAGATGCAAATGGAGCTCCTTTAAGAGATGAGACCAATACTTATTTAGGTAACCCTAACCCTAAAGCAATTTTAGGATGGAACAACAGTTTCTCTTACAAAAACATAACCTTAAACGTACTGGTTGATGGTAAGTTTGGTGGTAGAGTTTTAAGTCTTTCAGAGCCATATTATGATGCGTTAGGTGTGAGCAAAAGATCTGCAGATACAAGAGATGCAGGTGGAATACAACTTCAAAATGCTGCAACAGCTGATGGGAAAGCCTGGACAGGAACTACAACTGCTCAGAATTATTATACAGCAATTAGTGGTGGTGGAAAAAATGTGATTCACGAGGCCTATATGTATAGCGCTACTGCTATTCGTTTAAGAGAATTATCTATAGGATACAGAGTGCCTCTAAAAGGAGGAACAGTTAAAGATTTAACAATAAGTGCTATTGGTAGCAACTTGTTTTTCTTTAAAAAAGATGCTCCTTTTGATCCTGAGCAGGTATCCGGTGTAAATGCGGGGGGCGTTGGAGTTGATGTGTTTGGAGCACCAGCTTACAGAAGTATTGGTTTTAGTCTTAAATGCGGGTTTTAGTAATAACCCTTAAAGAATATTCACATGAAAAATAAACTAAAAATAATGAGCTTTTCAATGGCAGCGATTTTGCTATTTGGGAGTTGTAAAAAGAATTTCGAAGAATTTAATACAGGTCTCTCTGGGGTAACCGACGAAGTATTGAATGCCGATTTTACTAAGGTTATTGGTCCTATGCGTGAGGTACAAAAGAACCTGATTAATCAAACCAACTGGATTTATCAATTGCAGCAAAACCTTAACGCAGATATATACAGTGGTTATTTTATGACACCATCTACTTATGGAGGCGATAATAATTCGAACTATTTTATGAAAGATGGATGGAACGATAGAATTATGATTAATCAGCTGGATGATGTGATGCAAAAGATCAGGAATTTTGAAGACGGGACAAAAGTTTATCCTGAAACGCAATTTAACCATTCAAGAGGCTATTTAACCATCCTGAAAGTTATTGAAGGTCACAAAGTTGCGGATATTCACGGACCCGTAATTTATACAAAATTTGGAAAACCAAATGCAGATTTATCTGTAGATTTTGATTCTCAAAAAGATGCCTACACTGCTTTTTTTGCTGATTTGGATGAGGCAGTTAAAAACTTAAAGATGGCTCCGAACTCAGGTGATGATAAGGTTTTTACCACATCTGATGTAGTTTATGCAGGTGATGCAACCAAATGGATTAAGCTGGCCAACACTTTGCGCCTACGGTTTGCAATCCGCATCATTTATGCTGATCCTGCAAAGGCTAAAACCGAAGGAGAAAAGGCTTTGGATCCTGCTAATGGAGGTTTAATTGAAGACAATTCAGATAATGCATTCATTAAGTATGGATCTGCTCACCCTATAAATGACATTATTAATGCCTGGGGCGATTGTAGGGCAGGGGCGCCTGTAGGTGCTATTCTTGCCGGATATAATGATCCTCGTTTGGCATCTTATATGCTTCCGGCTACTGATCCTGCAGTTAGCGGTCAGCTTATCGGGATAAGAAATGGTATTACTCTTGTTGATAATGATAGGTATAGAAGCTATTCAAAACCTGCAGCCAAAGCAGCAGTTGGAGATTACTTTAGTGCAACAAATGGTATGGCTAAATTATCATGTGCGGCCGAGACCTGGTTTTTAAAGGCAGAAGCTGCATTAAATGGCTGGGTAGGAGCTGGAGATATTAAAGTTAATTATGAAACTGGCGTTAAAAGATCATTTGAGGAGTGGGGGCAAACAACGGCTGGAGCTTTAGCGTATCTGGACGATAATACAAGTACGCCAAAACCGTATATAGATCCAAAAGCCGTTGTTCCCGGACAGAATGATGTTCTAGCAGGAAGTCCTTATTTAAGTACAATTACTATTAAATGGGACGCTGGTGCAAGCATTGATAAAAAGCAAGAAAGAATCATCACTCAAAAATGGATAGCAACCTATCCTGATGGGCAAGAAGCATGGTCGGAATTCAGACGAACAGGCTTCCCTAAACTTTTTCCTGTAATTAATAATGCAAGTGCTGGTACAATTTCAACCACTGCATTTATACGCAGACTTCCTATTCCAAATAAGTTTAGAGATAGTAATCCTGCAGGTTATGCCAGAGCCGTAGCTACGCTTGGTGGTGCCGATAACGGAGGAACGAAACTTTGGTGGGACAAAAAATAGACTAACAAATAATCAAGAGGGTGTCCAAAAAGGTAAGATCGTCATCTCGACGATAGGAGAGATGACGATCTTACCTTTTTGGACACCCTCTTTTCTGTCTCTTATACACATCT
>NZ_LGEL01000132.1 GCF_001636695.1 Pedobacter panaciterrae
AGATGTGTATAAGAGACAGTCAAGCACTAGCCTGTTTGTATCTGCACGCTTAATTTTGAAAATTTTAATATACTGTCCTATCTGGTAGCATCCAGAAATTTTCTGCTTATAATTAGACTTTGTGAATGTACCTGTTAAAAAAATACTATCAGATTTAACCTGATAAACCCCTTTGGCATATTCTTTCCATACTCCATTATTGAAACAGGAATCAGCATAATAATTCACTTCTGAGTGGGTAACCAGGTCTACGTAAAACGAATCGCAGGTGAATTTGAATTTATGCTGTGTATAATTCAGTAGTTTATCTGCATTTGGCACGCTATCCTGATTCCAGATTCCTTGTAAAAGCGGCGATCCTTCTCCTTGTACATTAGGCATTCTCCTACAGGAAAACACCATACATAGAATAAATAACACCGGAAACAACAATCTCCACATATACGGGGCTATATTCATTTCTTATTTTAAACTACCTACCATATCCTCCGGACGAACCCACTCATCAAACTGTTCCCCGGTAAGCAAACCTAATTCGACAGAAGCCTCACGTAAGGTTTTATTCTCTTTATGTGCTTTCTTAGCAATCTTAGCTGCATTTTCATATCCAACATGAGGATTTAAAGCAGTAACAAGCATTAAAGAATTCTGTAAATGTTTTTTAATCTCCGGCAGATTTGGCAAAATACCTTCAGCACATTTATCATTGAATGAAACACAGGCATCACCGATTAGTCTACCTGATTGTAAAACATTAGCAGCGATAACAGGTTTAAAAACATTCAATTCAAAATGTCCGTTGCTGCCACCAATACCTACTGTAACATCATTACCCATTACCTGAGCACAAACCATAGTCATAGCTTCAGGTTGTGTCGGATTGACTTTACCTGGCATGATAGATGAGCCAGGCTCATTATCAGGAATAATGATCTCACCTATTCCACAACGAGGGCCAGAACTTAGCATCCTTACATCATTTGCAATCTTCATTAAAGAAACAGCAGTACGCTTGTAAGCAGCAGAAAGCTCAACCATAGCATCATGAGCAGCAAGTGCCTCGAATTTATTAGGTGCAGTTATAAAAGGAAGTCCTGTTAATTCTGCAATTTTCTTTGCAACCAAAACGTCATATCCTTTAGGCGTATTTAGACCTGTTCCAACAGCAGTTCCTCCTAAAGCAAGCTCACTGATCATTACCAATGCGTTTTTCACAGCTCTGATACTGTTATCTATTTGTTGCACATATCCCGAAAATTCCTGTCCCAGGGTTAAAGGTGTAGCATCCATAAAATGGGTACGTCCAGTTTTAACGATATCATTAAATTCAATAACCTTTCTATGTAAGGTATTTCGTAATTTTTCTAATCCAGGTATAGTAATTTCTACTGCTTGTTTATAGGCTGCAATATGCATAGCAGTAGGATAGGTATCATTTGATGACTGAGATTTATTTACATCATCATTAGGATGCAATACTTTTTTATCATCGCCCAATGCACCACCATTTAAAACATGAGCACGATTTGCTATTACCTCATTAGCATTCATATTACTTTGAGTACCTGAACCAGTTTGCCAGATCACTAATGGAAACTGATCGTCCAGGCTACCTGCAACTACTTCATCACAAGCTTTTGCAATTAACTCAGCCTTTTCCTTTGTCAAAACACCAAGTTCAGTATTGGCCAAAGCCGCAGCTTTTTTCAAATAACCAAATGCATGTATAACCTCCTTTGGCATTGAAGCTTCAGGACCAATTTTAAAGTTATTTCTTGAACGTTCAGTTTGAGCACCCCAATATTTATCAGCAGGTACCTGTACTTCACCCATCGTATCGTGTTCGATTCTAAAATTCATAGTATTCTAAGTTTTATGTTTACAAATTTAGGGTTTTTAAAATTTTTAAAGAGCCCTTTAATGTCAGATGTTTAATACAACTTCGAAAAAAATACAAATAAAATAAAACCTGCAATGTTTAAAACTCTTTTGCGTTAAAAGGATTAATATTCCTTAATTTTCGGGCTTTTAAACTGTACACACAATTCATGAGTTATCGTAATATTTTAGCAGTGGCTTCAATGGCCGCCTTTTTGTTTATTGCCTGTTCAAATTCCAAAAAAAGCACAACATTAAAAGAGCCAAGTAAAGAACGTACTGCTCAAGATGATATGGCCGATAGTGTACTTTTAGCATATGATCCTGCCAAAGGTGACAAATGGATAGCTGATTTTGTTCAGAACCTTCATAAAAAGTATGGTTTCAATGGAAATATGCTAGTCGCTAAGGATGGAAAAATTCTTTATGAAAAAGCTATTGGCTGGGCAGATTACCTGCATCGCGATAGCCTAAAGATAAACTCTGAATTTGAACTTGCATCGGTGACTAAAACTTTTACCGGAACTGCCATAATGCAATTGGTAGAGCAAGGCAAGCTTTCATTAGATGATGATGTAAAAAAGTTTTACCCTAACTTTCCATACGATGGAATCAAAATAAGACTGCTCCTTTCACACCGTAGTGGAATGATGAACTATGTGTATTTCATCGATGACATATGGCGTAAAGAAAAGCGTGATATGAAAAAAGGAGTATCCAACCAGGATGTAATGCAAGTCATCGCTGAGAAAAAACCAAATCCTTATACCAAACCTGACAATCGTTTTCACTACAACAACTCCAATTACATGGTACTTGGTGCAATCATAGAGAAAGTAACAGGCAAGCCCTATTCCGATTATATGATGGAGAACATTTTTAAACCGGCTGGCATGAAGCATACGCATGTTTATTCAACTACTGTTTATCCAAAAATACCTGTAGATGTTGTCGGACATGATCGTACCTGGAGATACTCTGTGGCACAAAATTTCCTGGATGGTCCTGTTGGTGATAAAGGCATTTATAGTACGCTGCATGATTTAGTTCTTTATGACAAGGCTTTAAAAAATGGCAGATTACTAAAACAAGCCAGCCTTGATTCTGCTTATATTGGCCGTAACAAAGCTATCAACGGTCATTTCAATTACGGTTACGGATGGCGCATATTTGATGGAGATAACGGTCGTAAAGTCGTTTATCATACAGGATGGTGGCATGGATTCAGACATATCTATGTCCGCGACGTGCAGAAAAATATTGTAATCATATTCCTTGGAAACCTTACAAACGGAAGTTTGTTACATCTTGATGAGCTATACAAATACCTAAAAACTCCTATCATCCGTAAAGGAGCTTATTCAGGTTCAGGGTCATTACCAGGAAGCGACGAGGATTAAATCACCTTTAGGAAATTTTATCAAACGCAATACCTCTGCTTCTTTTTGCAAGGTAAGTTTTTAAAAGGCTATTCTGAGGATTCTCTAGGTTAGGATCCTCAGAAAGAGTTTCTATAACGGTGCTACGGGCCTCCTGCAGTATCAGTTGATCTTTAGCCAGATCAGCAAGTTTAAGCTCCAGGACACCACTTTGTTGTGTTCCTGAAATATCCCCAGGTCCCCTAAGCTGTAAATCAATTTCTGAAATCTCAAAACCGTTATTTGTTTTCACCATGGTCTCCAAACGGAGCCTGCCATCTGGGCTTAGCCTATTCCCTGACATTAGAAGACAAAACGATTGTTCCGCACCTCTGCCTACCCTTCCACGTAGCTGATGTAGCTGTGAAAGGCCAAATCGCTCTGCATTTTCGATAACCATCACGGATGCATTAGGCACATTTACACCAACCTCTATGACCGTTGTTGCAACCATGATCTGAGTCTTGTGTTCTATAAAGCGCTGCATCTCATATTGCTTATCAGCATTACTCATTTTCCCATGCACAATGCTAATTTGATAATCAGGCAAAGGGAACTGATAACTCAGTTGTTCAATCCCTGCCTCGAGATGTAAAAGATCTAACTTTTCACTCTCCTTTATCAATGGATATACAATATAAACCTGGCGCCCTTTCTTTATCTCTTCCTTCATGAACCCAAACATTCGCAATCGTTGACCCTCATAGAGGTGCTTAGTTTCAATTGGTTTTCTTCCCACTGGTAATTCATCAATAACAGACACATCAAGGTCTCCATATAGGGTCATAGCCAACGTACGGGGAATCGGTGTTGCAGTCATCACGAGTATATGAGGTGGTATAATGTTTTTCCGCCAAAGCTTCGCTCTTTGCTCAACACCAAATCTATGCTGTTCATCAATTACCACAAGGCCCAAATTCTTAAACACAACCTTGTCTTCTATCAGCGCATGCGTTCCAACAAGAATATTAATCTCACCTGCCTCAAGTTCCTCATGAAGTTGTGTCCTTTGTTTCTTGGTGCTACTTCCAGTAAGAATTGCCACTTTCACCAGGCGATCCTTTAGCAGATCCACTATGGACTGGTAATGTTGACGCGCCAATATTTCCGTAGGAGCCATGATACATGCCTGATAACCGTTATCATTTGCAAGGAGCATACTCATAAGGGCAACAACTGTTTTCCCACTACCTACATCGCCCTGCACTAAACGGTTCATTTGAATTCCACGCTGTGTATCGAGTCTGATTTCCTTTATTACCCTTTTCTGTGCATTTGTCAATTCAAATGGCAGAATCTCGTTATAAAAGATATTTACCTTTTCTCCAACTATGTCAAATGAATGACCTTTAAACCTCATCTCCCTCACTTGCTTATTGTGCAGTAATTGAAGCTGAATAAAAAACAGCTCTTCAAATTTCAATCTGCGTTCAGCAGATTTCAGCGACTTAACATCCTTAGGAAAATGAATGTTTAATAAAGCTTCTTTCTTCCCAACCATTTGATATTTCTCGAGGATGTAAGGAGGAATTGTTTCTATTATTTCTTTAAGATTCTGCTCAATTAATAATGTTTGTAGTTTTTGAATCCCCTTACTATCCAAAAAAAACTTCTTTAGTTTCTCAGTAGAATGGTATACAGGCTGTAATCTTAAGTTACCTGTGATAGTTGCAGGTCTTGGATAATTCTCCAGATCGGGATGCGAAATACTAAATGAACCATTAAACACAGTAGGTTTCCCGAACACGATGTAAACTTTACCTTTAGTAACATTTTCATCAACCCACTTCAAACTCTGAAACCATACCAGCTCTATTGAACCTGTCTCATCAGTAAGTCTGGCAACCAGGCGTTTTTTATGTTTTTCACCTATTTGTTCTTTACTTGTAATTCTGCCAAGTATTTGCACATAAGGCAATTCAGGATCTAACTCGTTAATCTTATAAAATCGGGTTCTGTCAATATACCTAAACGGATAAAAGTTCAGGAGGTGCTCATAGGTAAAAATACCTAACTCTTTCTGAAAAAGTTCAGCACGTTTAGGCCCCACGCCTTTAAGAAATTCTATAGTCGTATCTAAGGTAGAAACAAACAAAGCTTTAAATATTTTTTCTATTAAATGTAAATATATCTTTTATTATACCCCAATTAAATACAATAACTGAAATCAACAAGAATAAATAGGCGAGTAGTTTATGAGAATCAAGATGTTCATTGAAATAAAAAATAGCCACAGCAAATGCGATAAGAGGGTTTACATAAATAATTATCCCAAGGGTAGATGAAGGAATGCCTATCAATGCATACAGACTCATAAACAAAGGAATAATCGTAAATACTACTGCAACTACACTAATATTCCCCCAAAACCATAAGTCTGTTGGAAAAGATTCATGCTTACTAATGTACAACGGCATCATCAACAGTACTGCAACCCCAATTTGAGTTGCCAATACGTTTAGCTTATCCAGGTTTTTCATCTTACGCTGTATAATCAAATAGAAAGCATATAAAGTCGCAATAACAACAGACCACGCCACTTCAATAAAAGATCCTGTAGCAAGCAGGATAATACTAAATAAAGCAATGGCTAATGATATAAGTTTTAACTGGGACAGCTCTTCTTTTAAAAGAATGAAACCGCCGAATGCTGTAATTAACGGGCAAACCATATAAGCAAATGCCGCGGATTGCAAGCTAACGTTATTTACAGCATAGATATATGTATACCAGTTTGAAGTCAAAAGAACAGAAGATAAAACAATCTGTAAAGCAATAATCTTTCTTTCTTTACGAGTAACTGAAGATAAGTAAGCAATATCACTCTTCAGATATTTACGTCTGAAAAGAAAAATTGCAATCCAGATAAAAACCAGTGATGTAAAAATTCGATAATATAGGATTTCCTCTGAAGGAAATTCTTTAAGATTTCTTAGTGGTATCGAAAAGAATCCCCAGGTAGCAAAAGATAAAATCCCCGCGAAGAAATACTTAAGGTTCGATTTTGGCAAAACCTAAGCTTTGTATGCCGTCATAGATATCTCTACATTCACTCCTTTTGGCAAGCCTTTTACTGCCACTGTTTCCCGCGCAGGAAAATTCTTATGAAAGAATGAACCGTATATCTCATTTACTTCAGCAAATAGAGCCATGTCAGACAAAAAAATAGTGGTCTTAACAACATCCTCAAAACCGTAAGAAGCTTCTAATAGAACAGCCTTAATGTTTCTCATCACCTGATGTGTTTCCTCTGCAATTGAAGACTGTATAACGACACCTGATTCAGGGTTTATTGCCACCTGTCCAGATAAAAATAAAAAGCCATTAGCAATTACTGCCTGGCTATAAGGGCCAATTGGGGCCGGGGCATTTGTTGTGTTTATTATTCTATTCATTTCAGTAAAATCCAATCAATTAATTTCCATAGAATACCTGCAACAAACATAGTGATAGCCGTTGCATTAATAATATGCATTATTTTAATATTAATATTAGTAGGCCGGTTTGGGTCCCTTTTTC
>NZ_LGEL01000133.1 GCF_001636695.1 Pedobacter panaciterrae
GTTTTTTTCAATTAAAGTCAAGTTTTATTTACAATCTTGCTATTAATATTACAAAAACCATTCTAAAATGCTAAAACAAAGGCCGTTCAAAAGAACGGCCTCTATACTTAGAGCGTTTTATTATTAATAACCCGGATTTTGTTTCAATTCACTATTCCTATTGATTTCATCCCGACTAAAAGGCCTGAAATATAACTTATTTGCCCATTCACGGTTCTCCTGTGCCGTTTCTATTGTAGGGGTATAAGTATAATCATAAATCGAGGTATCATAATGATAAGGTTGGCTCATAGTTTTACCTGCTTTAAAAGTTCCTGAAACCTTGATATAATTGGTTTTTCTACCAAGTGTTTCCTTAGCTATCATCCAACGACGCGCATCATGGTAACGTTGCTCTTCATACACCATTTCTATCCTTCTTTCATGACGATATATCTGTTTCAGTTCCTCTTTTGAACCACCTGCAATAGCGGGCATTCCAGATCTGAAACGAATACGGTTTAACCATTCCACTGCAGGGCCAAGATCATTAAGCTCAATACTGGCTTCAATATAATTTAGCACAGCCTCAGTATATCTAAAAAATGGCCATGGTACAAATTGAGGCATTGAGGCATCAACAATATTTGGATCCGGATCTGTAAATTTTTGTGTGTAATAGCCAGTCCAGCTACCATTCCAGTTTTCTATAGAGCTGCCACGGGTATCTAAACCTTTAATTCGAATAGTAGCGCCTTTATCGTCTTTAAGATCATATTCACCGGTTTGAATCTGGTTGGCAGGATCTACATCTCCGGAAATTTTGTTCCTGGGTTTCCAGCCTGCTCCATCATATAAAATAGTGGCATAAAAACGCGGATCACGATTAACATACGGATCAGCCTTTTGAGTTGCGTTTGTCCAGCTAAATTTTGTACCATCAGCCATTTCATAATCATCAACCAATAAACCAAGTGGAGTATTTCCTGCCCAGTTACGATATCCATTAGGTCCATTAGCCCTTCCATAACGCATATCACTACGATCGATAAAGTACCGCGCAAAAATTAATTCAGAAGCTGCAGATATGTCAATTCCAGGAGCCTTACTGGCGCCACCCATAGCTATACTTTTATAATTCACACGGCCCTCCTCTGCCGAAACTTTGGCACTAAGGTTTAGTTTATATCCTGATCCGGCATCCATAACTGCTTTAGCTGCATCTCGAGCCAATCTCCACCGTTCCAATTGATCTCCTGAAGGATAAATAAAATAAGCAAGCTGCTCTTGCGGATAAGTACTAAAAAGTGCTTTAACATCCGCATTCGCATCTGTTTTAGCTTTATCATGCAAATCACTGGCTGCATAAAGTAACACACGAGATTTTAGTGCCATCCCTGCTAATGATGTGGTCTGGCCCTTTACCATGGCTTTTCCAGTCAATAGCTTAATAGATTCATCGCAATCTTTAAGAATAAAGTTTACGCACTCTTCATAAGTAGCTCTTTTCACTTTAAAATCGTCATCTAATGCATAGCTTTTAGAAATAAGTGGCACTGCTCCATAATAACGCAACAACTGCTGATAAAAATAGGCTCTTAAAAAATATGCCTGACCTAGCAATTGATCTTTAATTGTTTGATCTGTTATAGCATTATCAGTTCCCGTTAATCTTTCAATTGTGATATTACAGGCACGAATACGGTTATACATTGGGTTATAACCCCAGGTACTGTTAACCCAACCTAATGTTGTAGGATTAATTGTACCTGCGTTAACAAGGTCTATACCCCTGTTTGGATGTGTAAAAAGTGATTCATCTGATACGGAAGACAGCATTTCTTCTGAAAAACCGCCAACACTCAAGCCATTATAAATCTCAGTAACAAAAGCCTGAGCTAAAACAGGATCTTTCCATACCAGTGTAGAAGATATCTTATCAGGTGGTTCCACCGCCAGAAAGTCCTTTTTACACCCTGATCCAAAAATGGTCATAAGGGCGATGGAAAATATGTATGTATTTCTATTAATAGGTTTCATATAAAAATGTTTTTAATTCTAAATTTAAAAAGTAGCCTTAATTCCGGTATTGATAACTCTTGCCTGCGGATAATACTGCGCGCTGGAATTGGTTGATTCCGGATCCCAGATCTTGATCTTATCGAGCGTTACAAGATTTAATCCATTCACATAAACCCTAACAGCACTTAAGCCTACTCTTTTACACAATTCAGTAGAGAGTGTGTAACCTAATTCTACATTTTTTAACCTGACGTAATTGTTGCTGCGTACCCAATAAGTATTACGGGCCGCATTATTGAAATCCGTGTAATAAGTTTTACCACGGTTAGATAAACGAGGAAACTCCCCACTTGGATTATCTATTGTCCAACGGTTTTTATATGACCATTCCAGGAAGTTACCAATATCACCAGATTCTGTTAATCCGACAATTTGTACACCACCCGTAGCACCTTGAACCAGTGCCGACAAATCGAAATTCTTGTAAGACAAGTTCAGATTGAAACCTCCGGTAAAAGTAGGTGTACTCGTTTTATCAAGCCTAACCTGATCATCTCCATTAATTTTACCATCACCATTAAAATCTTTAAATTTCATATCACCTGGCATCAGCTTATTGGTAAGAGAACTATAGTCTACTTTATTTGCATCAATTTCTGCCTGATTTTTGAATACACCATCATACAAGTATGCCAATTCTGTTCCTGTAGGCATTCCTGTCGAACGCTGCCATGCAGGCGCCCCAGGTGTTTCATCCCAAAATACAATCTTGTTTTTTGCATAGCCCCCGTTAACACTTACACCGTAATTCACCTCACCAACATGATCATTATAGCTCAACTTAAATTCAAAACCTCTGTTGTTTACCCTTCCAAGATTTACAGGGGGCAGCTTGTCTGTAATACCAGAACTACCCGGTATAGAGTTACCTCTTGAAATTAGAATTTTAGTACGCTTGTTATAAAAAGCATCAAACTCGAAACTCAATTTATTATCTAAGAATGAAGCATCCAAACCAATGTTGGAGTTGTTTCCTACTTCCCATCCGAAATCTAAGTTAGGAACTCTGGTTTCGAATATGGTTTGGCTTAGTTGATCGTTGATTACGTAATTTCCAAAGCCCATAGTACTTAAGTACTGATATTCAGCCAAAGCAGTACCTTCGTACGCTTCTGCACCCATCTGACCCCACGATCCTCTGATTTTTAAGTTGTTTACAAAACTTACATTCTCTTTAAAGAACGGTTCTTCTGACAGCCTCCATCCTAATGAAACTCCCGGAAAGAATCCAAATCTTTTATCTTTAGGGAAAATATAAGAACCATCAACTCTCCAAAGGAATTCAGCCAGGTACTTTTCTTTATAATTATACCCAACTCTTCCAAAATAACTTAACCGGGCTCTTTTATACAAACCATATGGTTCACCGGTAGGGTTACTTATAGATTGCTCCTTATCACTACCTGCTAACAATTCCTGTAAAGCTGTAGAAAGAAAATATCTTCTGAAAGCAGAAAACCCATCATTATCAACCTTTTCTCTTGTTACACCAGCCAATAAACTAAGGTTATGCTCGCCTATTTTCTTATCATAGTTAACCAATCCTGTTAAGTTTACTGCCAGCTGCGCTCCAGCAGTTTCAGTTAAACTGGCATCTGTACGCTCAGAACGTACAACTCCTGTTAACACAGGTGTTACTCCATCTGCTTCAAAAGATTTTTTATCCCAATAATAAAGCGTCCATGGTGTTTGCCATCTCTTCCGTCTGCCTGCAAATTTATCTATTGAGGCCGTTCCCGTTAATTTTAAACCATCTACCCATGGCACTCTGATTTCTACTTTCCCTGTAGTCTGCAGGTAATCTCTGCGATCTCTGTCGTAGCCTGTAAGATCCGTAGTTGTTACATAAGGATTGTATCCGTATTCAATATCTGGTCCCGGTAAACCATTTGGCCAAACCTCAATCTCTGTTGGCTTTCCGCGCATGATCATCCTAAATACATCCCCAGCACTAACCGTTGGGAAATTACGCATTTCTTCTCTGCCGGTAACACCTAATGTTGCTGTAACATATTTATTAATGTTTGCTTCGAGGTTAATCCTCATGTCATACTGCTGATAGCCGGTTGCCGATTTTTTATAATAACCATCCTGATCCAAATAGCCTAATGAGATAAGGTATTTTATGTTTTCACCTCCCCCATTTATTTGTAGGTTATGTCTTTGTTGCGGCGACCATTTTTTAAGTGAGGTATTAAACCAATCTGTATTTGGGTATCTCAAAGGATCAGAACCATCACGTAGTTTCTGCATCTCATCCGGGCGGTAAGCTGCACTAATGGTGTTTCCATTATCAGGGCGCTTATAAGCACCTGTCTCTTTAAATGCCTGCCAGGCAGCGCCCCATTGATCCTGAGGTAAATCCGACCCAAATATGTTTAATTCGTTCAAAATCTCTGCATATTGAGAAGAATTAGACATTTTAGGGATTCTTGTAGGCTGTTGTAAACCATAACTAAAATCATAAGAAAGTTGTGGTTTACCCGATTTCCCTTGTTTGGTTGTAATCAGGATAACACCATTTGCTGCCCTTGAACCGTAAATAGCAGCCGAAGCATCTTTTAGGACAGAAACACTTTCAACATCATTTGGGTTTAAACGCTCTAAACCACCTGTTCTGTTAGGTACTCCATCAATAACAATTAGCGCATCGCTATTTCCTAAGGAGTTCACTCCTCTAATGCGAATGGTTGAGCCGTCATACCCTGGTTCACCACCTGTTTGAACGGCGGTTACTCCAGGCAAACGGCCAGCCAAAGAGTTAGAAAGGTTTACAGTTGGTGTTTTAGCCAATTCTGATCCCTTTACAGAAGCAACAGCACCCGAAACTACTGCTTTTTTCTGTGTACCATAACCAACAACAACAATTTCTGAGAGAGATTCTTCACTTTCTGCCAGTTTAACATTAATAGTTACCCTACTATTAATGGCTACTTCCTGAGTCTGATATCCCATATAAGAGAAAACAAGGGTTCCATTTTCAGGAACTTTGATATTGTACTTACCGGTTGCATCAGTAGTAGTAGCAACAGTACTTTCCTTTAATTTTATACTTACACCAGGAATGGGTGTCCCATTACCATCTGTAACCAGACCTTTAACCAAAATGTCGGCCAGCCAGGCATTTTTTAATCTTATTACCACCAAATTGTTTTCCAATTCCTGAAACTCCAGATTGGTGTTCTTTAGTAACAATGCGAGCGCATCAGCAACAAACATCTGGCTCTTTACCAGTGTAACATCTTTACTACCAGGAAGGTCGTCTTCGCTATATAGTAAACGTATATTCCCTTTCTTTTCCAGCACATTGAATGCTTCCTTTAATTTGACTCTATGTAGCTCTAAATCAACTTTTGTACCCTGGGAAAAGGTCGCGGCTGACACCTGCAAACATAAGAGGAACGATGAAACAAAGATCCAGTTTAGCATCATTATTAGTTTTTTGTTGGGAAAGTTGGCACATAGAACTTTATTGCACAGTTCTTTTTTTTTCATAGATTTGTGAATTTCAAAGTTAAAAATCTGTAATAGTAGCATTTAGCTACTCATGAAGGTTTAGGGGGAGAGAAATGTTAGCCGCATTTAACTCCCTTTTTTTGTTAGTAAATAATTACGTCATGTTCTTTAAGTTTAAAGTTAAATGGTTTGATTAATTGCATTGCTTTCAGGGTTTCTTCGATTGTTTCGTTTTTAAATACACCTGTAAAGCGATAAGATTTTGGTTGTTCTACTTCAAAATTGATCTGCACGTTAAACCAACGCTCTAATTTTGGTTTCAGATCTTCTAATGATTCGTTTTGAAAAACGAGCTGGCTATCTCGCCAGGAAGTTTCTTCGATGTATTCATTTTCACCGATACGCACGGGTACCACATGCTGAATCATTAGGGTAATGTCCTTTGGGGTCTCGGGCGAGGCATTAGACTTTACGTGAATTACTTTTTTATCTTCTACCAATGCAAATTTTTCTGACGGATTTAATATGATCTTTTGTCCCGATCTGTCGTTTACAGAAAGCTCAATAGATCCTCGTATTAAGGTAGCCTCCGACTTTTTATCAATGGGATAAGCTTTGATATTAAATGCCGTTCCTAAAACTTTAACACAGATTTTATTGGTACGCACAATAAAAGGATGAGATTTATGATGAGCCACATCAAAGAAAGCCTCTCCTACCAGATAAACAATGCGTTTCTTCTTTTGATTAATATCACTCTCATAGGACAGCTTACTATCAGAATTAAGCCAAACTATTGTACCATCAGGAAGTTTTATTTTTTTCCGGATCCCTTTTCCCGCTACAATCTGAGTATCCGGAGAAAACTTGTCTACCCTGTTAAAATAGAAAAGAGCAGCAGAAATAATGGCAATTAATATTGCGGCTATGCCTATAAGATTTTTATATTTTTTGAAGCTGAATATTTTGCGGACTTCTGGTTTAGACTCAAACTCATCACGGAATTTAAGTGTATGCAACAGGTATACCTGGTCTACATCTGGCAAATCTTTCTGTTCGTCTGAGTTTAACCAGAGCTGCTCTAAAAATTCTTCGTAATAAACGGAATCAGGATACCTTGATACTAGGTCACTCAGCTCTTCTAATTCGCTTTTTGTAGCTTCACCAGCTAATTTACGAGCTAATAGTTCTATAATTCTGTTTTTATACTGTCTCTTATACACATCT
>NZ_LGEL01000131.1 GCF_001636695.1 Pedobacter panaciterrae
AAAATATTTAGGTGCCTATATCGGTGGTGTCCACCTCTTCCCATTCCGAACAGAGAAGTTAAGCCCACCAGAGCCGATGGTACTGCGGTAACACGTGGGAGAGTAGGTCGGTGCCAAATCTTAATCAAAACCCTGTAGCTAACACTACAGGGTTTTTGTGTTTATAACCTTTCCAGAAGAAATTCGCCTACAATCTTAACAATTTCATAATTCTATCTGACCAAATTTCTAACGGTACAGACACATCTTTGCTGATTGAAAATATTTTTAAGTATATGAATAGAAGATCACTATTAAAAGGCGGATTACTTGCTGGTATAAGTATGCCTTTTGTTGGTTTAAATGAAGTTATTGCTAAACCGATCGGAGGGGTAAAAAAGGCAAAAAATATCATCATGATGGTAAGTGACGGCATGAGTACAGGAACATTAAATATGGCCGATCTATATGCCAACCGTACATTTGGTATAGGCAGTAAATGGCTTGGTTTATATAGAGATAAGAAAGCTGTAAGAGCTTTAATGGATACAGCTTCGGCAAGTTCAATGGTTACCGATTCCGCAGCAGCCAGCTCATCATGGGGTGGAGGGATAAGAGTTAGAAATGGGTCATTAAATGTTGGTATGAAAGGAGAGAAACCTCAACCGATTCTTCAAAAATTTAAGGAAAATGGAAAGAAAGTTGGCTGTGTAACTACAGTCCCAATTACCCATGCTACACCAGCGGGCTTTTGTGTGAATATAGACGACCGCGATGGACAAGCCTTGATTGCTGATATGTATCTGGATTTAAAATTTGATGTAATGATGGGTGGGGGAAGCAAATATTTTGGCTCAAAAAGAAAAAATGGAAGTATTCTACCAAAATACCTTACACAAGGATTTAGAGTTGCAGAAAACAGAATTGAAATTCTTACTCTTGATAAAACCAAGCCAGTCTTGGGACTATTTGCTGAAGATGGACTTCCTTATGAAGTTGATCGAAAAAATGATCCTGAACTAATGAAAACTGTTCCTTCAATTAGTGAAATGACGATGAAGGCTATTGAATTAATGAAAGATCATAAGAATGGTTTTGCTTTACAGGTTGAAGCAGGAAAAGTAGATTGGGCAGCACATTCAAATGATGTAGCTGGTTTGATATTTGATCAATTAGCCTTTGATGAGGCAGTGGGAAAGGTAATAGAATTTGCTGAAAAGGATGGAGAAACCCTGGTAATTATAACAACAGATCATGGTAATTCTAATCCAGGACTTTTTTATGCTGATGAAGCTGATAAAAAGTTCGACAGTTTACAAAGTTTTAAGCATAGTAATACCTGGTTGCTAAATCAGTTGAACCAGTCATTAAGTGAACAAAAGATTACAGATATAATCAGGGAAAGTCAGGGACTGGAGATGAAACTGGAAGATGTAAAATCTTTAGTGGCTCATTTTAAAGATATAGTTCCAGGACAATTGTATAATGAGTCGAATCTTCCATTTTATGAATATGGAAAGATCATGAGCAAGTATACTGATGTACAATGGGCAGGAATGAATCATACAGGGGATTATGTTGAGCTAACAATGTTTGGTCCTGGTTCTGAGAGGTTAAATCCTTTCATCAAAAATTACGAACTTCATAATTTTATGTTAAGTGCAGCAGAGATGCCAGCACATTTTCTAGTTAAAGCTTAAGGGTTTAATCAAAATAAAAAAGCCATCTGATAATTATCAGATGGCTTTTTTATTTACTGCAAAAATTGATGTAAATTAAGTTGAATATTGTTCCTATGAAAAGTCTACTTAAATTATGTCTGCTCTCGCTGTTTGTGTTTGCCTGCGTATCAACCAAAAAATTGTTTGAAAAAGGACAGTACGATAAAGCATTTTATGCGGCAATAGATGATCTTAAAAAGAACCCATCAAATTCTGAAGCTTTAAAGATTCTTCCAGATGCTTATAAAGAGGCTTCATTGAAGTATGAGCAGGATATTATGATGGCCAAAGGAGGAAGAGGTAAAAAGTCAGAGCAATTTAGTGATATCTATAATGGTTACCTTTCTCTGCAAAAAATGTACGATGGTTTTGTGAACTCAGGACTGAAGGTAAATAATTTTAGTCCTCAAAATTATGAACACGAATTAAACCAGGCAGCATTAAATGCTGCAGAAGCACATTATAATAGAGGAATTGTGCTATTGAATCGACAAGATCGTGTAAGTGCCCGTAAAGCTTATAATAACCTAAAGCTAGCTGATGAATATGTTCCCGGCTATAAAGATGTGATAGAAAAGAAACAAGAAGCTCATGAAGCTGCTATTACCAATGTATTGGTTACTAAGTTCGATCAACGCTTTGGATATTATTCAATTGACGGGAGTTTCTTTGAAAGAGATATTTTATGGAATCTTAATTCAATTGGCAATTCTAACTATTACGAATTTTATAGTGGAAATGAAGGACAGAATCGAAGAATTGATCAATATTTAGAGCTCTCGATGTATGACATCTGGTTTAGTAATCTGGCTACAAATAATTATTCATATAAAGTATCTAAAAAGATTCCCATTAAAAACGATAAAATGGCTGGCAGTACAAGCACGATTACTGTTACGGCAACTATAAGTGCAGTAAGGAGAATCATTAATTCAAGAGCTGTAATGGATTATCGGATTACAGATGCTGTATCAGGAAAGTTGATTGTATCTGACAGAATTCCGGCACAGTATACGTGGGAGAGCCTTACCGGTAAATACACAGGTGATTCGAGGGCTTTAAGTGCAAAAGATTGGGATATTGTTAGGGGAAATTTTAATAACAGGCCTGACTATAATGACTTATATAGAGAACTTACCAGGCAGATTATGACTCAGTTTAACTTCAGAATGAGGGATATTTATCATTAATGTTCAACTTAAAATGGGGGTGTCTAAAAAGATAAGGTAGGGTCGTCATCTCTTGTTGCTTGAGATGACGAATGTGGTTTACAGCATGATGTCATAAGAATGAATACCTTATTTCTTTTTGGACACCCCATCTTTAGTGTGATCAAAGTGGTGTCAGGTATTGCGTGTAGGAGTAGCCTGCAGCACCATTATCAGTTTTGATTTCCCACCATTGGTCATTTGCTTTGCTAACCAGCGTAACTATTTCGTGCCTAGCTGCCTTCCCTACAATATCAGCACCGGTACTTGGGCCACTTCGAATATTAAGGTTGGAACTATTAGTAGTTACTTTCAATTTTGATCCCTCAGTAACACCAGCTACGCTATTGATGTTCATCACTACATCGCCAGAAGAATAATTGGGATCAAGTCGTTCATAAGTATCCCAGAGTTGTTGTTTTATTGTGCCACTGGCATTGCCATCAATATATAGCACACCATCCTGCTCGCGTACATTTAGGTTGTTTACCCCTTGTGCAGTAGCGGTGTCTATCAATTTTTTATATTTTTCTTGTAAAGCCATTTTATATATCTCCTTTAATTATTTAATAACAAGTTGTGAATTGTCTACTTTTTTAGGTTTCAATGCATTTAAAGCCATCATTAATTTCTGGAGATTCGTTTTTTGAATTTCACCTTTTAATGTAATCACACCATCATTCACTGTTGCAATTACTGTAGGATAGTCTTTGGTTGCATCTTTAACAGCATTTGTAAGTACATCAGTGGCTGCTACGGGTACATTTTGGGTTTCGGGAACAACCGTCAGATTATTCACAACAGATTTAACTCCTGAAATTCCAGCGATAGTTTTATCGATATCTGCTTTAGTCGCATCATCAGGAACCTGCCCTGATACAGTAGCTACACCTTTTTCAACAGTTACAACTGCGTCGGATATATGGGAATTTGAGAGCAGTGCGGTTTCAATGGCCGCTTTGACAACTTCATCTTTTGGACCACTTTTGCAGCTAGTAAGTGTAGCTGCCATGATTACCAGGGCAATCAAGAACCCTGTTGTTTTCATTGTTAGATTTTTCATAAAGTTCTATATTTGGGTTTAAAGTTTGGTTGACATGCCTAATCGTCTTATCTAAAGAGATATAGCATACAGCCTGATAGCAAAACAATGATCAAAAGAAATTGTTTTAGCTGTTAGAAGCAGATGAAAAGACGAAAATGTTTATATGGATATATATTTAAAAAGATTTTGGGAAGAGGGTAGCGGAAGACAGCTAGCAGAATGGTCTGGAGCTACACTCAGCTTTAATAACTCTAATAATTTTGAAAAGTTGGCTGTCGAATACGATGTTTTAGGCGATGAAGCAGTTAAGGAAATATTTAACGGAAGAAATTTTAGTGAGGCTTATTCCTATGTTACACAATTATCTAAAACTAAGATTTCTGAAAAAGATGATTTACCTGATAGTTTAAAGGAGATTTTTTTAAATATGCAGAATAGGCCTGCATGGGTAAATGATAGCTTAATTAAAATGGGGTGTAACTTATGTATGCGCAGTGGAACTAATGCACTCATTTCTTTAAGAGATTATAGTCTTATGAGTGGTTATGATTATGCCTATTTAAATAAGGCACTTATTTATACTGGTGCTCTGAAAAAAGGGCCTGCTAAAAGAATAACAGATACGCTGGATTTCTGGATACATGTTACACGTGATAAGGCTTTGGAAATTAATGGACTTGGGTATCAATATATTGCCAGAACCAGAATGATACATTCTTTTTCAAGACTAATGATTAAAGAGAAATATGCAGACTGGAACAGGAAAAAATGGGGTGAGCCAATAAATTTCGGGGATATGATTGCCACCAATATTGGTTTCAGCCTTTTTTATCTTCATGGTCTTCATAAACTTGGGTTGCAAATTTCTGAAAAAGAGGAGCTTGGAGTATTTCATCTTTGGAAATACGTTGGCCATTTATTAGGAATCCCCGAAAACTACTTGCCTGATAATAAAAAAGAAGCAACAGAAATGTTCTATCTATGGACAGATACACAGGTTTCTGCGGATGAAGATTCTGTAATGTTGGCCCATGCACTGGAAAATGAAGCCATTGCATCCAACATTTTTAAGAAAGCTTATCAAAAGAATTTCATTAAGTATCTTCATACTTGCTACGTTCGCTTTTTAATTGATGAAGAAACATGCGATAGACTTCAAATTTCTAAAATTAGCATGTATTCTCTTTTCCCGATATTTAGGAAATTGCGCAATCAGTTTTTCCAAAAAATAACTAACATGAGCGGTAAAAACTATGAGCGGGCGGTATACGTGGGCAATATTTTTCAAACAAAAATTTCTGAAGAATATTTAAAAGCAGATAGCAATATACACTCAGGGTAGTGGGATGCCCAACCCTGAGTGTATATTATTTGGATAAAAAAGTTTTTTTGGAATAGATCAATGGATTTTGTTCATCATCATTTAGAAGATCTCCTACTTTCAACCTAGCTACCTGCTCATCAGACAGGATATTCTGAATTCCATTAAATGTAGCACCATCAGGCATAAAAGCACAGGTCATGGCCCGGCGGAAACCTTTGGTCATATTAGCGCCAGCTCCGTGTATGGTTAAACCATTATGAAAGGAACAGCTACCGGCTTTCATAGGAACCGCTTTGGAATCAGAAGAAGAAAATTGAGGATAAAACTTAAATACCTCGTCCATATTCTTACCAATGCCGGGATTTTCAAAAGAAGTAGAATGAAAAGAACCTGGAAGAAAATATAGACATCCATTCTCTAAAGTAGCATCATCAAGGGCAATCCAAATGGATAGCGCACGACGGTCAGAGAATGACCAAAAAGGTGTATCCAAGTGCCATGAAGTAGGGTTGGCCCATGGACGTTTAATCAGGGCCTGATCATGCCATACTCTTACTCCATCGCAGTCCGATAAATCAGCAACCATTTTGCCCAGGTTTTCATCAAGTAATAGCTGCTTTATTTTTTCATTGGTTTGCCATAGGTTGAGCATTTGATCGAATACTTTTCCAAAATAATCGGCGTTTTTATTAATTCCATCCTCTTCTCCTGTTTTAGTATCTTTTCCTGGTAGTTTTCTTCCATCGCGCTGAACTAAGGCTTCCGTAACAGCCTCGCGCCAGATTTCTAATTCGTCCTTATCTAAAAAATCTTCAATAAGCAGAAAACCATTCTTACGGTAATCCTCGATTTGTTGTTTTGTGATTTGTGTCTTCATCCGTTTTTACAAAAGGTTATTGATACGAATTTAGCGCGTTGGTATTAAAAAGATACTGCCATTAATTTTTTTTTATTTGCACTTTCTGATA
>NZ_LGEL01000134.1 GCF_001636695.1 Pedobacter panaciterrae
GAATCATGAATATTTTACATCCATCTATAACAGATATAAAACAACTAGGAAAAGATATGCATCAGAAATATATAAGCGCTGATCCTTTCCCCAGTATTGTATTAGATAATTTTTTTAACGAAGAGTTTTTAAGCAAAGTGGCCGATGAATTTCCGGACTTATCTAAACAAAAGGATGTAAAGAAATATGATAACCATAATGAAAAGAAGCTGGAAGCTTTAGGCGAGAAACACTTCAGTGAATCAGCCCGTTTGCTGGCTCATTTTTTAAATTCACAGCCAGTATTGGAATTTTTGCAGGAGCTTACGGGTATTAAGGAAACTTTACTGCCGGACCCTTATTTTTTAGGCGGAGGCTATCATGAAATAAAATCAGGTGGTTTGTTAAAAGTGCACGCTGATTTCAATAAGCATGAATTAGCTTTGGTGGATCGTCGCATTAACTTGTTGGTTTATCTTAATAAGGACTGGGATGAAAGCTATGGCGGACATTTTGAACTATGGGATCGTGATATGAAGCAGGCGCGCACAAAAGTATTGCCGATTTTTAATCGGATAGCTATATTTTCAACCACCGATTTTTCATACCATGGTCACCCTAATGCCCTGGCCTGCCCGGCAGACAGGAGTCGGAAATCTCTGGCATTATATTATTATAGTAATGGCCGACCAAAAAGCGAGGTAAACCACAAACCGCATGGAACGCTATTTGTAAACCGATCCGGAACGAAAAATGATGTTACCAAGGAACCTGTCACCTTGCGCAGCGTATTATATGATTTAACACCACCAATATTAATCAGGCTGGCTAAGAAAGTCATTCGATCAAATTAAGTATATATGAAAAAACCGCTACTATTAGCTCTATTCCTGTTAATTACCGTAACCGCATTTTCACAAATGAATGGCGACTATAATTATAGTATTGCCATAAGAGGATATAGTATGTTAGAGATGCCTAAAGTATTTAATGAAACCAGTTCAGATAAGTTTACTGATGCTTATTTTAATGGGGTGATGGTTAAATTTAACGACAACCAGTTTAGCTACCGTTTAAACGGAACCTATTATAACAAATCAAAAAAGTTTTTTAATGAATGTGAAACTTGCCAGGAAGCAGATGGTAAGCTTGTCGACTACTCATTTAAACTTGGATTTGAGAAAAATATAAGCTATTCCCGTATCCAGCCCTATTTCGGATTTGATATAGGCTATCGCTACAGCCGGTTTAAAGGCAGTTTACAAAATAGAAACCAATTGAGAGATGTAAGCGCAGATGCTGTAGGCCAGAATATTGAGTCCAGTAAGCAGGGAATTCTGGCATCGCCGGTTGTAGGTATAAAAATCAGCCCTATTTCTCAGATCTCTATTTTTGCTGAAGGCAATCTAGATCTTTTCTACTCTTTTGAGAGACAAAAAACGATTTTGCAGGATGTTGATAATACACGGACGGTTAACAACGACCGTAAGACTGAATTTCTGCTGAATCCTTTTTCTGTAGGGATTCAAATTCATTTAGGCAGTAATAAATAGCTTTTTACTTCATATTGGCCTTTATTCGAGGTTTACCTATTGTTAACAAATCAAATAATTCCGTATGTTTGCGTGAATAAATTGAACACACTTATCAAATGAATCTGCATGAGCTTACCGCTCAAATCTAACTTAAACAAGTCTCATGCAAGCTTCATAAAACCTAAAGCGTAAACACACAGATGAAAATTGCCTTAATTACGGGAGTAACGGGACAGGATGGAGCCTATTTAGCCGAATTTTTGTTAAAAAAGGGATATTTTGTTCATGGACTGAAGAGACGGTCTTCATCTTTTAATACAGAACGTATAGATCACTTATACCAGGATCAGCATGAAAATAATGTAAATTTCAAATTGCATTATGGTGATTTAACCGATTCAACCAATTTAATCCGTATCGTTCAGGAAATTCAGCCTGATGAAATCTATAACCTTGCTGCAATGAGCCATGTTAAGGTGAGTTTCGAAACTCCTGAATATACCGCAAATGCCGATGGAATCGGAACGCTTAGGTTATTGGAAGCTGTTCGGATTCTGGGACTTACCAAAAAAACCAAAGTTTATCAGGCCTCTACTTCAGAATTATACGGATTGGTTCAGGCCGTTCCCCAAAGTGAAACAACGCCCTTCTATCCAAGGTCACCATATGCTGTAGCAAAAATGTATGCTTACTGGATTACGGTAAACTACAGAGAGGCTTACAGTATGTTTGCCTGCAATGGCATTTTATTTAATCACGAAAGTCCGGTTAGGGGCGAAACCTTTGTTACCCGTAAAATTACCCGTGCAGCTTGTAAAATAGCATTGGGTCTCCAAAGCTGTCTATACCTTGGTAACCTTTCTGCACAACGCGATTGGGGACATGCAAAAGACTATATCGAAGCCATGTGGTTAATTCTGCAGCAGGAAAAACCAGAAGATTATGTGATCGCTACAGGAGTTACCACAACTGTAAGGGACTTTGTTAAAATGAGCTTTGCGGAATTGGGAATTGAAATTGAATTTAGTGGAAAAGACCAATACGAGCGGGGTGTAATTATTGATGTTGATCAGGATCTGGTTGCGCAATTGGGACTAAATGAGGAGTATTTAAAGCCGGGTACTGTTGTGGTACAGGTTGATGAAAAGTACTTCAGACCAACAGAGGTTGACCTTCTATTGGGTGATCCAACCAAAGCCAATACCAAACTGGGTTGGAAACCTAAATATGATCTTCCACTGTTAGTAAAAGATATGGTTCATTCAGATCTTCATTTGATGAAAAAGGATGAATACTTAAAACAGGGCGGATTTAAAACATTGAACTATTTTGAATAAGCTATTTCATACACTATCAATCACCTATGAAGTTTAAAAATATATTTACCGCATTACTTTTCTTCTTTGCCATTATTCTTTCTCAATCGGCATTTTCGCAAACCAATTATGCGGATGTTAAAGTTGATGACCTTACCGATACCCAGATCAGACAATTGATCCAGAGAGCGGAATCAGTAGGGTACAATGATGCTCAGCTGGAGCAAATGGCAGCAGCACAGGGTATGAATGCAACTGAGATCCAGAAGCTTCGTTTAAGGGTGGAGAAGATTAGGAAGCAGGATGGCGGCCAAAACAACGACAAATCGGACAGCAATAGTTCTGGTAAAAATCAGCAAAATGGTAATGACCTTGACAGAACCAGGGGTTTTGATAAAAAAAACTTACGTGATACGGCCAAAACCGATTCAAGCGGCAATTTGAAAAATAAAAAGACGCTGGAAGACGAAAAAAGTGAGGAGATGAAAAAACTTTTCGAAGGGCTTAAACCTAAGATATTTGGTGAAGACTTGTTTAAAAACGAAAACATGACTTTTGAACCAAACCTTCGTATGGCTACACCAAAAAGTTATGTAATTGGCCCTGATGATGAATTGTTAATCGACTTAAGTGGAGACAATGAAGCCAACTATAAATTAAAGGTAAGTCCTGATGGTACCATCCGCTTACAATATGTAGGTATAATATCAGTAGGTGGGTTAACTATTGAACAGGCCATTTCTAAGATACGTTCAAGCATGTCAGGTACCTACCCAAGCTTAAGATCGGGTAGAACCAGTGTTGCCATAACACTTGGCAATATCAGAAGTATTAAGGTAACAGTAATTGGAGAGGTCGTTAAGCCAGGATCATATACTGTTCCTTCACTGTTTACCGTATTTAACGCATTATACGAGTCAGGAGGGCCAAACAGGAATGGATCTTTCCGTAAAATTCAGTTAGTGAGAAACAATAAAGTCGTTTCCACTATAGATGTTTATGATTTTCTGCTCAACGGCATCCAGCTCAACAATATTCGTTTACAGGATCAGGATGTGATCAATGTTCCGGTGTATCAAACTAGGGTTGAAATGGCAGGCGAGGTTAAACGTCCGGCACTATACGAGGCTTTAAATACAGAGTCTTTAGAAGATATGATTCGCTTTGCAGGTGGTTTCTCTAACGATGCTTATACTGCGCAGATCAAGGTACTTCAAAAAACAAACAAAGAACGTAAGATCACAGATGTACAAGCTGATGACTATAGCAAGTACAATCCATTGAACGGGGACAAATATGTTGTAGAAGCAATCCTGGATCGTTTCGAAAACAGAGTTGAGATTTCTGGAGCGGTCTTCCGTCCGGGACAGTTTGAGCTTGACGATAACCTGACCTTAAAACAATTGATTGCAAAGGCTGACGGATTAAAGGAAGATGCATTTTTAAACAGGGGGTATATCTCAAGGTTAAATGCGGACAACAGTTTATCACTTTTATCATTTGATGTGGCTAAGGTTTTGGCAGGTACTGAGGCTGACATTAAGTTGCAAAGAGAAGATAAAGTAACAATTTCTTCAATATTTGATTTAAGAGAAGAGTATAAAGTTACCATTCAGGGAGAGGTTAGAAAGCCCGGTACTTTTGAATTTGGAGATAATATGAACCTGGAATCATTGATTCAGATGGCAGGTGGTTTTAAGGAAGGGGCAACACCAAATCGCATAGAAATTTCCAGAAGAATCAAGAATAGTGATGCAACTTCTGTATCTGCACAGACTGCAGAAGTGTTTACGGTAAATGTAGATCAGAATCTAAAAATTCAGGAGCAGGATTTTACTTTAAAGCCATTTGATATAGTGTCTATCCGTAGTTCTGAAAGTTACCAGGTACAAAGACAAGTGAAAGTTGAGGGAGAAGTACTTTATCCAGGCACCTATACAATTACTAAAAAGGATGAACGGATTTCTGATATTGTAAAAAGAGCAGGAGGGTTAAGTCCTTTAGCTTATGTCGAGGGCGCTTCTTTAAAGCGTACTGGTGGTGCTGAAGCAAGAGCCATTGATAGTTTAGAAAGAAGGAAAGAAGAGAAGGAGAAGCTGATGAATTTGCAGCGGTTGAAGCAGTCTGGGGCAAAAGATACCACATCTCTTGAAAAGGATCTCCAGGTTTTACGTAGCGACTTAGTTGGTATTGATCTTGAAAGGATTTTAAAGAAACCGCTATCCAGAAACGACTTGATTGTGGAGGATGGGGACGTAATTAGGGTTCCTAAGGAGTTGCAAACGATAAGAGTGACTGGAGAGGTTTTGAAACCTAATAGTATAGTTTATATAAAGGGCAGAAGCTTTAAGGGATATGTTGACGGAGCTGGAGGTTTTAGCTATAATGCCTATAAAAGAGGTGCTTATATCGTCTATTCTAATGGGTCAGTTGCAGCAGCAAAAAAGTTTTTATTCTTTAATAATTATCCGCAGGTTAAGCCTGGGGCAGAGATTTTTGTGCCAAAAAGAGCCGAAAGAGAGAGAATAGGAATACAAGGTTTAGTGGGAATATCAACTGCAATAGCATCTTTAGCAGCAATTTTAATCACTGTACTTAAATAGATCATGTAACTTCAATATGAACAAACTAAAAAACTATTACTTAAAAATAAATACTATTGTCAGTAATAAGTGAACTGCCTAATATGAAAGAGAAAATAAATGAGGGTAACAGCAAAATTGAGGCCGTGAATTTGAAAGAATTGATACTTAAATTACAGAGATGGTATTCATATTTATTATCAAGGTGGATTGTTATTTTGACTGCAACAGTAATAGGAGGTGGATTGGGTTTAGCATATTCAATGTTTAAGAAGCCTATATATAAGTCCACAACAACCTTTGTGCTCGAAGAATCGGATAGATCTGGAGGATTAGGTCAATATGCAGGACTAGCATCCATGGTTGGAATTGATATTGGAGGAGGAGGAAGTAGTGGGATTTTTCAAGGAGATAATATTTTAGAATTGTATAGGTCAAGAAGAATGATTGAAAAAGCATTATTGACTCAAGTGGAATTTAATAGTAAAAAGATTTTATTAATAGATCGCTTTATTGAATTCAATCATCTAAAGGAAAAATGGTCTGACAATCCAGAACTAAATAGGGGTATGTTCGGAGTTGATGATCTAAAGTCTACGGTAACTGCCTCCAAACGACTAAGGGATAGTATCTGTCTCTTATACACATCT
>NZ_LGEL01000156.1 GCF_001636695.1 Pedobacter panaciterrae
TTTTGATGTGAGGTGACAGGCGGTAGTGTATTATACCGTTATGTTATATATACTATATATGTATACCGGCGATCTTGCTATTCTTATACTATATATAGTGTAAGGTAGTTGTTTTCTTTTTAGCTGCCAGGCGTATTTTGTGCTAAAGGATTAAGGTGATATTAACTTCCTGTTAATTTTTCTTATTGTGGTATAGCGAGTTAGGTATAATTTGTAAGAAATAGTGGATAAATGTTTGCGTGGTGGTTGAATTTTCCTACTTTTGCATCCCGCTTCGGAGGAAGTGAAACAGAGAAAAGCGAGAGAGAAGAAAGTTTGAAAAAGATTTGCAAAACAGAAAAAGATTTCTACCTTTGCAGTCCCAAACAAAACGGGGGTTACCGGACGGAGTTCGATAACAGGATAAAAAAGATTGAAACGTTGAGAACTTGAAACTGAGAGCCGGAACATTAAGACCGGGTTGAAACAGAGAGGTCGGAACGAAGAAATATAAAGATGACCCGGGAGGCGAATCGATAAGTTCATTAAAGAGATGTCATTTATAAACGTAGCGAGGTAAGAAAGTACAGATTCAAAGTACATGAAACCTGAGCTATTATTTTCAAGTCAAGTTCTGACAGACAATACAAAAAAAAGAATACAGACTATTATTAACAAGTTAAGAATGGTCAGCGATTCAAACTATAACATTTTACAATGGAGAGTTTGATCCTGGCTCAGGATGAACGCTAGCGGCAGGCCTAATACATGCAAGTCGAACGATAGATACCAGCTTGCTGGTATCAAAAGTGGCGCACGGGTGCGTAACGCGTATGCAACCTACCTCAATCAGGGGGATAGCCCGAAGAAATTCGGATTAACACCGCATAAAAACACAGTACAGCATTGTACAATGTTCAAATATTTATAGGATTGAGATGGGCATGCGTGTCATTAGCTAGTTGGCGGGGTAACGGCCCACCAAGGCGACGATGACTAGGGGATCTGAGAGGATGACCCCCCACACTGGTACTGAGACACGGACCAGACTCCTACGGGAGGCAGCAGTAAGGAATATTGGTCAATGGAGGCAACTCTGAACCAGCCATGCCGCGTGCAGGAAGACAGCCCTCTGGGTCGTAAACTGCTTTTATTCGGGAATAAACCTGCTTACGTGTAAGTAGCTGAATGTACCGAAGGAATAAGGATCGGCTAACTCCGTGCCAGCAGCCGCGGTAATACGGAGGATCCAAGCGTTATCCGGATTTATTGGGTTTAAAGGGTGCGTAGGCGGCTTATTAAGTCAGGGGTGAAAGACGGTGGCTCAACCATCGCAGTGCCCTTGATACTGATGAGCTTGAATGAACTAGAGGTAGGCGGAATGTGACAAGTAGCGGTGAAATGCATAGATATGTCACAGAACACCGATTGCGAAGGCAGCTTACTATGGTTTTATTGACGCTGAGGCACGAAAGCGTGGGGATCAAACAGGATTAGATACCCTGGTAGTCCACGCCCTAAACGATGAATACTCGCTGTTAGCGATATACAGTTAGCGGCTAAGCGAAAGCGTTAAGTATTCCACCTGGGGAGTACGCCCGCAAGGGTGAAACTCAAAGGAATTGACGGGGGCCCGCACAAGCGGAGGAGCATGTGGTTTAATTCGATGATACGCGAGGAACCTTACCCGGGCTTGAAAGTTAGTGAATTATCTAGAGATAGATAAGTGAGCAATCACACGAAACTAGGTGCTGCATGGCTGTCGTCAGCTCGTGCCGTGAGGTGTTGGGTTAAGTCCCGCAACGAGCGCAACCCCTATGTTTAGTTGCCAGCACGTTAAGGTGGGGACTCTAAACAGACTGCCTGTGCAAACAGAGAGGAAGGAGGGGACGACGTCAAGTCATCATGGCCCTTACGTCCGGGGCTACACACGTGCTACAATGGATGGTACAGAGGGCAGCAAGCTGGCAACAGCAAGCAAATCTCAAAAAGCCATTCACAGTTCGGATAGAGGTCTGCAACTCGACCTCTTGAAGTTGGATTCGCTAGTAATCGCGTATCAGCAATGACGCGGTGAATACGTTCCCGGGCCTTGTACACACCGCCCGTCAAGCCATGGAAGTTGGGGGTACCTAAAGTATGTAACCGCAAGGAGCGTCCTAGGGTAAAACCGATAACTGGGGCTAAGTCGTAACAAGGTAGCCGTACCGGAAGGTGCGGCTGGAATACCTCCTTTCTGGAGTAGAGTTGACTACTCGCTACGTAAATGATATAAATGACAATAAGATCTCAAAAAAGAAAACCCATAGGATGAAACATCAATAGTGTTTCAACTAAGCGAAGGTATTTGCAGGAGTAACGACAAGGATTTGTGAATTGAGAAATCACTACTCAAATACAGTCGTTATGAATGACACAGATAGTCCCGTAGCTCAGTTGGTTAGAGCACTACACTGATAATGTAGGGGTCAGCAGTTCAAATCTGCTCGGGACTACTACATAAGATTAATCTTAAGGGGGATTAGCTCAGCTGGCTAGAGCGCCTGCCTTGCACGCAGGAGGTCAACGGTTCGACTCCGTTATTCTCCACCATCACCGTTAGCTGTTACAAAAGCTATGTAAATAGGAAGTTATCCATTAGGATAAGATTCCCGGGATAGAAAAGTTCTTTGACATATTGGAAGAAGTTAAAAAAGAAGAGCAAACAACAATAGAGACGTTGTTTGATCAGAAGAAGGAATGAAGCGAGCAATTGCAACAAACTGACAGAAGAGATAACGACAATCAAAAAAAGCATTTCCATAGGCGCAAAAGGCTATGGAGAGAAGAAAGTAAATAAGAGCACACAGGGGATGCCTTGGCTCTCAGAGGCGATGAAGGACGTGATAAGCTGCGATAAGCACTGGGGATTAGCAAATATGAATTGATCCGGTGATTTCCGAATGGGGAAACCTGGCTGGTTGAAGACCAGTCGTATAAATACGCAAACCTGCCGAACTGAAACATCTAAGTAAGCAGAGGAAGAGAAAATAATAATGATTTCCTAAGTAGTGGCGAGCGAACGGGAAAGAGCCCAAACCAGCTATGTTACGGCATAACTGGGGTTGTAGGACTACGATATGATTATAATGCAATGAAGTGGAACAGGATGGGAAGCCTGGCAAAATAGAGTGAGAGCCTCGTACACGTAAGTACCATTAGTCTAGTAGTATCCTGAGTACCGCGAGGTCGGAGACGCCTTGTGGGAATCTGCCGGCACCATCCGGTAAGGCTAAATACTCCTGAGAGACCGATAGTGAACCAGTACCGTGAGGGAAAGGTGAAAAGAACCCCGAACAGGGGAGTGAAATAGAACCTGAAACTGTGTGCTTACAAGCGGTCGGAGCGTCCAGGTGGCGTGACGGCGTGCCTTTTGCATAATGAGCCTACGAGTTACTCTTCTCTGGCAAGGTTAAGTGTTTAAGACACGGATCCGAAGCGAAAGCGAGTCTGAATAGGGCGTATAGTCAGGGGAGGTAGACGCGAAACCTTGTGATCTACCCATGGACAGGTTGAAGGTGCGGTAACACGTACTGGAGGACCGAACCGATAAACGTTGAAAAGTTTCCGGATGATCTGTGGGTAGGGGTGAAAGGCTAATCAAACTGGGAAATAGCTCGTACTCCCCGAAATGTTTTTAGGAACAGCGTCGTGGTGAAGTTAACTAGAGGTAGAGCTACTGATTGGGTGCGGGGGAGTCAAATCCTACCAAATCCAGACAAACTCCGAATGCTATTTAATATACACGGCAGTGAGGCGCGGGGTGCTAAGGTCACGCGCCGAGAGGGAAAGAACCCAGACCATCAGCTAAGGTCCCCAAGTTACAGTTAAGTTGAACTAACGAGGTCCGATTGCATAGACAGCTAGGATGTTGGCTTGGAAGCAGCCATTCATTTAAAGAGTGCGTAACAGCTCACTAGTCGAGCGATCGGGCATGGATAATAAACGGGCATTAAACTGTACACCGAAGCTATGGGTAATATTAATATTACGGTAGGGGAGCATTCCAGCGGCAGCGAAGCTATGACGTAAGTTGTGGTGGAGCTTCTGGAAAAGCAAATGTAGGCATAAGTAACGATAAGGCGGGCGAGAAACCCGCCCACCGAAAGGATAAGGTTTCCTGATCAACGCTAATCGGATCAGGGTTAGTCGGGGCCTAAGGAGAACCCGAAAGGGATATTCGATGGACAACGGATTAATATTTCCGTACTTTTTATAACTGCGATGTGGGGACGGAGTAGTGACACTGCCGCGATCTGACGGAATAGATCGTTGAAGGCTGTAGGTATTGTACCGGTAGGCAAATCCGCCGGTGTAGCTGAAGGCTGATAGTACCGCAAACCTTCGGGGGCGTGGATAGTGCAGGTAATCAGACTTCCAAGAAAAACCGCTAAGCTTCAGGTTATAAAAACCCGTACCGCAAACCGACACAGGTATCCGGGAAGAGAATTCTAAGGTGCTCGAGTGAATCATGGCTAAGGAACTCGGCAAAATGGCCCTGTAACTTCGGGAGAAGGGGCGCTGGTAGCAATATCAGCCGCAGTGAAAAGGCCCAGGCGACTGTTTAACAAAAACACATGGCTTTGCAAAATCGAAAGATGAAGTATAAGGCCTGACACCTGCCCGGTGCTGGAAGGTTAAGAGGGGATGTCATCCGCAAGGAGAAGCATTGAATCGAAGCCCCAGTAAACGGCGGCCGTAACTATAACGGTCCTAAGGTAGCGAAATTCCTTGTCGGGTAAGTTCCGACCTGCACGAATGGTGTAACGATCTGGGCGCTGTCTCAGCCATGAGCTCGGTGAAATTGTGGTCCCGGTGAAGACGCCGGGTACCCGCAACGGGACGGAAAGACCCCATGCACCTTCACTACAATTTAACATTGACATTGGATACAGGATGTGTAGGATAGGTGGGAGACTATGAAGCGGCGTCGCCAGGCGTCGTGGAGTCAACGTTGAAATACCACCCTTTCTGTATTCGGTGTCTAACCCGGCTGGTCCGGGGACATTGTTTGATGGGTAGTTTGACTGGGGTGGTCGCCTCCAAAAAGGTAACGGAGGCTTTCAAAGGTAAGCTCAATACGCTTGGTAACCGTATGAGGAGTGCAATAGCATAAGCTTGCTTGACTGTGAGACATACAAGTCGATCAGGGTCGAAAGACGGATATAGTGATCCGGTGGTTCTGCATGGAAGGGCCATCGCTCAAAGGATAAAAGGTACGCTGGGGATAACAGGCTGATCTCCCCCAAGAGCTCATATCGACGGGGAGGTTTGGCACCTCGATGTCGGCTCGTCACATCCTGGGGCTGGAGAAGGTCCCAAGGGTTCGGCTGTTCGCCGATTAAAGTGGCACGCGAGCTGGGTTCAGAACGTCGCGAGACAGTTCGGTCCCTATCTGTTGTGGGCGTTGGAATTTTGAGTGGGGCTGACCTTAGTACGAGAGGACCGGGTTGGACTAGCCTCTAGTGAATCTGTTGTTCCGCCAGGGGCATTGCAGAGTAGCTACGCTGGGAATAGATAAGCGCTGAAAGCATCTAAGTGCGAAACTAGCCACGAGATGAGAATTCCATATAGGACCGTAGCAGACTACTACGTTGATAGGTTACAGATGTAAAGATGGTGACATCAAAGTCGAGTAATACTAATAATCCGAAGCTTTCAAGAGCAGTAAACTGTTGTTTGTTCTTCAAAACTTAACTTCTTTCAATAATATGTCATTTGTAAGGTAGTACATAGTAATTAGTAGCTATAGTATATAGACCAGAAGTCTAAGTACTAAATACTGATAGCTAAATACGAACTACTGAACATTAAAAATATTTAGGTGCCTATATCGGTGGTGTCCACCTCTTCCCATTCCGAACAGAGAAGTTAAGCCCACCAGAGCCGATGGTACTGCGGTAACACGTGGGAGAGTAGGTCGGTGCCAAATCTTAATCA
>NZ_LGEL01000135.1 GCF_001636695.1 Pedobacter panaciterrae
AGATGTGTATAAGAGACAGAACCGATGTTTTTTTCTTTTAATGATTAACCAATACGATACAATCGCATGATTTTGCTCAAGAATGTCGTTTCCTTCCAGGAGAATATTTTTAGAAATTTGCATAAACAACGTTCAAATATTAAACAGTGAGAACAAACGTTTGCGTGTTTTTTTTAATAGCAGGATTTTAATTAATTACTTAGGTTCACATTACAATTTAATTAACGCTTTATTATGAAAAACACAGAGAAATTATCTTTCGATCAATTAGATCAAGAAATTGAAGTACTAACTTTAAAAGCGTCCAAGAGCACATTAGGAGGCATGACAATTGACGATCTAACTAAAATTGTGAATACAATGGAAGCTAATGGAATTAGTTCTTTAACTAGTAATGATCAAAGCACAAAATTCTAGGTCGGTATACGATGCATATTATTTTTTGGGAAAGATATATTTTGAACTAAAGGATTTCAAAAAGGCAGAAGAAATATTCCAAAAAGTCAGGGATAGGGGAATAAATGTTGAAGAAAAATATAATAAAAAGATTTAGAGTTTGCTGTTATGATTTTTCTTAGTGCTCAGCCTGATGAGATTTATTTTATTTGGCAGCTGGAGCTTCAACTCCATAATTTCCACAGTTTAGGATTAGCACCTGAAGATATTCAGGTGCTAATTGGTTATGATCCAAAAATGGGGCTGAGTAAGGAGTTTAGTAATTTCATCACAGGAAATACACAGGCTCAGTTTTTTGTTTATGAAGATACAAGGGAGTTGACTTTCTATCCTTCTTCATTGCGTCCCCACATCATTAAAAAGCATTTGAAATCATTTCCTGCATTGGAAAATCGGCCGATCTTTTACCATGATTCAGATATAATTTTCAGAACGGTACCAAATTTTGAATGTATGTTGCTGGGGGATAATTGGTATTTATCCGATGCGTCTTCTTACTTGGATTCGGGTTATATCAAATCAAAGGGTGAAAATGTTTTTAAGCACATGTGTCAAATCGTCGATATAGATGAATCATTGGTTTTAGCGAATGATCAAAACACAGACGGGGCTCAGTATCTGATAAAAAGTGCGAATTATGTTTTTTGGGACAAGGTGGAAAAGGATTGTAACCAGTTATACTTTATTCTAAATATTTATGAACAACTAAACGGAAAAATTGGAGGCCTGGATCCAAAGGACAAGGTTCCGATTCAGGCATGGTGTTCAGACATGTGGGCATTGCTATGGAATGCTTGGAAATTTGGTTTTATAACTAAAATACATAAAGAACTGGATTTTTGCTGGCCGCAACAGTCACTGGGAATTTGGAACCAGGTTAAGATTTATCATGATTCCTGTATTACAGAAGATCAGCAGCATAAGTTTTTTTGCAAAAGTTTGTATAAAAAAAGAAAACCTTTTCAAGACGATTTTAGCAATCTGAGTAAAAATGCTTGTTCTTTTAAGTATGTGGAAAATATGCAATCCTATGTGAATAGCAGTTTAGTTGAGTAACAGTGTATTATTTTTTAGTATTAAAATGAAGTTAAATAAATTTCCATCCGATCGCCAAATGGACATGATGGATTGCGGTCCTGCGTGTTTAAAAATAATAGCCAAACACTATGGTAAGTTTTATTCGTTACAATATTTAAGGGATAAATGTGGTATAACCAAAGAAGGTGTCTCCTTTTTAGATCTTAGCCATGCTGCTGAATGTATTGGCTTACGGACTCTGTCTTTAAAATGTACAATTGAAGATTTATTATATAAGGTGCCTCTGCCAGCTATAGTTCATTGGGATGATAGTCATTTTGTAGTCGTATACAAGGTAACAGGCATAAAGAAAAGGGGCCTAGAAACCAAAAAAAGCAATCACGAACAATTAATAGAAAAGGGAAAAATCTATATTTCCGATCCTGCAAAGGGACTGGTCACCTATAAAACCTCGGAATTTATGCGAAAATGGCTGAAAAGTGACTTAGGTGGTGCTTCGACCTCAGGAATAGACAATAAGGGGATTTTAATGGCTATTGAGCCTCAGGCTGACTTTTATGAGCGACAGGCCAGCGAGAAGTTGGATAGGCGTAAGACTTTTAGTCATTTTATTAGTTATTTTAAACCGTATAAAAGAAGTTTTGCAACATTATTCCTAGTAATGCTGCTGGTGACTATCTTGCAAGGCTTTTTGCCTTTTATCAGCAAATCTGTAATTGATGTCGGGATACAAACCCATGATTTAGATTTTATAAATATTGTCTTACTTGCCAACATTGCCATTTATGTCTGTATCCTGCTCAGTAATTTAGTCAGAGACTGGATTTTATTGCATATCACCTCTAGGGTTAATATCGCGCTGATTTCTGATTATCTCATCAAGTTGATGATGCTGCCCATCACTTTTTTTGAGAATAAAATGACCGGAGACATTCTGCAAAGGGCACAAGATCATGAGCGTATCCGTAGCTTTATCATGAACAATTCTCTCAATATGATATTCTCTGCTTTGACCTTTTTGGTTTTTGGGGTTATTTTATTGACCTACAATACCGTTATATTCTATATCTTTTTGACTGGAAGCATTCTTTATTTTTTTTGGGTAATGATTTTCTTAAAGGTTCGTAAAAAATTGGACTGGGAATATTTTGAATTGGTGAGTAAGAATCAGAGTTATTGGGTTGAAACAATATCCTCCATACAGGATATTAAAATAAATAACTATGAAAGGCCTAAGCGATGGAAATGGGAAGATATACAGGCTCGGTTGTATAAAGTGAATTTAAGGGTGCTTAACATCACCAATACACAAAATTTAGGAGCCCAGTTTATTGACAGCCTAAAGAATCTTTTTATAACCTTCTTTTGCGCTAAGGCAGTTATCAATGGTGAAATGACCTTTGGTGTAATGATTTCTACGCAGTTTATTATCGGGATGCTCAATGCTCCGGTAGTGCAATTCATTCAATTTATTATCTCTTTCCAATTTGCACAGATTTCTTTTCTCCGTTTGAATGAGATACATCAACTGGAAGATGAACATGAACTGGTTGGCAGTAATCCAATAGAATTGCCTGAAAACAAAAGCTTGGTGATTAATAATGTTGGGTTCCAGTATACGCCGAGTGGCCCAGCGGTATTAAAAGGAATTAGGCTAATTATACCTGAGGGTAAAGTTACTGCGATTGTAGGGGATAGTGGAAGTGGGAAATCGACCTTGCTAAAATTATTGCTACGCCTTTATAAACCCAGCTACGGAGACATAAAGATTGGAAATATGAATGTAAACAACATCAGTTTAAAACAATGGAGGGATAAATGCGGGGCAGTAATGCAGGATGGAAAGATATTCAATGACACCATTCTAAACAACGTGGTTTTAGATGATGAAAAAATAGATTATCAGAAATTAAAGAAAGCTTTGGATACGGCCAACATTGCTGTCGAAATTGAGAGCTTGCCCTTAGGTTATCAAACGATGATGGGTGAACAAGGCCGCGGATTAAGTGGAGGGCAAAAACAGCGTATCCTGATCGCCCGTGCGCTATACAAAAATCCGGAATATCTTTTTTTCGATGAAGCCACTAATAGTTTGGACAGTTTAAATGAACAGAAGATTGTGAACGCTCTGGATGCTGTGTTTAAGGAAAAAACAGTAATTGTTGTAGCACACCGATTAAGTACGATCCGTAAAGCAGATCAAATTATCGTTATGCAGGATGGGATGGTGGCAGAAATTGGAAACCACCAAACTTTAATGGAAAGAAGGGGAAGATATTATCAATTGGTTCAATCTCAATTAGACTTGACAACAAATGTTCAGGAATCGCAGCAAGAGGCATTGGAAATGCAACCACCGCTATAATGGAACATTGAATATAGCATATGAAATCCATACAATACAAAATATAATGGGTACAGTAGAAAATATCTATCACAATAAACATCGCACTGAAGAAGTGCAACATATTATAGAACGTATGCCAACGAGATTTGGTTTTTGGGTAAGTATGATAGTACTTTTTATATTTACAGGATTGCTATTATTTGGATGGTTCATACGCTATCCCGATGTAATAGCAGGGCAAATTCAAATCAATGCCATTACTGCCCCCATAAAACTTGTAGCAAACAGTAGTGGTAAGTTAAAACTGAGAGGTTTAAAATCTATGTCAGCGGTTAAGGAAGGAGACGTAATAGCTTACATTGAAAATTCGACAAACCCATCAAATGTATCTTATCTTGATAGTTTATTGAGGTCTTACGATCCTTCAAAGGATGTGATGTCACTTAGAGAAAAACTACCGCACAGTCTGTTGTTGGGCGAATTAAATATCAAGTATTTTACATTTGTTAATGCCTTACAAGAGTTTTGGAATTATAAGCAGGATAAGTTACTTAACAAACAAATAGAAAATCTGTATCCTCAATTGAAGGAGCAAAAAAATGCAATACAGAGTGCAGCGGCTAGGGTACGTATGGCAGAACACACGTTGTCATATATCAATAAGTTTTATAAACGGGATTCAGTGCTTTTTATCAAAAGGGTTATTAGTGAATCTGAGTTTGATAAGTCTAAAATGAGTTATCTGGCTAATGAGGATGCAATGCAGGCAGCCGTCAACAATCTAATTCAGTCCAGACAAGCTGCCCAACAAACGGAGAGTAGACTACAAGAATTAGGAATACAAAAATCTGAAAAAGAAAAGGAATTACATATAGCAGTTATTTCATCGTATAATGATCTATTGGATAACATTAAAAGCTGGATGCAAAAATTTGTCTTTAGAGCGCCTTTTGATGGGAAAGTGCAATTTCTTAAGTTTTATACAGAGAATCAATTTGTTCAAGCCGGCGAACAGGTGTTTACAATTGTGCCTGGAGAAAATAAGGCCTATGGCCAGGTCATATTACCTGCGAATGGATCTGGTAAAATTAAACTTGGGCAGGAAGTAATAGCGAAACTGGATAATTATCCCTATATGGAATATGGCTCTGTTAAGGGGAAGGTGGCATCTATATCTTTAACAAGCAATACTGAAAAGACGGAAAAAGGAAATGTAGAAACCTACTTGGTTGCCGTTTATTTTCCTGAAGGATTGAAAACCAATTACGGGAAAAAATTGGATGTAAAGTATGAAAGCAAGGGCACAGCAGAAATTATTGTGAATGACAGAAAGTTCATCCAGCGGTTATTTGATAATCTAAAATATGTATTAGAGAAATAATCTATGCTTTTGAGTTGCTATGTATCCTGGACACCTGATGAAAATCAATTAGTTGAATAGCGGATTATGGAGATGAATGGGGTGGAATTTCAGAATAGTTACATTTCAGTTGACATGGATGTCAGGATCAAATTACCTTTACAATTTTGGACCTTTTAATCTCGATAGTTGGAGCGGACCAATCTTCAGAATTGAGTAGAATAGCTCAGCTATCACCTGCAATATTTTATCTTAATCGAGAACAAACATAAATGTCAGTCTTTCAGAAAACGACAAGCCAGCAATAGCAGTTGACCGGACGTTATGAAAAATTGCCTAGACTAACGTACAAATTTAACGACTGAGCGTAATCGTCACTCTGCATTACATAAAAACGGGGATATTCATCCGACTTAATATAAGCTCCCCTAAGCCATCGAAACGACCATTTTGCTTCGAAAAATGATGGTCTATTTCGAGTTTAAACAATTGTCAGTTTATTCGCAGAAAATGTAGACATTATTGTCGAAACATGCAGAAAGATGTCCTGTCCTGAATTTACTTGTTGTTTTTAAAGTTTTAAAGAATAAAAAAGTTAGTTTGTATCAGTAAATTCTTTTTAAAAAATAGCACAGTGGTAAGATCATGTATAGTTGTTATG
>NZ_LGEL01000137.1 GCF_001636695.1 Pedobacter panaciterrae
ATTTTATATTGTATTTTGTAATATTATCAATCGTTCCTTTATTATGACATTAATAGTAAATCTTTGTATTCAGTAAAAAGTAATATGGCAATAAAAGTTGATTTTAGAAGCGATACAGTAACAAAACCTACATCAGAAATGCGCGAGGCAATGATGAACGCAAAAGTAGGTGATGATGTTTTTGGTGAAGATGAGACTGTGAATGAGTTGGAAAGTAAATTGGCTGGTATGTTTAATATGGAAGCCGGTTTGTTTTGTCCATCTGGCACAATGACCAATCAGATTGCAATTAAGTGCTTTACCCAGCCACTGGATGAGGTCATATGTGATCAGTCGTCTCATATTTATCGTTACGAAGGCGGTGGAATTGCTTATCACTCAATGGCTTCAGTTCGTCTTTTGCAAGGAGAAAGAGGGATACTAACACCTGAACTGATTGAGCCGGAAATAAATGAAGATAATATTCATTACCCAAATTCAAGTTTGGTAGTTTTAGAGAACACGGTGAATAAGGGTGGCGGGATTGCCTACACTTTAGATCAAATAGAACCAATTCATACTTTATGTAATATTAAAGGGTTAAAACTTCATCTTGACGGGGCAAGGATATTCAATGCTTTAATTGCTACTGGTAACCATGCAAAAGATTATGGTAAATATTTTGATGGAATATCGGTTTGCTTATCAAAAGGTCTTGGCGCTCCCGTAGGTTCCGTTTTACTTGGATCTCACCAAATGATTAAAAAGGCAAGGAAAATACGTAAGGTATTTGGTGGTGGGATGAGACAGGCAGGTTTTTTAGCTGCGGCCGGCATTTATGCGCTGGACCACCATGTTGCGCGCTTAGCAATCGACCATCAACATGCTGTTGCACTTGAAAGTGCTTTAAGAGAGGTTAATTATGTTTCCTCAGTAATGCCAGTTCAAACTAATATTGTACTGTTTAATGTAACTCCTGGATTTAGAGCAGATGATATTGTTCATCTTTTGGCCGATAAGGGGATTGCCTGTAATACTACAGGCCCAAATACAATCAGAATGGTTACTCATTTAGATGTTTCTGCAGAAATGATTGATATGACTATTGAAAACATAATACATTTGCACCCTATTGCCCATAAATAATTTTAACAGATGAATAAAATCCTTATAGCCAATAGAGGTGAGATCGCGTTGCGCATTATGCGTTCTGCACGTGAAATGGGAATAAAAACAGTTGCTGTGTATTCTGAAGCTGATAGAGAAGCATTACATGTACTTTATGCAGATGAAGCAATTTGCATCGGGCCTGCTCCATCAAATCAATCTTATTTAGTAGGAGAGAATATAATAGAAGCTTGTAAAGTTACCGGAGCTGAAGCAATACATCCAGGATATGGATTCCTATCTGAAAATGCCAGCTTTGCAAAGCTGGTTAAAGAATCAGGATTAATCCTGATTGGGCCAACGCCGGAGGCAATGGAAATTATGGGTAATAAATTATCTGCCAAAGCAGCAGCTTTGAAATATAATATCCCTATGGTTCCAGGTACAGAAGAGGCCATTACAGATATCGAAGAGGCAAAGTTAAGGGCAATTGAAGTTGGGTTCCCCATTTTGATTAAAGCCGCTGCTGGCGGTGGTGGTAAAGGTATGAGGGTAGTAGAGCAAGCCTCAGACTTTAAGGAGCAAATGCAATTGGCAGTAAGTGAGGCTACATCAGCATTTGGTGATGGGTCTGTGTTTATTGAACGTTATGTTTCCTCACCACGCCATATAGAAATTCAAATCCTTGGCGATACTCACGGTAATATTGTTCATTTATTTGAACGTGAATGTTCTGTTCAAAGAAGACATCAAAAGGTAATTGAGGAAGCGCCATCTAGTATTCTAACTGAAGAAATTCGTCAAAAAATGGGTGCCTGTGCTGTTGATGTAGCACGCTCTGTGAGTTATGTAGGTGCCGGAACCGTTGAATTTATTTTGGATGAGCATCTCGATTTCTTTTTTCTTGAAATGAATACCAGGCTTCAGGTAGAACACCCGGTAACTGAAATGATAACCGGTTTAGATCTTGTAAAAGAACAAATTAAAATTGCCAGAGGTGAAAAGCTTTCTTATAAACAGGAAGATTTAAAGATTAATGGGCATGCACTTGAGTTAAGAGTATATGCCGAAGATCCTGAAAATAACTTCTTGCCAGATATAGGTGTATTGCAAACTTATAGTACACCTAAGGGAAATGGGGTACGTGTTGATGATGGTTTTAAACAAGGAATGGAAATTCCGATCTATTATGATCCAATGATTGCGAAACTAATCACCTATGGTAAGGATAGGGAAGAGGCGATTGAAAGGATGATCAGGGCTATTGATGAATATGACATTACAGGTATAAAAACTACCCTGGCTTTTGGGAAATTTGTAATGCAGCACAAAGCTTTTAGAGAAGGTAATTTTGATACTCATTTTGTAAGCAAATATTTTAATGCTGAGAGTTTGAAAAGTGAAAACGAAGACGAAGCGCTTATGGCAGCTTTGATTGCAGTAATTTCACTAAAAAAACCAGATATGGTACAGATACAAAATCAGGTAGGAATAGTAAGCAACTGGAGAAAAAATAGAGTTAAGTTTAATTAATAAATATGTTTACAGGAATAATTGAAACGCTTGGAGAGATTACAGATATAATATCAGAAGGAACAAACAGGCATTATATCGTAAAATCAAATTTAAGTAACGAGCTAAAGATAGATCAAAGTGTTTCTCATAATGGAGTATGTTTAACTGTGGTTGCATTATCAGAGGATACTCATACAGTTACAGCAATAGAAGAGACACTACAAAAAAGTAACCTTAATGAGTTAAAAATAGGTAATAAAGTAAATCTGGAGCGCTGCATGTTAATGAATGGCAGATTAGACGGACATATTGTTCAGGGCCATGTAGATCAAACAGCAGTATGTATTAAGAGAGTTGAGTTGGATGGAAGCTGGGAGTATCGGTTTAAGTACGATTCTAAAAATGGGAATGTTACTGTAGAAAAAGGATCAGTATCTGTTAATGGAATCAGTTTAACAGTTGTAAATTCAGAAATTGATGAATTTTCTGTATTTATCATACCTTACACTTTTGAACATACTAATTTACATGAGGTTAATGTAGATAGCACAGTGAACCTAGAGTTTGATATTATAGGTAAATACGTTGCAAGGCTAGTAAATAGATAATTACCTTTTTAATTCGGTAATCTTGTTTTTAACAAATCCGATCAGCTTTGGTTGTTCTTTTGGATTGATTGTCTTTAAATATTGTTCGTAATAATCAATTGCATTTTTCTTATCGTTAAGCTTGGTTTCATAAACCAGGGCAATATTATATAGCAGGCTTCCATTATTTTCAAATTGGAGGCCTTTTTTATACACCACATTTGCTTCTGTATTCTTGTCTACACCTTCAAATGAATCGCCTAGTAAGCCATAGTAACTGGCAATTTTGGTTGATATACCTTCTTTTATTGCTTTTTCGAGATAAGGGATAGCATCTTTATAATCCTTAAGCCCTCTGTAGCTAAGTCCAATTGCATAATACAATGCTTCACTATCCATCGATTTGTTCTCTATAGCTAAAAAGTTCTTTAAAGCATTTTTATAGTCAAGAATGAAAAAATAAGATTTCCCCAGGTTATTAAGTACAAAGGTCGAGCTATCACCATAGCTTAGTAATTTTTGACCTGTCTGGATGGACTCATCATATTTCTTATTTGCCATACTAATCGGCATCTTCATTTTTAGCAATTGAAGATTTGTACTGTCGGCGCTTAAGGCGGGCTGCAGTATATTACTCGCTTTATCAAAAAAGTTCATTTTGAAGTATAACTCGCATAAATCAAATACCACATCAGGATCAATAGGGTTTAGCTTGTTGGCTTTTTCAAGATACCCTATTTTAGCCAGGTTCATTTCACCCTTATTTAAATTCGCTAACTGCTTATATACGGTAAAATTGGTGCTGTCAATTTTAAGTATGTCCATATAATAGGCCTTAGCATTTTCATCGTTACCTCTTCTAAGGTTAATGTTTGCAAGACTAAATAGTACGGATAAATTCTGCGGTTGTTTTTCGTGCAGCTTTAAGTAGTTTTTTTCAGCTTCAGGAAGTTTCCCCGCCATCATATTTGCATATGCAAGCTGTGATATTTCTTTTTCATTCTGAGTGTCCTCAGCATACACGCTTTGCAAATACTGCGCTGCTTCAATATATTTTTGAGTTTGATAATATTCCAGCAATTTATCATTATCAAGAACAGCTTTAGTCTGTCCGTAAGTGATTTGGCAGGAAATAACTACAAAAAATACAAGAAATGCTCTTTTCATACGGGTAATATTAAACAACTAAAGTATTAGTTATTTGTCGGTATTGCAAATTTTGTCCATAATTTTTTACTTCAATAACGATGCTCCGATGATCTCATTATAAAAAATTAAAACATATTGGCAGGATAATTGGTTGAATTATAATATAAAATGAATATTAATCTTAATTAAAATACGAATATGGATACTTTAAAGAAGTTTGAATTGATGCAGAAAATCGTAAGAGAATTAGAAGACTTACAACACTCACAACAGGCAATTATTCAAAAGCTGGGAAAAATTGAAGTTGATAATATAGAACTTGGAGATAAAAGGTTAGAGAAAGATTTGCCTGATATGCATCAAAGGGTCTCAGACAATTTGGACACTATTGTTGGCATACTTGAATATTTTGCAGATAAAACTCAAAACTTTGGCAACAAAAATAATGTAGATGCATTAAAAGAACAACAAGCCATAAACGAAGTAACTGGTAAATAAAAACCATTATTAAAAAGAGGGTGTCCAAAAAGGTAAGATCACCGTACTAATGACATCATTATATCTCTCCTATCGTCGAGATGACGATCTTACCTTTTTGGAGACCCTCTTTTTATTTTACATCTACCGGTAGATAGATGCAAAAAGAAGAACCTTTGCCTAATTCACTTTTTACCATAAGTTTACCATCATTTTTTTCCATAAACTCTTTGCATATTACCAGGCCCAATCCAGTGCCTTTTTCATTCATCGTTCCTCTTGTAGATAAGTTCTCTCCACTAAGTATTTTTTTGAGTGCAGATTTGGACATTCCAATGCCATTATCCTGTATACAAAGCTCAATGAATCCATCTTTCTTATATACAGCTGTAATATGTATTTCACAATTTTTATTACAAAATTTAATAGCATTGTTTAATATATTTCTAACCACAATTTGTATCATCAGCCTATCGGCATAAACCATCTCCCCCGGAAAAACATCTTGCACTATTCGTATATTTTTTGCTTCAGCTGCGGGTAAATGATAATTGATTTCATTAACTAGCATATTTTTTAAATCGAAGAAACTCTTATCAATTCCGTAACCCTTTAACTGGCTTCTGGACCAATGTAAAATATTATCTAAAAGCTCTGTGGTGTATGAAATGTCTCTGCTTAAATTAGGTGCTAGAACTTTGAACTCTTCAATGGTTATTACATCTTCTGATGTCATTTTAAGTATTTCCGAAAGATTAATCAACGGGCCTCTTAAATCATGAGCAATTATTGAAAATATCCTGTCTTTAAGTTGATTGAGTTGTTGCAGTTCAATTGTTTGAAGGTTTGATCGTAGTGCTTCTTTTCTAAGTGCGGTAAGATCCTGCAATTTTATAATGACAGCTTCACTATTTAATTTCTGTCTCTTATACACATCT
>NZ_LGEL01000136.1 GCF_001636695.1 Pedobacter panaciterrae
AGATGTGTATAAGAGACAGAATCAAATCTGCAATAGGTATGAATCTAATCTCTCATACACAGAAATTGAAAAAGCTTCTCGTTACTTCAAAGAAACTGACAGAAAAAGATACATCGCGTCAAAATATGTCCTAAGAAATATTTTATCAGAATTTCTTTCAATACCACCAGCTAAAATATGTATATACAAATCTGAGAACAAGAAGCCAGCAGTTAGTGGCATTGAATTTAACGTGACTCATAGTAAAAATTACATTCTCATTGGTGTTAGTCCCTTTAAAATAGGAATTGATATCGAGCATATAGATCATCATTTCAATTATGAGGATATATCCTCCTCTAGTTTTAGCCCCGAGGAATTAAAACTAATGGGCAACCAGAGCACAAGCTCAGGATTCTACTCCATATGGACAAGAAAAGAGGCCATCCTAAAAGCTTCTGGCGAAGGTCTGATAGACAACATGAACGAACTTAACAGTTTAAACAGTTCAATTACCAGAAAACAAGTTAAATACGCACTCCTAAGCTTTATGCCAGATAAAGAATATGTCGGATGTATTGCTTTTGAAGAACAAGAGACCAGTTTAAATTACTGGGATTATATATAGGCTATTTTCTTTTTGATTTCTCCCAGGCCGCACTTTGGCTCTTTTTAAAATACCGTATTATTCCTGCAATTACTGCGTAATTCATCAGACAAAAATAATAAGGTACAAAAAGGGCCTTTATACGTATATTTTTACGCTCAAAAATAAATCCCAGTATACTTAAAGTGTAAAATAAGATCTGTAAAATAAATACCGTTTTATAGAACATCGAATCATAATGATATACTATAAGTCCATTTACAACAAGCAAGGCAATTAGTAAAAATGGAGTTATAGTCCACCTCAACACACGATGACTAATATACTGGAATGTAAAAATTGGATTATTAAAAGGATTTGCTGCCTTTTTTAAGCGAAAAATAGACTGTATCCCCCCTGCCGCAATTCTTATTTTTCTTTTTAATTCCTCTGCAGTATTCGCAGATGCCGTCTCCATGGCGTAGGCTTTTGGCTCGTACGCTATAATGTAACTTTTCTCAGCTATCCTCATGGCAATCATATGGTCGTCAATGATGGTATCTGATTCTACATTCTCGTAAAGTTTAGTTCTTATACTGAATAATTCCCCGGCCGCTCCCACATTTGAATACAGTTCATAATCCCATTTTTTCAATAACGATTCGTACTTCCAATAAAATCCTTCACCCGCAGAGCTCGCATCAGCAGTTTGATCCACAAAAATTCGCTTTTCTCCAGCTACTGCACCAACTTTATCATTCCGATAATGCTTAACCAATTCTTTAATTGCTTCATTATTTAAAAATGTATTCGCATCTGTGAAAATTAATATTTCACCCTCAACAAATGGCATAGCCCTTTTAATAGCGGCCATCTTCCCGGCTCTTGAATCTTCATGTAATACCAGTACATCATTAAACCTCTCAAGCTTATCAGTAGTACTATCCGTTGACCCATCGGTCACAAAAATAATTTGTTTTTTTCCCTGTGGGTAATCCAGTCCTAAAGTATTTTCCACCTTAGCCTCAATAATATCTTCTTCATTGTAAGCGGCAACAAGTATGGTTACATTCGGAAATTCCAGATTCGTATCCAATGAAGGAGAGGTATAGAACAGTCTCTTTATTTTAATGAGTAGAAATAAAACAAATCCATATCCAATAAACGTGTAAAGAATTATAAAAAGAGAAACCCAAAAAATTACTATCATTTCCCCTTAAATTTTAAATCCTAATTTACTACTGCTCTTTGAGTTTGTAAGATTCCAAAACACACCCTTAACCACCCATTTCACTAAATCCAACCTTTTCTTGATTACATAAGATACAATCTGTTTCGGACATGCAAAACAGATGTAATAACTGCTAAAGATAATTGTATTTAATAAGCTTGTATTTCTTCTGATGTAAAGCATCCTGTTTCTGGTCATAAAATATGTCTTAATAATACTTTCCTTACCCACACTCATTGATTCCTTATGGTAAATTTTCGTTTTACCGGTAAACCATATTTTTTTTCCTGTTTTCTTAAATTTATCACACCAGTCCAATTCCTCATAATAGAGGAAAAAATCCTCTGACATCAGACCTGCACTTTCAAGATCCTTTTTACGACACATCATTGCTGCCCCGTGGCAATAACCGGTTTCTCTGCTGTCCAAGTTGTATTGTCCACTATCAACCTCTTTATTACCTATCCCCCTATTTCTTCCTGTTAAGTAATTCATTTCCGTAAAGCCTGCATATTGAATAATCTGTGGATCTTCATAATACAAGATTAATGGCGAAATTAACCCAATATCCGGACGCAGTTCCATTTCATTCAAAAGAACCGGAATCATATTTTCAGTTATTTCCGTATCATTATTTAACAGCAAAATATATTCACCTTTAGCTGCTTGTATCCCTAGATTGTTGCCACCTGCAAATCCCAGATTTTTACTTGATCTAATATATACTACGTCAGGATATATCCTTTTAAAATAAGCTTCATTATCCTCTTTACTACCATTATCAACCAAAATAAGCTCTATGTCTTCATTAGAGGCATGGCGTAGTACAGATCTTAAAAAATCCTCAGTTACCTTAATTTGATTAAAATTTACAGTAATTATGGTAATTTGACTCATTCGTGCTTCAAATATTTATTTTGCCTCTATAAAAATTGGGGTCTCAGTTACTTCAACTTCCAATACTCCATTTTTAGTTGCCACCTCTTTGGTTATCATACTATCAAAACCCGGGTTTAACTGATGTATAATTGCTTTTTTGGCCTGGTTCAAGTCTAAAGAATATTTTTCCTTTCTGTCTATTTCATCAGGAACAACCAAAACATACATTCTTTTTTTCCCATTCTGATAAATATCAACTATTGGATCCTTATTAATTGAATTGTAGTAATAATAGTCACCAATCAAATTAGTTACCTGATGGATATAATCTGCAGCGGGCCTTCTTTTCTTATTCTTCTCCACTAAGCCAGAATATCCAAAGGAAGTTCCAGGATCGGTTCCAGGATCATTATTATCATATAATTGATAATAGAAAACCTTATCAATTCCTAACCTTGCATACAATAATCCCAATCGAAGCAACCAATCTGCCTGTGTAATCAGATTAGATTTTGATCCTATCGGAATAGCTCTCTGTACACTTTTCTCGCTTATATCATATCCTGTCTCGGTAGACCAAACGGGCATATTTCCTAATTTCGCAGACAATTCCGTGAAACCTTTTGCAATTTCACTCATTTCATTAGTCTCCGGAGCAACTCCTCTCTTTTTACTTTTAAATCTGGCGAACCATCCGGTATAATCATTTGAATACATGTGATAGTTGATAACATCAAAACACAAATCAACATCACCATTCTTTTTATATCCCCTATGTTTTTTACACCACTCAACCATTCTCTCTACATATTCAACTTTTGGTTTTGCAAGCCCTCCCATAACTACTTTCATGGTCGAGTCGGCCGTTTTAACACCCACACCTTTACCTAATTTGCCTTTATGGCCATCATAAAATGCTGAAAGCTGAGCAGCATATTCTTCCGGACTTTGCTCACAATCTCTACCTTTCCACCATTTATCGGGCTCATTGCTACTTTCAATATATTTTATGTAGCCCAAACCTATAATGGGTTCATTAGCTTCTTTCGGAACTTTTATCAGATCTTTACTTATTTTCTTGTTTCTTCCGTATCTGGCCGCAAATTGAAAACCCGCTTTTGCAATCTCTATATAGGATAACGGTGCGTCTCTTTTATCACCAAAACTGATTGGCATCAAATCTCTTTGACGTCTGTTTTCAGGATAAGTATTTATCATCCAGCTTGGTGTAACCTGCAGATCTACTACAACCAGCATACTATCTTTAAAACACCGTTGATAAACCTCGTCGTAACTCCAGCCCCCCTCAGGCTTATGGTTAAATCTAAACACCCCCTTCTCAGGTTCAATTCTCTCCCAGTCCAGGAAATGTCTAAATCCACTAAAATTTCTTACTAAATTAAATTTAGTGGTATCAAAATTATATTGCAAATCGTAAAAATCCCATTCAAAGCCATTAATACCAAACATATCCTTCATTTTAACCTGCTTGTCTCTAAGGGGCCCAACTTCTACATATTCCTTTTTATCAGGAGTACAACAAGTAAAAAAAACGATAAATGTTATTAAAATGCTATTAATAATTTGATTTGTTTTTTTCATCTTTTCAGTATAAAATATTTATCAATATAATCATTTTGACAGGTTCTTAAATCCAGCATTCCATGTTTAAAGAATTGGCTTTAATAAACTAAATTTTTATTTCCCAATTAGCTTCTTAACTACCTTTCTTAACAAAAACTTCGATTTCCCTATACTATTTGGAAATACCATTTTTCTTTCATCGGTACAATAAACAGGTTTTCCCGATATATCGGCTATCTGTTTTGATTGCCAAATAGAGCTTTCAATAAATAAATAGCAATCATATTTAGTATATACAGACGCTTTAAAACCACCGTGATTATTTGCTTTTAATCTGGCTGCCTTATCTGGCAGATCCAGCATAATTAAATGATTATACTTTACATTATGCCTCAGCAACCAGTCTTCAGTTAGCGCCCTATACTTCTCTAACCTATTGGTAACCAAATAACCAATAGTTTTGCTTGGTCTAAAAAATGGCTCTACATTTTCCAGGAAATGTTCATACTTAGGCCCGTCATCATTTTCATCTTCTGTTGGATCTATACACAATACACCATCTATGTCAAAACAACATTTTTCCAGCAGATCATGATGCATCATATTCCATTCGAAAATTCTTGGTCCAGGGCATATTTCAAAGTAAAAGTCAATATTATCAGTTGCCTCTGCTACAGCATACACAGCAGTATACAATACTTTCTTTTCCGGATAAAGTCCATTAAGCTTGCTCTTAACATTAATTATAGAGCTGCCAGACCAAATACTATCCTCAACAATAAGTATATTTTTATATTCGCTAAAAGGCTTGATATAAGATTTTAACCGCTCTCCTGATTGAAGAATTCTTCCATTAATATATCCTTCAACATCAGTAAAGGGAAGATTTAAATGCAAAGCAAGCAAATTCGCCGCCAGCAACCCACTTCTTGGAACACCCACAATCAAATCTATCTCCAAAGGCACTTTAGAAAGGTTTGTAGTAATTGCGTGGTTTAAATCTTCAATTGATCTGTAGTTCATTTTTTAGATTATTTAAGCTTTTAATTTATTCTTTTTAATTAGGAACTGACCAATCTCAAGAATCCTATTCATTTTATTTCTTGTAAATTTCGTCAGGAACCATAATCCTATATATATAATGGCTCCAACAATAAAACCAATAATGCAAATCAGAAATGAATTGGTAACCCCTAAATTTGCTCTTACAAAAAGCATACCTGCCCCGCTAATTAAAGCAAACACCGCCGGTAATGAAATTTCTTCCAAAAATTGCAAAACAGACAGATGGGAATCCTTTAAGCTATAAAAAAGTAAAGGTATAAATAAAGTATATGTCCTGTCTCTTATACACATCT